>CAYWPZ010000329.1:0-4325 GCA_964460135.1 uncultured Caldilineales bacterium | reverse complement strand
ATGGTCTATCGTCATTGCCAAAACTTCTGATCCCGAAGTGACTTTAGTTTAGCTCAGTCGCCTCGGTTCCAGAAGCCCCGATGGTCGATCAGCCATTGCTGCGAGTTGAGGAGCTCGTCGCCGGGCTGGGGGTGGATGCGCGTGTAGCTGCCATCGGCGTGCATGCGGCGCGATTTCACGTTGTCGCGTAGCTGGATGTCGAGGATCTGCCGCAGCGCCTCTTTGAGCTGCGGGTCATCCACCGGGAAGAGCTGCTCGACGCGGCGATCGAGGTTGCGCGGCATCAGGTCGGCGCTGCCGATGAAATACTCGTCCTCGCCGCCATTGCAGAAGTAGTAGATGCGGGCGTGTTCGAGAAAACGCCCGACGATGCTGGTGACGGTGATGGTCTCGCTGACGCCGGGCACGCCAGGCCGCAGACAGCAGATGCCGCGCACTTGCAGGTCGATCTTGACCCCGGCCTGCGAGGCTTCGTAGAGGGCGCGAATGCAGTCCTTGTCCACCAGCTGATTCATCTTGAAGGCCAGATAGCCATCGCCATGCCCGCGCTGGCGTTCGATTTCGCGGTGGATGCGGCGGATGATCTCGCGGCGCATGGAGCCGGGGGCAACCAGGAGCTTGCGGTAGTCCTGCTTGGCCGAGTAGCCGGTCAGGGCGTTGAACAGGTCCGAGACATCGGCGCCGATGTCGGGGTCGGTGGTAAAGTAGCCGATGTCGGTGTAGATGCGGGCGCTGACGGCGTTGTAGTTGCCGCTGCTCATGTGGACATAGCGGACGATGCCTTGCGGCTCGCGGCGCACCACCATCAGAATCTTGCTGTGCGTCTTCAGGCCCACCAGCCCGTAGACCACATGCACCCCCGCCCGCTCCAAGGATCTGGCCCAGACGATGTTGTTCTCCTCATCGAAACGCGCTTTCAACTCGACCAGCACAGCCACCTGTTTTCCGTTCTCGCGCGCCTCTTTCAGCGCCTGCACCACCGGCGCATTCTTGCCCACGCGGTAGAGCGTCTGCTTGATGGCGAGGACGTTGGGGTCGCGCGCCGCCGCTCGCAGCAGGTCCACCACCGGGCTGAAGCTGTCGTAGGGATGGTAAAGCAGGAGGTTGCGGCGACGCATGACCGAGAAGACGTCTTCGCCGCCGGTCAGCGCCTGAGGCGTAGAGGCCGCAAAGGATTGATCCTTGAGGTCGGGCCGGTCGATGCGCATCAGATCCATCAGGTCGGCCATCCCCAGCGGGCCATCGAGGGTGTAGACCTGGTAGGGCTGTAGTTCCATGTTCTCGACCAGGATATCGCGAAAGCGATCGGGCATGGCGGCATCCACTTCCAGGCGCACGGCCTTGCCAAAGAAACGCCGGCCGACGCCGGTCTCGATGGCGTCTAACAGATCCGAGGCTTCATCCTCCTCGATTTCGATGTCGGCGTCGCGGGTAACGCGGAAGGGATAGGCGGCTTTGATCTCCAGGCCGGGGAAGAGCAGGTCGAGGTTGGCCGCCATCACCTCCTCGATCCAGACGAAATTGTTCGCCCGCACATCGGTCAGGCCCAGATCCTGCACGGCCTCGGCGCGCTCTTCGCTGGGGATGCGAATGAGGCGGGGGAAAACGTCCAAGGGGGCCTTGAGACGGGCAAAACGCTCGCCTTTGACCGGGTCGCCAATGACCACGGCCAGGTTCAGGCTCAGGTTGGAAATGTGGGGGAAGGGGTGGCCAGGGTCGAAGGCCAGCGGGGTCAGGGCGGGGAAGACCTCTTTGATGAAGTAGTTGCGCAGCAGCTGGCGCTGCTTGCCCTTCAGCTCGCGATAGTGCAAGACATGGATGCCATGGACACGCAGCTGGGGCAGGAGTTCATGTGTCCAGTTCTGAACCTGGCGGGCCAGCATCGGCTCCAATTCGCGACGGATGGCCACCAGCTGCTCGGATGGCGACATGCGGTCGGGCGGGGCTTCGTAGGCGCCGCCGGCCAACTGTTCGCGCAAGCCCGAGACGCGGATCATAAAGAACTCATCGAGGTTGCTGCAGAAAATGGAATGAAATTTGACGCGCTCGAGCAGGGGGTGCGTGACGTCCAACGCTTCCTCGAGCACACGGGCGTTGAACTGCAACCAGGTCAGTTCCCGATTCAGGTAGAGCGCAGGGTCGTCTAGGTCGATGACGGGTGGGGGTGGGGTGGCATTGCTGGCGCGAGGCATGGTTTTCTGACAGCGAGGTGGGCGGTTTGTGGTGGTTCGCGGCGCAGTGTAGCCCAAGCCAGGGCGAGCAGCAAACAGTCGCCCCTCGCAAGACACCGCCGCCATACGGCGACAGCTTGCAATCTCTTGCTGGCGGCAGTACCATCCCGACGAACTGCAAGCACGATGCGCCTGACGCCAAACTGAAGGCGCTGCCTTTGCAACTGACGATCAACCGTAGACGATGGCGGAACCCATGTTTGGCAGTGAGGTGGGTAAAGCCAGCGTGCGCCGCAGCGGAACCGAAGCCATGAACGCCAGAAAAGGACGCGATTTTGTCGAAACCGCAGAGTATCTGCCGGGCCAATGGCGACGCAGCGTCGCCAAACGGCTTGCCCACGGCCTGCTTGTCGGGCTGGTGAGGATTTTTATCAGGCTCCTGTTCAAGGTGCATGATGAGGAGGTCGAGCGTCTGCCGGCGCAGGGGCCGCTGGTGGTGGCTGTCAATCACATCAATTGGTTCGATATCCCCGTCATCTACACCGCCTCGCTCCCCCGTCCAATGACCGGCCTGGTCAAGGTGGAATCGTGGGACAACCCGCTGCTGCGCACGATATTCGACCTGATCGACGCCATCCCCTTGCGCCGCGGCGAGGTGGATAGGGCGGCCCTGAAGCAGGCGCTGGCGGCCCTGAAGTCGCGCTATCTGTTGGGCATCGCGCCGGAAGGAACCCGCACCCATGATGGCAAGCTGATCCAGGGGCATCATGGCGTGGCGATGTTGGGCTTGCTGAGCAAGGCGCCGATCCTGCCAGCAGCGCACTATGGCGGCGAAGCGGTGCGCAGCAACCTCAGGCGCCTGCGCCGCACCGACATCTATCTGGTCGTCGGCAGGCCGTTCTATCTCGTTGCTGGCGAGGCGAAGGTGACCAAAGAGGTGCGCCAGCAGATGGTGGATGAAATCATGTATCAGATTGCGGCCCTCTTGCCTGCATCCTACCGCGGGTACTACTCCGACTTGTCGGCTGCCACCACCACCTACCTGCGTTTTCTGCCGCAGGAGGGGACGGCGGCCGGCGTCAGCTAGAGCCGCCTTGCTCCCGGCCGCCCGGTTTCGCCCGCCCCGCCGCGCCTGGCCCCCCTGTTCTGCTCCGATCCCGCGCCACGCCGCCACAACCAAGAGCCGCCGATGCCTGCACCAGCCGAGATCCTCCAGCTTGTCGACTTTTCGAGCGCAACCGCGAGCAGTATCGTTCCGGGGCCTTCAGCGAGACCGCCGTGCGCCATCAGTTCATCGATCCTTTCTTTGCCGCGCTCGGCTGGGATGTGAACAATGCCCAGGGCTTCGCCGAGCAGTACAAGGAGGTTGTCCACGAGGACAAAGTGATGGCCGGCGGCGCGGCCAAGGCGCCGGACTGCTCTTTTTGCATCGGCAAAGAGCGCAAGTTCTTCGTCGAGGCCAAGAAGCCGGCGGTGAACATCACCCACGACATCGAGCCGGCCTACCAGCTCCGCCGCTATGCCTGGAGCGCCAAGCTGCCGCTCTCGATCCTGACCGATTTCGAGGAGTTCTCGGTCTACGACTGCCGGACGCGACCCGACCGGAGCGACAAAGCCTCGACGGGGCGCATCATGTCGATGCAGGCGGAAGTGCAGGCGGGGGACTGGTATCTGTCGTAGATCAAGGGACTTCTTAGCGCAAAGGCATTGGACGCACTACTTCACCGGATCAGCAGTCCTTTTGGGGGTGAGTATTGGTCCTATGGAAAACGCTTCATCGAACAACTCCCCATTCGCACGATCGACTTCACCAAACCCACCGATGTGGCCCTCTTTTCGTTCATCGCGTGGCCCTCTTTTCGTTTATCGAATACAACCTGCACCAGCGGCTGGCGGTGGAGGGCGTCCCCCACGAGAAGGCCGCACTCCAGCGGCGGATCGAGATGACGGACCGGCAGATCGACCGGATGGTATATGAGCTGTATGAACTGACAGAGGAGGATACCGCGGTGATGGAGGGGGGCGGATGAAGGCGGTATAGATGGATCTGGCAATGAATTGCCAGGCTGGTAAGACTAAGTCCGCTGAAGCGGACTGATCCGGCGCGGCCGACGCCCCCATCACCGCAACCTGCTTCAGCAGGTTTCCGGTACC
>CAYWPZ010000328.1:0-4451 GCA_964460135.1 uncultured Caldilineales bacterium | reverse complement strand
GCGGGGCGTCTTCGTGGGTGCGGAAGACGGCCACCGGCTTGCCCGACTGCACGAGGAGGGTTTCGTCGGCTTCCAGAGCGCGCAAGCTGGCCAGGATGGCGTCGAAGCACTCCCAATTGCGCGCTGCCTTGCCCCGCCCACCGTAGACGATGAGGTGGCCGGGGTCCCAGGCCACATCAGGGGCCAGGTTGTGCTGGATCAGGCGATAGGCGGCCTCGATCAGCCAGTTCTTACATGTCAGCTCGGCGCCGCGGGGCGGCTGGATGGTGCGGGTGATGGACATGGGCGGGCAGAAGGTGAGCGGGTGGGATGGAGGCGGCGGCCACATCGACAGGCCCAACTCATTTTGCCCTGCCTGGCCGCGGTTGTCCAATATCGGCCTGCCGGGGTGCATTTCAGCGCCCCCCCCCATCCGCCCAGCCACCCACCCTACTGTTCATGAACTTCAGACTTGACCGCCTCCTGTCGCCCGGCTAGACTCCACAACACAGTCCCATCGACGCTCCCCGCTCCCCGCCATGACTCTCACCTTTGCCATCCTCCTTAGCCTGCTGATCATCCTGCTGGCGGCCGCTTTCCTGCTGCTCTACTGGGCGCTGGTCTATCGCCCGCATCCCCGACTCGAAGGTCGCCTGAACACCCCCGGCCTGGCTGCGCCGGTGGAGGTGCTGCGCGACCGCTGGGGTGTGCCCCACCTCTACGCCAACGCCGAAGCCGATCTCTGGTTCGCCCAGGGCTTCGTCCACGCCCAGGATCGGCTCTGGCAGATGGAGCAAACGCGACGGGTGGCGGCCGGGCGCATCAGCGAAGGCGTCGGCGAGGAAGGGCTGGCCATCGACCGCCTGGCCCGCATCATCGGCTTCCATCGCCTGGCCGAGGCCCAAATCGAGCATCTGAACGACGACGCCCGCGCCGTGTTGGAACGCTATACAGCCGGGATCAACGCCTATCTGGGTCGTTACGGTCGCCGTTTACCGCTTGAGTTCGCCCTGCTGGGCCTGAAGCCAGAGCCGTGGACACTGGCCGATTCACTGGGCGTCAGCCTGCTACTGGGATGGGCGCTCAGCGGCAACTGGCAGGAAGAGCTGACGCGACTGGGCTTCTACGTGCGCTTGGGCGCCGAGCGCGCGGCCGAACTCCTGCCCGATTACCCGCACGACAGCCCCACCATCCTCCCCGGCGCGACCGCCAGCGGCCTGAGCCAACGGCTGCTCGAAGCCTATCGCCAGATGCAGAGCTACATCGGCATCACCGCGCCGGGCCAGGGTAGCAACAATTGGGTCGTCAGCGGCGCCCACAGCATCACCGGACAGCCGCTGTTGGCCAACGACCCGCACTTGTCGGTCAGTATGCCGGGGTTGTGGCATCTCATCCATCTGGAAGCAACAAACGGGCGGGATGGCGAAGCCGTGCGACTAATCGGCGCCGGCATCCCCGGGCTGCCCGGCATCCTCCTCGGCCACAACGACCACATCGCTTGGGGTGCGACTGCCGCCCTACCCGACGCCGCCGATCTCTATGTCGAGAAGCCCCATCCCCACCACCCCACCCGCTTTCAATTCGGCGATACCTGGGAGGAAGCGCAAAGCTGGGAGGAAGAGATCAACGTGCGCGGGCGCCGCCAGCCGGTTCGGCAGCGCGTTACCATCACCCGGCACGGCCCCATCATCACCGACCTGCTGGCCGAGCACGAGTCGAACTACCCGCCCCTGGCCCTGCGCTGGGTGGGGGCCGAGCCGGGCGCCAGTCTGAACGCCCTGCTGGAACTGGGGAGAGCAACAAACTGGGAGGATTTCCGCCGCGCCGCCGCCGACCACCT
Organism: uncultured Caldilineales bacterium; assembly: GCA_964460135.1. GTDB lineage: Bacteria > Chloroflexota > Anaerolineae > J102 > J102 > SSF26. Next base: position 2,632 of record CAYWPZ010000328.1, on the reverse strand, counting down.
CACCCCGGCCCTCACCCTGGTCTACGCCGACCGTACAGGCGAGATCGGGCTGCTGACCGCCGGCAAGACGCCGATCCGCGCCCGCGGCCAGGGACTGACGCCAGCGCCCGGTTTCACCGCCGACCACGAGTGGGCCGGCTTCATCCCCGCCGACGAAATGCCGCAGAGCCACAACCCGGCCAACGGGCAGTTACTCTCGGCCAACCATCGCGTCGTCGCTGATGATTATCCTTATTGGTGGGGCGCCGACACCTATCCGGGCTTTCGCGCCCGCCGCATCGCCGAACTGCTGCACAGCCGCCCCCGCCACTCGACGCGCGATTTCCAGACCTACCAGCTCGACACCTTCACCCATCTGGGGCGGACGATTGCCCCCTATTTCACGCTCATCGACCCCAAAGACCCCTGGGAACGGAGGGCGCAGAAAGCACTGCTGGAATGGAACTATCGCATGGATGCGGACAGCACCGCCGCCCTTGTCTTCGAGATGGCGCTTCACCATCTGCTGCAGATCGTCTTTGCAGATAAGCTCGGCCCCACCGCCAACGACTTCATCGGCATCCCTCGGCTGCGCGAGCTAGGCGGGGGCGCCTTCGGCCAGCAGGCCGCAGTCAAGCTGGCCGAACACCTTGAGCATGAGCAAAACTGGTGGTTCGGCGAGGGCAGCACCGGCCGGCCCCGCACCCGCGAGGAAGTGCTCGCCCTGGCGCTCAAGCGGGCCGTGATCACGCTCAAGGAGGAGATCAGCGAGGATGCCCGGCGCTGGCATTGGGGCCGGCTGCACCAGATCTTCTGGCGGCACCCGCTGGGCGTGCTGCGGCCCCTGCGCGGCCTGCTCAACCGCGGGCCGTTCCCTGTGGGCGGCAGCGCCTCGACCATCAATCACCAGCGCCTCGAATACGCGCTCCCCATCCGCACCGTCACCGTGGCCCCGCTGTTTCGCATGGTGGTGGATGTAGCCAACTGGGATCGCTCGCTCTTCATCCATGCCCCCGGCCAGTCGGGTTTGCCCGGCCATCGCTTCTACGACAACCTGATGCACATCTGGCTCGAAGGCGACATGATCCCCATGTCCTTCTCACGCCAGAAGGTGGAGGAATCTGACCCGCTCTATCGGCTGACCCTGGCGCCCTAACGGTTCCCTATTCTATTCTCTCGGCAACACCAGCAGCGGATCGACCAGATAGCCATAATCCCGGACCTCGAAATGCAGGTGCGGGCCGGTGGAATTGCCGGTGGAACCGACCACGCCGATGACATCGCCCTTCTTGACGACGTCACCCTTTTTGACGTAATACTCGCTCAGATGAGCGTAGAGGGTGATGTAGTCGATGCCGTGGTCAATGACGATGTGGTAGCCGTAGCCGTTGTCGCTCCAGGCGGCTTCGATCACCACGCCGGTATCGGCGGCCATCACGCTCGTCCCCGGCTTGGTGGCCAGATCGATGGCCATGTGCCTGCCGTGCCGGAAGCCCTGGCTCACCCAGACCTGGCTGCGCTCGACCGGCCAGATGAACTTGCCGTCGCCGAAGCGCCAGGAATCGGCCGGGGCGCGAGGCGCCTTGACTTCATTGGGGTCGCGATAGCGGCTGCGGGCGTTGGCGATGAGCAGGAACTGACCGGGGGTCGGTTCGGCGCCCGCCGTCAAGCTGTCAAGATTGACGCCATACCAGGCGGCGATCTTCGTCAGGGTGTCGCCCAGCCGCACCTGGTGGCAAAGGTCGGCCAGGGCAGGGACGATGACCGTATCGCCGGGGATGAGCGCGGTCACGGCCGAGCCATCGGCTTTGCGCAGGCACGACATCGTCTTCACATCGCGGCCAAAGGCAATGGCCAGGCTTTCGGCGCTATCCCCGGCCCTAATCACATAGGTGAAGCCGGCTGCCAGCGGGTCGGCATGGACCGGAGTGGCGGCGGGGCGAAGATCGAAGCTGGGGGCGAGTCCCTGGCCGGTGACGGCCGCCGGCGCGGGGGTGGCGCGGGCGGCGCGAGTGAGGGTGCGAGCGCCAATGAAGGGCAGGTAAACTTGCGAGATGCGCACTTCGGCCTCCAACCCCACCGGGGCAGAGGAGGGCGGTGTGGGCGTGAGGGTGGGCAAAGGCGCGACGATGGGCGTGGGTGGGGCCTGGAAGACGCCAGTTGGGGGTAAAGGGGGGCCGCCGGCCAGCGCAGTAGCCGGAAAAGCCATCAGAATGACCAGGGCGAGAAGAAAGAAGCGACGCATCGTCGGTGCGAACAAGGGGGTAGACAAAACCAGCCCACAAGCGTATGATAACAGGCAGCACCGAGTCGCTGCAATACCTCTTTCTAGCTATTCACATCCACCGATGGGCGCCGCCGATCTGCACATCCATTCGATCCACAGCGATGGCACTGCCACCATCAGCGCCATCCTGCACTATGCCTCTGCTCATACCGACCTGGACGTCATTGCCATCACCGATCACGATACACTGGCGGGGGCGCTGGCGGCGTGCGAGATCGCGCCCGACTACCGGGTGGAAGTGATACCGGGGATGGAGATCACCACTCGCGAGGGGCATCTGCTGGCGCTGTTCCTCACCAGCCCGGTGCGGCCGGGCCTTTCCTTTGTCGAGACGGCGGAAGCCGTGCGGCTGCGCGGGGGCCTGCC
>CAYWPZ010000327.1:0-4499 GCA_964460135.1 uncultured Caldilineales bacterium | reverse complement strand
ACGGCCGGGAAGTACGAGCAGAAAAACCCGGCCCCAGCACCAACCCCCTCCGGTCGTGTTGCTCCCCTCCATCACACCGGCCCCCCCCGTTTCAGGAGGATGCCGATGAAGCTCAGCGACCACCACATCGCCATTTTGCGTCGAGATCTAGAATCAAGGCGCCGCCAGCTCGAAGCCGAACTGGCCCATTTCGAAACCTGGAGCATGGCGCAACTCGGCTTCGGGCACGCCCTGGTCGATGACGCCAGCGCCGCCTTCGACCAGGCCACGCAGCTCACTCTGCGCCAAAACACCGAACGCCTGCTGGCCCTGGCGCTCGATGCTCTCGCCCGTCTCGAGGCCGGGGTCTATGGCCTCTGCGAGGACTGCGGCCAGGCCATCGATCTGGAGCGCTTGCAGGCCGTGATCGACGCCAGGCTCTGCCTGTCTTGCCAGCGCCGGCAAGAGCGATCCCCGTTCGTTCGCGTCAACCAAGCCAGACCGGCCTTCGTCCCGGCTCTCGCGCCGGCCTGACCTGCGCCTCTTGCCCGGCGCCATGGCCGCATCGGCGCCGGGCGCAGGATGCTTGAATCATGCGCACGGTCCGCTTTGGCAGATCGCCGCCCTCGGCGTACAATGGGCTTGCCTATCCCCCGGGCCGAATCAAGCCAATGGAGGCCGATGATGACCCGTGATGATGATCGATTGCGTCGCCTGCTCGAAGAAGAGCGCCAATTGCTTCAGACCGACCTTCTCCACTTCGCCGAAGTGGAATATGATGACATAGGCGCCGGCAACCACCTGGCCGACGACGCCACCGCTGCCTTCGAACAGGCCAGCGACCTGACCCTTAGGCGCAACGCCGAACGCCGTCTTCATCGGGTGGATCATGCCCTGAAAAAACTGGCGACCGATGCCTACGGTTTCTGCGAGAACTGCGGCGAGCCGATCGATTTTGCCCGGCTCAAAGCCCTGCCCGACGCCCGCTTCTGTCTCAGTTGCCAACGCAAGCGCGAGCTGGCAGGCGCCGCTTCAGCCGGCCCCCGCGCTTACGAGCAGGGCCAGTTCCATTTTGCCAACAACAAGCGAAGAACTCTTTGAATTCCAAACCTCGTTCTCTCAGCCTGGTCATCGCCGTTGGCATCGTCGTCCTCTTGTTCGACCGACTGACCAAGCTCTGGGTGGTGAACAACATCGATCTGTACGGCGCCTGGGCACCGTTCCCGGCTCTGGACGCCTATTTCCGTATCATCCACACCACCAATACCGGCGTCGCCTTTGGCATGTTCCGGGGCGGGGGTGGGATATTTGCCCTCATCGCTGCTTTCGCCGCCGCCGCCATCCTCTTCTACAGCTACCGACTCCCTGTCTCTACCCCAATCTGGCACTACCTAGCCCTGGGACTGATGCTGGGTGGCGCCGGGGGCAATTTGTGGGATCGTCTGGTTTACGATGGGCAGGTGATCGACTTCCTCCACTTCCATCTCAATGATGCCGCCGCTTTCCCTGCCTTCAACCTGGCCGACAGCGCCCTGGTGGTGGGCGTCATCCTTCTGGTGCTCATGTTGTGGATCGATGAACGCCGCGACAACCAGGCCACACGCGCCGATGCGCCTGACCTGGGCGCCGATGCCGGCGCTTGACCGCCGGAGGGGTCGTTGGCAGAGCGGACGTGGCTGAGCAAGTCCTGATCAATGACCACAGCACCGAGCGGCTGGACAGGTGGCTGGCCGGCCAGCTGGGTGATCAATCGCGTTCGTCGGTGCAGCGGTGGATCGAGGACGGGTTGGTGTTGGTCAACGGCCGGCCGACACGAGCCAGCCATCATCTCGCGCCCGGAGATCGGGTCGCCTTGACCCGCCCCGCGCCAGCACCGAGCATCCTTGCGCCCGAGGCCATCCCCCTCGTCATCCTCTACGAAGACGGCGACCTGCTTGTGATCGACAAACCGGCGGGGCTGGTGGTCCATCCTGCGCCCGGCCACCCTGCCGGCACCCTGGTCAATGCCATCCTCCACCACTGTCCGGATCTTCAGGGCGTGGGCGGCGTGCAGCGGCCGGGCATCGTTCACCGGCTGGACAAGGACACCTCCGGCCTGCTACTGGTCGCTAAGAACGACCGCTCCCACCGCTTTTTGCAGGCTCAGTTCGGGGATCGCACCGTCGCCAAGGCCTACCTGGCCCTGCTTGCCGGGCATCTGGAACCGCCCCGGGGTCGCATCGACGCCCCCATCGGCCGCCATCCCCACCATCGCCAGCGCATGGCCGTGCTGCCCGTTGGCGGTCGCGAGGCCGTGACCGATTACGAAGTCGTGGCAGTCTATCCGGGCGCGACGCTGGTAGCCGCCTATCCGCGCACCGGCCGCACCCACCAGATACGCGTTCATTTTGCCTCGGTGGGCCACCCCATCGTCGGTGATCTTGTCTACGGCCGGCGCCGAGATCGTTTTGGGCTGGAACGCCACTTCCTACATGCCCAGCGGCTGCGGTTCCGACGCCCCAACGATGGGGCCGAGCTTGATTTCAGCAGCCCCTTGCCCTCCGATTTGCAGGCCGTGCTCGATCGACTGAACGGCTGAAGCCGTCACTACGGGGGTGTTGGGTGGGGCTCAGCTGCGGCGAGGGACGTCGTGGCAGGCGCGGCAGCGGGCTTCGTAGCTCTCGCTGGCGCCGATCATGACGACGGCATCCTCGTAATAGGCCGGCAGACCGTCGATCAGCCGTTGCGTGCGGCTGGCCTCGCTGCCGCAGCGCATACAGATGGCGTGGAGTTTGTCCACTTGTTCGGCCTGGGCCATGAGCGTGGGCAGGGGGCCGAACGGCTCGCCGCGGAAATCGGTATCCAGCCCGGCGACGATGACGCGCAGCCCGCGATGCGCCAGATCGCTGCAAACGCCGATGATGCCGTCATCGAAGAACTGCACCTCATCGATGGCGACGACGGTTGTGGCCTTGCCCACTGCCTGGAACAAAGCCGCCGAGTTGTCGACCACGATGGCCTGCCATTTCAGACCATCGTGCGAGGTCACGTTGTCGAGACCATAGCGTGTATCGACGCTCGGCTTGAAGAGCTGGACTTCCTGTTGGGCAATGGCGGCGCGACGCACCCGGCGCAGCAATTCCTCGGTTTTGCCGCTAAACATCGAGCCGCAGATGACCTCGATCCAACCGCTGCTGGGGCGAAGGTGGCGGTAGGGCATGGCAGCCTCCGACTGGCAACAAAAGGCAGGAATCCCGGGGGATTCCTGCCTGAGGGGGTGGTGGGGTGGGTTCAGTCCTGCTCGAGGCTGGCCTGGACGCTGGCGCGGGCTTTCTTGGCCGCCCGTTCGGGGTCGTCGCCGCGGGCGCGGGCCTTGCGGGCGGCGTCGCGCTCGGCCTCACGGATCTCGGCCTCGGCGCGTACCTTGGCCCGGACTTCTTCCTTGCCTCGCAGCCGCTTCATGAAGCGATCGACCTGGCCGGCGGTGTCGACGATGCGCTGTTCGCCGGTGAAGAAGGGATGGCAGGCCGAGCAGACATCGGTGTGCAGCTCAGGGCGGGTGGAGCCGGTGGTCCAGGTGTTGCCGCAGGCGCAGATCACAACGGCGTTAGGGTGGTATTTGGGATGGATGGTGTCTTTCATGGCAGACTCCCCGGTCTGGTGCAGACCTGAAAACGATGGCAGGGTTACGCCGCCGCCTCGGGATAGACGCTCACCCGTTTGCGGGTGCGGGTATGATGTTCGAATTTGACGTAACCGGCAATGAGGGCGAAGAGGGTGTCGTCATCGCCCAGGCCGACGTTGGCGCCGGGATAGATGGCGGTGCCGCGCTGCCGAACCAGGATGGAACCGGCGGGAACCAATTCGCCATCGAAACGTTTCACGCCCAGGCGTTGGGCGTTGCTATCACGACCGTTGCGGCTGGAGCCGCTACCTTTCTTGTGGGCCATTTCGGGATTCCTTGCTTGCTGGCGTCGATCTCAGGCGCCGATAGTTTCGATGCGGATGCGGGTGTAGTGCTGCCGGTGTCCGGTTTTGCGGCGCAGGGTGGTGCGGCCGCTGTGCTTGAAATTGATGACCTTGGGGCCTTTGCTCTTACCGAGCACGGTGGCCGTGACCGTGGCCCCCTCGACGGTGGGCTGGCCGACGCGGATGGCGTCGCCATCGCCGACGAGCAAGACGCGGTCGAATTCGACCCTCTCGCCGGCGGCCTGCTTGATGAGTTCGATGTCCAGGCGTTCGCCTGCCCTGACGCGGTACTGTTTACCGCCTGTTTCGATGACTGCGTACATTCGTTGGCTGTCCTTTCCCTACGGCGCTCGCTGCCGCACAAGGTGGGGCGGGGCTTAGGGAGCCGTAGCAGAGTGAGGTGAGAGAGAAGGGGGGTGATGACGGCGGCGTGATGACAGATGCAAAGCAAAAAGTGTGGGCCTTTCGGCCCACGGAAGACAAGTATACGCCGGGAGTTTGGGCTTTGTCAAAAGTTGCTATGAGGGATGCATTTCGGGCTGGGGGCAAGGTATGCACAGGCAGCGCCCGCC
>CAYWPZ010000326.1:968-4508 GCA_964460135.1 uncultured Caldilineales bacterium | reverse complement strand
GCTGCGCCTGACGGCGACGGCCTCGCCCGAGGCGGCGGCGCCGGGCGAGATGGTGGCGCTGGTCTGGCCGGTCAAGAACCTGGGCGGGCAGGCGGCGGAGGCGGGGGCCGCGCTGACGGCGGAGATGCCGGCGGGGTCGTAGGCCAGGAGCGGCTGCTCGTGCTGGACGAGGTCAACGGCGAGTGGCAGATGCTCGCCACACAATGGGACAGCGAGCAGAGCGCACTTGTGGCCGAGGTTCCGCACCTTTCGACCACAGCCGAAGGCAACAACTTCGCCCCCGAGGTGATGCCATCGATCCGGGGCGTGCAGAGCGATTTGTTCAGCGGTGGCGCCAGTTACGACTATCCAATCGCAGCGCCGCCGGGGACGGGCGGACTGACGCCGCAGGTGGGTTTGCAGTTCAGCAGCCGCTGGGAAGATTTGGGCCACGCCTCGGTGACGGGGACGGGCTGGAAACTGACCAGCGATAGTTTCCGCTATTGGAAGCCGTGGGACACCGCAAACGGTTCGGCGCCAACGATGCGCGTCGAAGGCGCTGGCTTCAGCGAGATCAGCGGCGGCAGCGGCGAGCGCACCTTCAAGGAGGCGCCGCAGTGGCGGGTGGTGGGAGATCCGACCTCGCCAACGACAGCAGACGTCTATGCGCCGAACGGTATGCGCTACCATTTCGAGCCAGCCCTGCACGACTGGTATTGCCAGGGAACGACCTGGCAGCAGCGGGTGGACAAATGGGTATTGCAGTACATCATCGATCGTTCAACAACATGGTGATGACGTGCGAGAGCAAGTACTACAAGGCGGGCGGGGTGTGGGCAGCGATGCAGGAGGCGGAGACGGTCTCGTTCTTGCTGAGCGATCACCCATCCGCTGCGCTCAGGGCAAGCCTGGGCAGCACGGCCGTGACGGCGAATGGCAGCGGCACGCGCACGGGCGAACTAGGGTACAAACAAACCATGGGGCGAGTATCGGGGCACGGCCTATGGAACCGCCCCCGCCAGCTTGCGCATTACCGGCCAGCGGGAAGATGCTACGATAGGGCTGTACTGCTACGGCGGTCGCTATTGCGCCTGTCCTGAACGCAGGGAAGGAACCCGGCGCCAGGGGGGCCGGCGGTAGACACCCGAATCGCTCATCGCTGCGCGTGTTTGACTCGCCCCGCCATCCGGCATAGAATGACCAGGCCAACGCCCGACACACGGCGTTCACAGCCTTCAACCCTTTTCACAGCTGGCAAGCGCAACAGCCATGCGTTCCCATTCGCCCATCCCTCAGCCTCACTTCACCCGCGTCGTGATCCTCGCCCTGGCAGTGGTCACGGCGCTTTTTATCACGGCCTGCGGCGGCTCTCCCTCCCCCACCCCCACTCCCACCCGCACCCCCACCCCGCTCGCCACGGATACACCCGCGGCCACCCCCACACCCGTCCCCACCCATACCCCGCTTCCCACCGCCACACCCACCCCCACCGCCACGCCCGCCGGGACAGACACACCCACCCCAACTGCCACCGCCACCCCTACCTCCACGCCAGATCCAAACGTCATCAATCCGGCGCTCGATCCAGGCATCTCGCCCTTCACCGGCCAGCGGCTCGACCCGGCCATCCTCCAGCGCCGGCCGCTGGCGATCAAAATCTCGAACGATGAAATCGCACACACCCGCCAGGCAGGGCTGAACAAGGCCGATATCAACGTCGAAAGCCGGGTGGAATTCAGCTACACGCGCTACACCTCGCTCTTCCACAGCCAGGATGCCCCCCGCGTCGGCACCATCCGCAGCGCCCGGCTGATCGACCGCGACCTGCCGGTCATCTTCGACGCCATCCTCGGCTTCTCCGGCGCCGTCAAAGACGTGCGCGACCAGCTCTACAACTCCGATCTTCAGGATCAGATCATCGAGCAAGCGCTCAACGGCCCCTCCTACTACCGCGACAGCACCTGGGGAGCGCCCAACAACCTCTTTGCCGACACCACCGTGCTGCGCCGGACAGCCGCAGCCCGCGGCTGGGATACACCGCCCGACCCCACCCTCCAGAGCGTCTTTGCCGAAGCTCCCCCCGCCGGCGGCGCACCTGCCAGTAGCCTCACTGTCCCCTACCCGATCTTGCCGGTGAACTGGCGCTACGACCCCAACACGGGGCGCTGGTTCCGTTGGGCCGGCGGCGAGGCGCATATCGACCAGGCCAACGGCGAGCAGGTGAACGCCGCCAACATCGTCGTCCTCGGCGCCCCCCATGTTGTCACCCTCATCATCGAGCACGGCGACGTGCGCCAGGGCGAGGGCCAGAACTGCCGCAACTGCTCGGTCGAGATCCAACTTTGGGGCGAAGGCCCAGTGAAAATCCTGCGCGATGGCCGGGTCTACGAGGGCAAGTGGGTTCGTCCCGAACGCTTTGCTCCCTTCCGCTTCCTCGACGCCAACGGCAACGACATCCCCCTCAAGCCCGGCAACAGCTGGTGGCAGATCACGCCGCCGGACATGGCCGTGACGGCGCAACCGTGACCGGAGGCTCCTCTCGATGCGAGAGGATATCGAACAACTAATCATCGATCACGAAAGCGCGTAGAACCTATGGCTCGTCTTTGTGCCAACGAGAACTTCCCTTTCCCAAGCGTCGAAGCACTGTGGGAACTCGGCCACGATGTACTCACGATGCTGGCTGCCGGGCAGGCTGGGCAGCGGATGACCGACGACCTTCGCCCAAACGATTCATGTGGCGATTGAGGCAGATCCGTCGTTATCGCCGCGGCTTCTCCGCATCAATCGCACAACCTGATCGTCCAAATATACCTTTTCGTTCTTCAAGGAGGAAGAACACATGACTACCACCGCAACGAAGCGGCGATACAGCGCCTCGGATGTCGCCAAGGCGCAGTTCAACAAGGCCATCGCCTATCTCGACCTGAAAGAGGACCTGGCCGAATATCTGATGACGCCCAAACGCGAGTTGATCGTCCACTTTCCGGTGATCATGGACAGCGGCCGGGTGCAGATGTTCACCGGCTATCGTGTGCACCACAACACGGTCAAAGGCCCCACCAAAGGCGGTATCCGCTATCACCCCGATGTGACCCTGGACGAGGTGCGGGCGCTGGCGATGTGGATGACCTGGAAATGTGCGCTGATGAACCTTCCCTATGGGGGAGCCAAAGGCGGGGTGCAGGTGGATCCCAAACAACTCAGCAAGAACGAACTTCGCCACCTCACCCGGCGCTATGCCACCGAGATCAGCATCCTCATCAGCCCGGAAGGCGACGTGCCCGCGCCCGACGTGGGCACCAACCCCGAAGTGATGGCCTGGATCATGGATACCTACTCCATGCACCGCGGCTACAGCACGCCGGCCGTCGTCACCGGCAAACCGATCAGCATCGGCGGCTCGCAGGGGCGCATCGAGGCCACCGGCACCGGCGTGATGGTCACCACCACCGAAGCGATGAAGCACATGCACCTGCCCCCTACCGATACGGCTGTGGCAGTGCAAGGCTTTGGCAATGTCGGTTCGGTAGCGGCCCTGCGCATGTGGGAACAGGGTTG
>CAYWPZ010000326.1:0-958 GCA_964460135.1 uncultured Caldilineales bacterium | reverse complement strand
GATCGTGGCCCTGAGTGATGTCAACGGCGGCATCTTCAACGAGCGCGGTCTCAATGTGCGCGATGTCCTCCACCACCAGAAGGAAAACGGCACCATTTCCGACTACCCCCGATCCGAGCGCATCAGCAACGAGGAATTGCTCACCTGCCAGTGCGATGTCCTCATCCCCGCTGCGCTCGAGGGCGTGGTGGACGAGCTGATTGCACCCCATGTCAAGGCCAAATTGATCGCCGAGGGCGCCAACGGCCCTTGCACCACAGAGGGCGAAGCCATCCTCCTGGACAAAGGCGCCACCTTCGTCCCCGACATCCTCTGCAATGCCGGCGGCGTCACGGTCTCCTATTTCGAATGGGTGCAGGACCTGCAGGGCTTCTTCTGGACCGAGGCGGAAATCAACGAGCGCCTACGCCGCCTGATGATCGAAAACTTCCATGCCGTGTGGGACACGGCCCTGGAGAAACGGATCGACATGCGCACTGCCGCCTACACCCTGGCCATCGGTCGCGTGGTCGAGGCCATCGAGGTGCGTGGGATTTATCCGTAGACCGGGAGGCCGGGAGAACGGAAGAACGGAAGACCAAGTCGAGAAACCGGTCTACCCCCTTCCCGGTCTACCCCCTTCCCGGTCTACCCCTACCGATCTACTTCTCCACCACAAACGGCCCTAAATCGACGAAATCGCCGCCCGTCACAAGCTGCGAGCGGCTGCCGTCGGCCAGTCCGGAATGGTAGAGCATCAGGCGGTGTCCGACGTCGATGCCGTCCTCCTTACCCAGGCTGATTTCCACGCGTTCCTGCCCTTTGAACTTTTTGGATCCGAGCACCTTGCCTTCCAGCCCGCGGGGTGGGGGCTGAGTCCCGCGGTCATAATCTTGGATCTCGTACGGCAGGTTGTTGGCGGCGAGCACCTGTTTGAACTTGCCGTTTTCGCGGAGCAGCGCCTTGTAGTCGTCCGTAA
>CAYWPZ010000325.1:0-4510 GCA_964460135.1 uncultured Caldilineales bacterium | reverse complement strand
CTCTACCAGAAATATCGCGAGGGCATCGGCCAGTACATCTTCGCCGTGCCCAGCGGCGCTTACAATGTGCGCCTGCGCTGGGCCGAGATGGCCGCCAGCGCCGCCGGGGCGCGGGTGATGCGGGTGACGATCGAAGGCGTGGTGGTGGAAAACAGCCTTGACATCTACGTGGTGGCCGGGGGCCGCTACCTGGCCTGGGACAAGACCTACACCGGGGTCACGGTCACGGACGGGCAGCTCAACATCCAGTTCGACAAGGTCAGCGGCAGCTACAACCCCATGATCGCCGCCCTGGAAGTGCTGGAAACCACGCCGCCGACGCCGACGCCGACGCCGACCCCCACCAACACCCCCTGCCCCCTCTGCCCGACCAACACGCCGACGCCGACGCCAACCAACACGCCGACGCCGACCCCCACCCCCACGCCGGCGCCTTTCAGCGGCCAGCGTGTGAACAGCGGCGGCGTGGCCTACACCGACACCGGCGGCTACACCTGGGCGGCGGATCAGGCCTGGAACAATGTTTGGGGGTACACCGGCGGCGCGGCCAAATCCAGCTCGAGTGCTGTGGCCGGCACCAACGATGACCCGCTCTACCAGAAGTGGCGTGAGAATCCGGGCGAGTATCGTTTCGCTGTGCCCAACGGCACCTATCAGGTCACGCTCAAGTTCGCCGAGTTCGAGGTCACCAAGTCGACCGACCGGGTGATGCAAATCACGATCGAGGGCGTGGTGGTGGAGAACTCGCTCAGCATCTACGGTTTGGTGGGCAAGGCGGTGGCCCTGGACAAGGTGTACACCACCACCGTCAGCGATGGCACACTGAACATTGCTTTTGCCCAGAACGGCGGTCGCAAGCTGCCGGTGGTTTCGGCTGTGCGGGTTGCACCTTAACTGAATCTGGTTTCGTGGCGCGGCTTCGGTCAGGGCCGTGGGTTGACAACGACCGAAGTCGCGCCTCAAGCCCGCCCCTTCCCCCCGTTTCCCTCTCCCCGTGTTTCCCCTCCCCAGGAGTGTTGCTATGAGACAGCTACGGCGACAACGAAGTCGTGATCTCGGTTTCTCGGTCGGAACCATTTTCGCAATCATGCTCACGCTGGCGTTGGCCCTGACGGTGGTCAGCGCCGGATTTGCGGCGGCGCCGGCCGGCACAGGCGCGATCAGCGGCGCCGTCTACTTCGATGGCAATGGCAACGGCCTGCGCGACCTCGGCGAGGCCGGGATCGCCGGCGCCACCGTGATCGCGCGCGACGCCGCCACCAATGGCGGCGTCTATCAGCAGTCCTTCGTCACCGGCGGCGACGGCCTCTTCACCTTCGGCGGGCTGAATGCCGGCGACTACACCGTCAGCGAGACCGACGCTCCCGGCTATATCAGCACCACCGCTGCCACGCGCACCGTGGCCGTGAGCAATGTCGTGGTGCTGGGCCAGGACTTTGGCGACGCCCTGCCGCTGACCGTGGCCGGCATCATCTACGATGACCTCAACGCCAACGGCGAACAGGATCTGAACGAGGCGGGTGTGCCTGGGGCCGTGGTCGAGGTGCTGGAAGCAGACGCGCAGACCGTGCTTGGCTCTAGCAGCAGCGACGATCAGGGCGCCTACATCATCCCCGGCATTTTCCCCGGCGAGCGGCTGCTGCGGGTGCAACGTCCCGGCGGGCAGAGCGGCCCACAGACAACGCCGATGACGCTGATCAGTAGTCAGGTTGGCGGCAACACCCGTTTCTTCGATCTCGGCCTGCTGAGCGCCACGGTTGACCCGGCCAGCGTGACGGGCGTAGTGTGGAACGACGCCGACGGCGACGAAATCATCGACGACGGCGAGGCCCGGCTGCCGGATGTTTTGGTCTACCTGAATTGGATCCCGGACGCCACGGGTGGGGTCGAGATCGTCGGCGAGATCAGAACCGGCCCGCAGGGCGAGTATGGCTTCAGCGGCCTGCAGGCAGGAAATTATGAAATCATCGTCGATAACGCCACCATCCCGGCAGGATGGGTGGCCAACGGCGACCCCGAAGCCCTCCATCTCAGCCTGGTAGGAGGACAACAGGCCAGGGTCGATATCGGTTATTACGATCCGCTTCACGTGGCGCCGTTGCGTGTGGCCGAGTGGAAAGAAGAATTTCAGCAGCGCGGCTCACCCCGCTATTCGCCCGCCCAGCTTTCCTGGTTCGTGATGGTCGCCGAATGGAACAGCCCGGTGTTCCCCGAACTGGTGGGGGTGGCCGAGGCTATCAGTGGTCGGGCCAAGACCGACGAGCAGAAGGCGCGCAAACAGCTGGCGGCGTTGGAGATGAATCTGGCCAGCGCCCGCCTCTTACCCAAGACGCCGGTCAACCTGCCAGCCCTGACCCGGTCGACCACGGTCGAGCAGGTCGAGGCCGAGTTGGACGCCATCCTTTACCCCCCTGCCGCCCAGCCCAAGAGCGAGTATCGCCGGGCCGAGGCGCTCGCCGACGCGCTGAACAACGGCGTCGGCCTGGGCTACGGGCTGACGAGTGTCGCCCGGCTGTCGCAGGGCGTCTACGACGGCAATTCGGTCGTCAACACCCTGCGACAAGGAGGCGCCACCCTGGACTTCTATCAGGATGCCCCCGTCTATTTGCAGAAATGGAGCCCCGGCGCGCTCCCGACATTGATGACCGTCTTCCGGCCGCAGCTGCGGGTCAAGGTGCACACCTTCTACAACGGCGCCGTGCTCGAAGCCATGCAGCGCCTGCCCGATGGCAGCGAGATCAGCCTGGGCCTGATGGTTCCCACGCTGTGGAACAAAGACGTCAAGGCCACCTATGTGCTCGATCTCTGGCGTGTCGCCAGCCTGAACGAGCTGGCCGTGACCGAAATCCGCCTGTACGTGCGCGACTCGGATGATGACACTGGCGCCAAGGAACATGTCAAGATTGATGCCGCCGAGGTGGTTTTTGGCTATTGAGGCGTGAAACGTGAGGCGTGAAGACAGGGGCGGGCGATGCCGGTTGGGTCGCCTGCCCCTGTTTATTTTGCTTTTTTTTGGGGGGGGGGGGCAGCCAGACCGCAAGCGGCCAATGCTGATAGTTAGCTTACAAACGTGTAAGCTAACGCCGTCAAAACTGGGAAGAAATCGGAATTTCTCTTGTGTTTGGCGGTTATTCACACCCTTTTTCGTCCTCGGCGCGCCAGGGTCTTGTAATAACTGTAAGCAATTTGCAAGGTTGGGCGCAAGTAGGGTAGAATGATGCCGTCAGGGCAGGGTGCGTTCGGATCGCCGATCCCACCAGGCAGCCATGTCCACGTCTTCTGACCCAAGGCACGTGTCGTCCGTTGGTTTCATTTTCCCTTCCCCCGCGAGGTAATTGCAATGAAACGAGCGCGTTCTCTACTGATCATGGCTTTGTTGGCGCCGGCCTTGCTGATCCTCTGGCCGGCATCCCGTCCGGGTCTGGCCAAGCCGGATGGGCAGATCGGCGGCGTTGTTTTCTTCGACGCCAATGGCAACGGCGTCCAGGATGCCGGCGAGGGCGGTCTTGGCGGCGTTGCGGTCGTGCTGCAAGAGGTAGAGAAGCACGGCCAGGGCGAGGAGCGTGCGAGCGTGACCCTGGCCGATGGCAGCTACAACTTCGACGACCTTAAGCCCGGCGACTATGTGATCAGCCAGCCGCCGCTGGAGGGATACGAGTACACGACGGCTGAAAGCGCCAGTGTGTCCGTGACGCCCGGCCGCCCGGCCAGGGTTGATTTCGGCAACGTCATCCCCCGTACGTTGACCGGGGTCATCTACGCCGATTTCGACCAGGATGGCGAGCACGGTCTCAGCGAACCCGGTCTTGCCGGCGGTCTGGCCCGGGTGATCGATGATTACAACGGCAACGGCACCGCCGATGCCGGCGAACCGATTCTGCTGCAAGCTCTCAGCGACGATCAGGGCAACTTCGTGCTCGTTGGCCTGATGCCGGGCCGGCGCGTGTTGCAGGTGCTGCCCCCGCCGGGCGGCCCAGGCGGCAGCGAGGCCCAGGAACAGCCGCTGCCGGTCTTTGGCGGGCAGCTGGGCGGCGGCGAGACGTTCGCTTTCGGTTTGTCCCCGACTGCCCCCTCGCCCCGGCCGTGGCCCCATAACCAGCCGGCGCCGACTTGCGCCGACGACCGCCTGAGCGTGCGTTTGCGGCCAGGGGTCAGCCTCGGCGCCTTCGACGCCATCCTTGCCGGTCGGCGTCTGGCGCGCAGCCGCACGATCGCGCCGCTGCGCATCCACGTGTTGCGTTCGCTGCCCGGCCAGGCAAAGGCGATGGCGGCTGACCTGAATCGGCTGGCCGAAGTCGATTATGCGGCGCTGGATTGCCTCGTCAGCGGCGGCTTCGTCCCCAACGACCCCTACTACAACGACCCCACCAAGGTCTACGGCCCGCAGATGATCAACGCCCCCGTCGCCTGGGACGACGGTTTTGGCGCCGGCGTGGTGGTGGCGGTGCTGGACAGCGGCATCAGCATGACCCATCCTGAGTTCAGCGGCCGCATCCTCAGCGGCTGGAAC
>CAYWPZ010000324.1:0-4513 GCA_964460135.1 uncultured Caldilineales bacterium | reverse complement strand
ATCTACTCGCTAAACGAGGCGGAGAGGGTGGGATTCGAACCCACGAGGGCCTTTGGGACCCTACCCGTTTTCGAGACGGGCGCACTAGGCCGACTATGCGACCTCTCCGAGCGCACAAAAAAGAGCGGGTGATCGGACTCGAACCGACGACATATAGCTTGGGAAGCTATCGTTCTACCGCTGAACTACACCCGCAGCCTTTTCATTATAGCCACACTGTCCGCGGTCGTCAATCTTGGGCGCGTCGCCGCATCGCACCTGCTCACCGGCTTGCATCCTGGCCAAAAAGTGCGAGCAGGTCTTCTCCAAAAACAGCAGATTACTGACAGCACAGCCGAAAAGCGCGAGAATGGGTCGTTGATCGAATCATTCCCCCTCTCCAGTTCGTAGCGGAGGTGTGAGATGGGAGCAAGTTCCATTTCGCCAGCAGGCGCGCCCAGGCAGAGTCTGTGGCAGCGCGTCTTCAGCCGGCCCAGCACGCGGCTTGGTTGGTGGGCCGTGGCGCTGGCGGTCGTGTTTGCGGTTCTTGTTGCCGTACTCGTGCCAGTATCCGAGGCGATGACGTTGGCACGAGGCCTGCGGATCATCTACGGCCTGACCATGCTGGGGTGCGGGCTTGCGGCCGGGGTTGTTGCCCTGGTCGCCGTGTTCCGCCGCCATGAACGCTCCTGGCTCGTCTGCTTCCCACTATTCTTTGGCCTGATGGTGCTGGCCCTCATCCTCGGCGAGTTTCTGTTCCCCCACTGAAACCCTGCTGCCGTGTGTTCGAATTTCGTCGAACGCAACGGCACAAAAAAGAGACTTCGCGTTCGCTTCGATCCCTTCGCACCTTGATGTAGCAGTTCAGAAATTGAGGGATCACACTGCCAGCGGATAGCGCCCGAACTCCTCCACCGCATCCACCATGGCCAGGATGTTTTCGGCGGGTACATCGTTCATGATCGTATGCACCGAGGCCACCATGTAGCCGCCGCCCGGCCCCAAGATGTTCATCACCCGGCGCACTTCCTGGCGCACCTCGTCGGGCGTACCGTAGGGCAGCACGCGATGCGTATCGATGGCGCCGCAGAAGACCATATTCTGGCCAAAGCGCCGTTTTAGCTCGGCCAGGTTCGACATCCGCCCGGCCGAGGTCTGCACCGGGTTGAGGATGTCGATGCCCATCTCGATGAAGTCGGGGATCAGATCCATGACATCGCCATCGGTATGGAACAGCACCTTGGCCGGCGTGCGCTCCTTGATGAAGGCGATGAATTCGGCGTGCAGCGGCCCCAGATACTGGCGATACATCTTGGGCGAGATCATCAGCCCGCTCTGGGTGCCCAAATCGTCGCCGATCTTGACGATGTCGATCAGGTCGCCGCATTCGGCCAGGAAGTTGCCCATCAACTCTTTGCAGATGTCGGTCAGTTTGCGCAGCAGGGCAAAGGCAAAATCGCGATTGTTGACCATGTGGATCATGAAGCGATCCAGCCCTTGCATGGCGTGAGCGCGCTCGAAGGGGAACAGCAGCCAGGGTGTGGCGACGATGGCGTACTCGCCTTCATCGCGCAGCTTCTGGGCCTGGGCGCGCACATGGGCGACGCGGCTAGGGTCGCTCATGTCCGGCCAGCCGGGGTAGGCTTCGATCTCGGCGCTGGTGGAGGCGTCGGCCAGGGGATGGACGCCGGGGAACCAGACATCATCCGTCAGTTCGATCTGCCCACTGCCCCAAGAATCGATGAACGGCGTGTGGGCGGGCCGCGCTCGGCTGCGGGCCAGGATGTGGGCCGGCTCCAGGTCCAGCACGCCGCGCACATCGCTGTGCAACCGCGCCATCGTTGCCTCATCCGGCGCCGCTGTGCCCAGTTCCGGCCAGTCGTAGATGTAGTTGTCGGGGGCCTCGATCCCCAGCAGCGCCTTCAGATCGCGATACGGCTTCATCTTCATGCCGGTGGCATTGCTGACGCCGATGCAGATGGGGACGCGGTCGGGTTCTTCGTGGTGGATGGCGGCGAGGACGCGATCGCGGGGTTTCATCAGTGATCCTTGCTATACGGTTTCCCATCCGCGGCCGGGGGCGTCGCCCGCCCGATCAGCCCGGCCAGGGCGATCATGGTGGCAATGTACGGCGCCATCAGCAGGAACTGCGAGGGGATAGGCACTTTCAGAATCGACAGTTTGCCCTGCAACGATTCGGCAAAGCCGAAAATGAGGCCGGCGCCAAAGGCCCCGAACGGCATCCACTTGCCAAAGATCATGGCGGCCAGGGCGATGAAGCCGCGCCCGGCCGTCATCACTTCGTCGAAGCGCCCCACCGAGCCGAGCGTGAAATAGGCCCCGCCGAAGCCGGCCACCAGCCCGCCCAAAATGACGGCGAGATAACGGGTGCGAAAGACATTGACGCCGAGTGTGTCTGCTGCCCGTGGATGCTCGCCCACCGCCCGTGTGCGCAAACCCCAGCGCGTATAGAACAGGCCGACGTGAACGACGATGAGCAGGATGTACATCCCGAACAGAAAGACATTGCCCTCGAAGAAGATGGGACCGATGATGGGGATCTCGCCCAACACCGGCAGCTTGAAAGGCTTGAATGTGCCGGGGCTATTCAAATCCTGAAATACTTGCAGGAACTTGCTGGAAATGAAACTGGTGATCCCGACCGAAAAGATATTGATCACCGTGCCGCTGATGATCTGATCGACCATGTAGTGGATGGAAAGCACAGCGTGGACGCCGGCCAACAGGGCACTGGCCAGCATGGCCGCCATCAGCCCCACCCACAGGTTGTGGCTGACGCTGCCCACCAGCGCCCCCACCATCGCCCCGGTCAAGAACATACCCTCGATGGCGATGTTGACCACCCCCGCCCGTTCGCAAAGCACGCCCGACAGAGCGCCGATCGTCAGCGGCACGGCGCGCTGCACCATCGCCTTCAGCATCCCCACCAGGTTGATCGACTGGTCGCGCGTGGCCCAGACCAGAAAGGAGAAAATGAAAAAGAGGATAATCAACCCCAGCAGGACATTGGTCGCCCGGCCGAAGCCGCGCGCCAACTCGTAGGCCCCCATGCTGACCGCCACCAATGCCAGCAAGAGCACGGTCGTGTACGAGGGCAGCACCCAATCGGGCAGGCGTTGGTCGGCGGGGACCGGCCCCAGGTTGAGGCCAAAGCTGGAAACCAACCCGGAATCGACGCCGGCTGCAAACAACCAATAGGTGAGAAGGCCGATGGCAATAAAGACGACGCCGTAGAGCCGATGGCGGCGCTCATAGGACTTGATGGCCGTCGATTTCTTTGCTACTGCCGTGGTTGTAGTCATTCATAAACTCCTTGCATGGTTGCGTTTCCGCAGCGCAGGCGCCGGCAAGCGGGTGCTACTTCCCCCATCCGCGCATGAACACTTCGCCCTGACCTTCGCTGCTCGTTCGCAGCCGGTAGATGGCCCGGATGATGGCCGGCGCAGCAATGAAGGCGATGATCAACGCCTGGATGACGTCGATGATCTCGACCGGAATGCGGGCAATGTTCTGCATCCGGGTGGCGCCGCTGCGGAGGGTACCAAATAACAGACCCGTCAGAACCACCCCCAGCGGATGGCTCTTGCCCAGCAAGGCAATGGCGATGCCATCGAAGCCGTAGCCGGAGGAAAACGCCAGGGCCAGGTTGTGATTGACCCCCAACACCTCGTTGGCCCCCGCCAGCCCTGCCAGCGCGCCCGACAGACACATGGCAATGATGATGTTGCGGGTGATGCTCATGCCGGCGTAGCGGGCGGCGTCGGGGTTCTGCCCCACCGTCCGCACCTCGAAACCCCAGGTTGTCTTGAACAGGAACCAGTAGACGAACAAGGCCATGCCGATGGCCACGAAGAAGCCCAGGTGAAAACGGATCGGGTCGGGGAAGAAGCGCGGCAGCTCGGCCGACTTTTCGATGAACGGGCTGACGGGGTTGGCCGATTCGGGGCGCTTGAGCGGCCCCTTGTCGCTCAGAAGCCATTCGCTGAGCCGGAAGGCGATGTAGTTCATCATGATCGTGTTGATGACTTCATGCGCCCCGGTCTTGGCCTTGAGGATGGCGGGGATGAAGGCCCAGAAAGCGCCGCCGGCCGCGCCGGCCAGGATGGCAAGGGGCAGGTGAATGATGGCCGGCAAGCCCTTGACGGCAAAGCCCACCCACACGGCGCAGATCGCGCCGACATAGAGCTGCCCCTCGACGCCGATATTGAACAGCCCTGCCCGGAACCCGACCGCCACCGCCAGCCCCGTGAGCAGAAGCGGGGTCGCCGTCACCAGGCTGTCGGTGATGGGGTAGAACGATTTGGCAATGGCGGCGCCGTCGCCACTGCCGATGGCGGCGACGATCTGCGAGATCGACCCGATCGAACCCTGGAACAACGAGCCGTAGGCAGTGGCCACCGCCTGCCACATGAGTGGAAAGGCGCCGGCAAAATCCTCGCGCAGCGCCTTCAGCACCGCCAGGTCGGTGAGGATGATGACCAACGAGCCGAGCACCAGGGCGGTGAAGATCGAC
>CAYWPZ010000323.1:0-4517 GCA_964460135.1 uncultured Caldilineales bacterium | reverse complement strand
CTGGTGAGGGTGGGCGTCGATGTTGGCGTGGGGCTAGGGGTGCGGGTGGGGGTGGGGGTGGGGTTGGGGGTGGGGGTGGGGGTGGGAGTGGGGGTGGGAGTGGGGGTGGGAGTCGGCGTGCGGGTGGGGGTGGGGGTTGGCGTCCACGTCGGCGTGGGGGTGGGCGTGTCGGTGGGCGGGATCTGCTCGCACGAATAGTAGTCTTCGGTTTCGCCATAGTGGTAGCCGCTGGCCGGGCCGCTGCCATCGGCGGCGGTGGCAGGGATGTCGCTTAGGGTCATCCGCCACCACAGGCAGGGGATGTTGCCGCTGGCCGGGTTCCAGGGCAAGAAGGCCGGGGTGTTGAAGTTCCAGACGCCAGGCCCGGGAAGATTGACGATGAAGTTCTTGACCGACCACTCATCCGCCGCCGTCGGCAGGCCGGAGCAGTCGAATTGCTGGCCCCAGTCGCCACTGCGGTTGTAGTCATACCAGAAGTTGACAAAGGCTTGCTGGTTGGCGGGCGCGCCGGCGGGCACCGTCACCTGGAAGGGGATCTGGGTGAATTGGCAGTGGGGCAGGAAGGGGTTGGGGTTGCTGCCGTCGTCGGCCAGGTCGCGATTGGGGAGGTCGGGCGGCGGGAGGATGTTGTTGGAAGGGTCGGCGTCGGGGCCGATATCGGCCTCCATCTCGCGGGTGATGGCAGGGCCGAAGAAGTAGCGCAGGGTGGGGAAGTTGCGGTGGAGCGGGCCGTGCGGCGGCGAGCCGATGGTGTAGACGGTGGGGAACTTGGCGCCCACGCCCGGCGGGCCGCCCAGAGGATAGGCCGTCATGGCGGCGCCGGCGAAGCTGTTGGTGCTATCGGGGGCGTCGCCCAAGTCGGGTTCGCCTTCGATGATGACCGGTGTGGCGGTGGGGGTGGCGGTGGGTCGGGGGGTGGCGGTGGGGGTGTTGGTGGGTGGTTCCTGTTTGGTGGGCGTGGGGGTGGGGGTCGGATCGGTGACGGGGCAGTCGTAGTAGTCCTCGGTCTCGCCCAGTTTGTAGCCGCCGGCCGGGCCGCGGCCATCGTCATTGCTGGCTTGCGTATCAGACAGGCTGATGCGCCACCACAGACAGCGGTCGAACTCCAGGTTGTAGGGCAAAAAGACGGGGGTGATGAAGTTGTAGACGCCCGGACCCGGCAGGGCGACAAGTTGGTTCTGCACCGCCCATTCACTGGCCCCGGCCAGCGCCCCACAATTGTGGACGCCGCCCCAATGCCCGCTGCGGTCCCAATCGAACCAGAGGTTGACGTAGGCCTGCTGGTTGGCGGGCGCGCCGGCGGGAACCGTCACCTGATAGGCGACCTGCACAGGCTGGCAATGGTCGAGTCTGGGCCGGTTGAGGATGCCATCGTCTTTGAGGTCGCGGTTGGGGGCGTCGAACAGCGGCAGGATGTTGTTGCTGGGGTCGGCGTCGGGGCCGGTGTCGGCCTCGCGCTCGCGGCTGATGCCTGGCCCCAGGTAGTATTGCAGACCGGCGCTGTTGGCGTGCAAGGGGCCGTGCGGCGGCGAGCCGAGGTTGTAGACGGTGGGGTAGCGGGCGGGTGTGCCCAGCGGACCGCCGGCCGGATAGGCCGTCATGATCGTGTTGTTAAAGCTGTTGGTGCTGTCGGGCGCGTCGCCCAGGTCGGGTTGGGGCGCGTGCGGTTGGGCGCAGGTGTAGTAGTCCTCGGTCTCGCCCCAGCGGTAGCCGTTGGCCGAGCCGCTGCCATCGTTGCTGCTGGCCGCGGCGGGCGAATCGCTGAGGGTGATGCGCCACCACAGACAGACGGCGTTGGAGGGATGGAAGGGCAGGAAGGCAGGCGTGGTGAAGACATACACGCCGGGCGCCGGCAAGATCACGTTCTGATTTTGCACCGCCCATTCTTTGCTCAGAGCGCCGGGGCAGTCCAGGGTTTCGCCCCACTGCCCGTTGCGATTCCAGTCGAACCAGACGTTGACGAAGGCTTCGGTGGGCGGCGTGCCCGGATCCACCGTCACGGTGTAGGTGATGGTGGTGGGGACGCAGTGCGGCAAGGGCGGGCTGGGGTTGGTGCCATCATCGCTCTTGTCCTGGTCGGGCAGGTCGGCGAGCGGGGCAATGTTGTTGACAACGTCGAAATCCCAGCCCAGGTCGGCCTCCACTTCGGCGCTGATGCCTGGCCCCAGGTAGTAGCGATAGGTGGTGTTGAAATGCTTGGGGCCAAAGGGCGGCGAGCCGGCTGTAAAGACGGTGGGGTATTTGGCCAGCACGCCCGGCGGCCCGCCCTTGGGGTAGGCCGTCATCGGCGCCGGGGCGAAGCTGTTGGTCGAATCAGGGGCGTCGCCGAGGTCGAACCTGGGCTTCTTGATGACGATGGTGTTCCCCGACCACGGTAGCCAGAGCAAGCCGCCGGGGACGAGGGTGGGCTGAGGTTCCACCCCGGCCGGCGGCGCTGGCTCTGAGAGGGCGCTGGCGCTAAACAAGAGTAGGAGCGCCAGCACCAGGCCGGCCAAAGCGGCCGCAAGCGGTAGAGATCGGTGCAAGCGAGACATCAGGACCTCCTAGACAGGTGTGACTGTGGTGTGGATGGATGAACGACGTGTCGGCTGGCCGCAACCAGACCGGCCATGGCGAACCAACGGTGGCAAGACACCATCACAAGTTATTGGCTTCATCACCAAACGTTGACGCGCAGATGACGGCACAGAACTCGACCAAGAAACCCAAACCGGCGAGGGGGGGACACGCCTGCAAGGCCCCAAATGGGGCTTGCACTACGGGCGAATTGTAGCAAACTCCCGTACAAGAATCAAGCAATGTGAACTTTCTGTAATGATGGACGGGGCCGGCCATCGTCGGCGGTGCATCGTCCCGGCAGGAGCGAAATCGCCGTGATCGGGGTTGAGCAGACGTCTGCTATAATCGGCCGCCATGAAGCCTCTGATTCTGTGGGCGCGCGACAAACACCCGGCGCCCTATGTCTTGCGCATTCGCGAGCGCAGCCATGGCTGGGTAGAGGGAACGGTCAAGATCGATGGCGTCTGGAAACCGTTCAGCTTCGATGAGCGCGCCCTGGAGATCAGGATCGGGCTTGATGAAGAAGCAAGCGTCATCACCATCGATGAATGGGGCTGGGAACAATGAGGCCGCGCCTGATCCTGCACCCCGGCAAAGAAAAGCCCCTGCGCCAGCGCCATCCCTGGCTGTTCAGCGGCGCCATTGCCGGCGCTGAGGGCCGGCCGAGGCCAGGCCAGGTGGTGGAGGTGATGGCGGCGGATGGCAGCTGGCTGGCCTGGGCCGAGTATAGTCCTGCCTCGCAGATCCGCGCCCGCGCCTTTGCCTGGGAGCAGGGGCAGGTCATCGACGCCGCCTTCTGGCGCCAGCGGCTGGCCGCCAGCATCGAACGCCGCCGCCAACTCCTGCCCGGTCGCGAGGCGGTCCGTCTGGTCTTTGCCGAAAGCGACGGTCTGCCGGGGCTGATCGTCGACCAGTACGGCCCCCACCTGGTGTTGCAGAGCCTGACCGCCGGGGCCGAAGCGCGCAAGGAGCAGAGCATCGCCCACTTGGTCGAGCTGCTGCAACCGGCCAGCATCACTGAACGCGACGACCCCGTGCGGCAAAAAGAGGGCCTGCCGCGGGCAGGCGGAACGGCCTGGGGGCAGCAGCCAGGCGAGCCGGTGGTCATCGCCGAGAACGGCCTGCGCTTCTTCGTCGATCTGTGCGGCGGCCAGAAGACGGGCTTCTATCTCGACCAGGCGGCCAACCGGCAGGCGCTGGCGCCCTATTGCGCCGGCGCCGAGGTGCTGAATGCCTTCAGCTATACCGGCGCCTTTGCCGTCGCCGCCCTTGCCGCCGGGGCGAGGCATGTCACCAACCTGGATAGCAGCGCCGAAGCCCTGGCTCTGGCCGCCCGGAATCTTGCCCTCAATAACTTCGCGCCCGACCGCTGGACCAATCTTGAGGCGGATGCCTTCGAGCAGTTGCGCCGCTGGCGCGACGAAAACCGGCAGTTCGACCTCGTCATCCTCGACCCGCCCAAGTTCGCCGCCGCCCCGGCGCAGGTGGAGCGGGCCGCGCGCGGCTACAAGGACATCAACTGGCTGGCCTGCCGATTACTGCGGCCCGGTGGTCTGCTGGCCACCTTCTCCTGTTCGGGGGCAATCGACCGTGATCTGTTTCAGAAGATCGTGTTCGGGGCGGCGCTGGATGCCGGACGCGAGGCTCGCATCGTCGCCCATTTGTCGCAAGGCCCCGACCATCCCGTGCTGCTCAGTTTTCCCGAGGGAGCCTATCTGAAGGGGTTGTTGTGTCAGGTGGGGGGGGGTAGAGTGAGGAGGTAGACAAGGAAACAGGTAGACAAGTAGACAAGTGGCCGTTGGCCGTTGGCCGTTGATTGTTGATTGTTGATTGTTGATTGTTGATTGTTGATTGTTGATTGTTGACTGTTGACTGTTTCTACGGCCCGATGAGGGTGGCGCGCCGCGACTCGAAGGCGTCGAAGTAGGCGACCCCGCGCGTGCCTGTATCGATGCCAG
>CAYWPZ010000322.1:0-4518 GCA_964460135.1 uncultured Caldilineales bacterium | reverse complement strand
CTTGCGGCTGAAGCCGGTGCGCACCAGCTCGGGCGTGGCCCCGGTAACGGTGCTGACCAGGCCCTATCCCTGCCCCGGCAAGTGCATCTTCTGCCCCACCTTCGTCAGCATGCCCAAGAGCTATGTGCCCGACGAACCCGGCTCGTTGCGCGCCCTGCAGAACGAATTCGACCCCTTTCGCCAGACCGCCAGCCGGCTGCACAGCCTCCGGCAGGTGGGTCATAGCACCGACAAGATCGAGCTGCTGATCCTGGGCGGGACGTGGTCGGCCTATCCCCGCGACTACCAGACCTGGTTCGTGCAGCGCTGCCTGGACGCCATGAACGGCTGTAATTCGGCTTCGCTGGCCGAGGCGCAGCAGCTGAACGAGAGCGCCGCCCATCGCAACGTCGGCCTGGTGATCGAGACCCGGCCCGACGCCATCAGCCCGCGCGAGGTGATCCACCTGCGGCAGTTGGGCGTGACCAAGGTGCAGCTGGGCCTGCAGAGCCTGGACGAC
Organism: uncultured Caldilineales bacterium; assembly: GCA_964460135.1. Classification (GTDB taxonomy): domain Bacteria; phylum Chloroflexota; class Anaerolineae; order J102; family J102; genus SSF26. The sequence continues at coordinate 4,019 of CAYWPZ010000322.1, read as the reverse complement.
CGCATCCTGGCCCTGAACAAGCGCGGGCACACCGTGGCCGAGATGCGCCAGGCGGTGCGGCTGTTGCGCGGGGCGGGTTTCAAGATCGTGCTACACTGGATGGCCAACCTCTACGGCGACACCCTCGCCTCGGATTACGAAGATTTCCAGCGGCTGTGGCGCGACCCCGCCATCCGCCCGGACGAACTGAAGATCTACCCCAATTCGCTGCTGAAAGAAACCGAGTTATACGGCTATTATCAGCGGGGGCTGTATCAGCCCTACGAAGAAGCCGACCTGGTGGCGCTGATCGCCCGCTGCAAGACGCACGTCCCCCGCTACTGCCGCATCAACCGCGTCTTCCGCGACATCCCCTCGCCCAACATCGTGGCCGGGAACAAGAAAACCAACCTGCGCCAGCTGGTGCAGGAGCACATGCGCCAGCAGGGGATGGTCTGCCAGTGCTTGCGCTGCCGCGAGGTGCGCGGCCAAGAGGTGGCGTCAGGGCAGTTGCGATTGGACGTGCTGAGCTACGACACCGACATCAATCGCGAGCTTTTCCTCAGCTTCGTCACACCCGATGACAAAGTGGCCGGATTCCTGCGCCTCTCGCTGCCCAACTCGCCCGCCGTTGTGCCTATCGCCGAGATCCAGGAGGCGGCGATGATCCGCGAGTTGCACGTCTACGGCCCGGCGTTGGGGCTGGGGAGCGGCAGCGCCGGCGAAGCCCAACACCTGGGGCTGGGCCGCCGTCTGGTCGAGCACGCCCGCGATCTGGCCCGAGCGGCCGGCTACCCCGCCCTGGCCGTCATCTCCGCCATCGGCACGCGGGAATACTATCGCAAGCTGGGATTTGGGATGGGGGAACTATATATGGTTGAGCGGCTGTGATGGCGTGAAACGTAACTCGTGAAACGTGAAGCCTAAAACGTGAACTCAGACTGGCCGGACTTCACGCATCACGTTTCCCCCGCCATCACCCACTCGAACGTATTCGCATCGCCATCATACAACCCCCAGGTGGGGGCGCTATCCTTGCCCATCAGCTCGCCGGGGTTGGCGAGATGGCAGGCGCCAATGAGGGCGTGATACTTTTTGTGGTCGTGGCCGTAACACACCAAGTCGAACTGGCCGGACTGGGCGATGCGCAGCGCCGGTTCGGGGTAGTGGATCATGGCGATGCGGCGGCCGCCGATCTCCAGCTCGGTGTAGATGCCGTGGTGCGTCACCTGGCTGTACTTGCTGGCCACGGTCTGGATCAGGCGGCCGTCGCCATCGTTGTTGCCAAAGACCAGGTGGATGGGGCCGTGGAAGCCCTCGGCCAGCTGCCGGACGACGAACGGAGCGCAGAGGTCGCCGCAGTGCAGCAGCGCCTCGGCCCCGCGCCGCCGCGCCTGCTCCAGCGCCGCCGCCAGGTTCCAGACGTTGTCATGGGTATCGGAGAAAATGGCGATTTTGGTCATGGGTTTGACTTCGGACTCGTGAATTGAGTTTCGAAAATCGTTGCCAGATACTCTTCGACGCTCACGATTCAAGTGACCTTTCGAGATTGTGGATCTGGCCTGCCAACTTCTGGCGCAATTCCCACAGACCGCTCCATTCGAAATAGTCCATGTCATCACCCAAGTCGCCACTTTCGAATCGCCGATAGAATTCGGGTGAACTCATCCCATACTGTTGCTCAAACTGCGCCAGGTCGCGGTCATAGCGCGCCAACTTCAAACGCTGCTCAGATAGCTTGCCACCAATTAGCTTGTCAAAGGCAAGCTCCAATTCGCTGGAATCAGCGTAGACAGCCTGTAAGGTCTTCAACTTCGTCATGAGTTGCTGCATGGCATTCTCCGTAGGGTCGGGGTACAATGCCATTATAGCGGCAGAACGCAGGTTTGGAAACCGCCGCTCATTCCCACCATGCGCTTGCTCTCCCTGATCACCTACCTCTCCGCCGCCGCCAGCGCCTTCCTGCTGGCGCGGCCCAAGAACCCGCCCGCCTCCGTCCTGCTGTGGCTGCCGCGGGCCTATGCCCAGGCCCTGGCGCCGGTCTTCGCCTTCATTGGTTTTGCCAGCGCGTTGGCCGGGTTGTTCCGTCGCGATTGGAAGCTGGCCGCAGCCGGGGCCGTGGGGGCGGGGGTGTCGGCCGGCTATCTGCACACGGTCAGCGCCTACCACAACGCCTTTGCCGCCGCTTTTGGCGACGATTGGGAAGACCGCCTGCCCCAAGACCTGCGCCCGTTCACGCCCTTCCGCCGTTGGCGCGCCCCCCGTTGGCGGCCGCTGCGGGTGGGCCTGCCTGCCGCCCGCCGCCAGGGCGACATCGCCTATGGCGAGAATCCTGACGGCGTCCAACTGCTGGCCGACCTCTGGCAACCGGGCGAGGACGCGGCCCGCAGCGGCATGGGCGTCATCTACATCCACGGCGGGGCCTGGCAGCGCGGGAACAAAGACATGGGCACGCGCACCTTTTTCCGCCGGCTGGCGGGGCAGGGGCATGTCGTCATGGACATTGCCTACACCCTGGGCGAAGGCACGCCGCTGGCGGTGATGGTGGGGGATGTCAAGCGCGCCATCCTCTGGTTCAAGGCCCATGCCGCCGAGCTTGGCGTCGATCCCGAGCGCATCGTCCTCATCGGCGGGTCGGCAGGCGCACATCTGGCGCTGGTGTCGGCCTACACGCCCAACCATCCCGCCTTCCGGCCCGGCCCAGACGACGGCGACACGTCGGTGCGGGCTGTGGTCGCCTATTACCCGCCCACCGACCTGGAAGGGATGTACGAGAAGACGCAGACCGCCTACGGCCATCTACTCGAGGCGCCACAGCAGGAATTGCGCTTCAAAGACAAAGCGCTGTTTACGACCTTCGACGCTCTCGGCTTCCTGCCCAACCGGCCCAACGGCGGGCGCAACAACTACATCGCCCATCTGCTGGGCGGTTCGCCCGACGATACACCCGATGCCTACGCTCTGCTCTCGCCCATCCGTCTGCTGGGGTCGCACTGTCCGCCCACCCTGCTGCTACAAGGCACCGAGGATTTCTTTCAATTCACGCCCACGGTGCGCCAACTCTATGCCGATTTGCAGACCGCAGGTATTCCGTCGGTGCTGATCGAGTACCCCCACGCCGACCACGCCTTCGACCTGGTGCTGCCGCAGATCTCGCCCGTGGCCCAGGCGGCGATCTACGATGTCGAGCGCTTCCTGGCCTTGATCGGCGCCTGACGTGAATGGGAGAAGACACAGATAGGAAGAAACGCAGATTGTGATCGGTGTTGTTCAACCGCGCGCTTTGGGCCTTGGCCCATGTCAGCGCCACGCGCTTGACCATACCGGGACGAAGCTACGCCTATCACCAACAAAAAAGCGACCCCGGCACCCCGAACCCGGCGTCCGGCGCCCCGAACCCTATCTCGCCTCCTCCACCAACATCCTCCGCACCACCTTGCCGACGAAATTCTTGGGCAATTCCTGGCGAAATTCGATCTCCCAGGGCACGGCGTAGGGTTCCAGGCGACGGCGGCAGAGGTCGAGCAGTTCGTCCTTGCTCAGTTGGGCGCCGGGGCGAGGGACGATAAAGGCCTTCACCCGCTGGCCGCTCTCGGCCGCAGGCACACCCACCACCGCCACCTCCTGCACCTTGCTGTTTTCGTACAGCACCTCCTCGACATCGCGCGGGTAGACGCTGAAGGCCCCGGTGAGGATGGCCTCGCGCTTGCGGCCCAAGATCTGGAAAAAGCCGTCGGCGTCCATCACCGCCACATCGCCGGTGTGCAGCCAGCCGTCTCTCAGCGCTTCGGCGCTGGCGGCTTCATCCTGCCAGTAGCCCTGCATCACCTGCGGCCCGCGTACGATCAGTTCCCCCAGGCGGCCGGGGGCCAGGTCGTGGCCGCTGGCCAGATCGACCACCTTGGCGTCGGTGTTGGGCAGCGGCACGCCGATCGAGCCGGAACGCCGGACGCCATCGAGCGGGTTGGCATGGGTGACGGGCGCGGCTTCGGTCAGGCCGTAGCCCTCGACCAGATTGCCCTGCGTGAGTTTCTCGAAGG
>CAYWPZ010000321.1:0-4562 GCA_964460135.1 uncultured Caldilineales bacterium | reverse complement strand
TACGCGCGGCCCTGGCTGCCAGCGACCCCGACCAGGTGGCCCGCCAGGTCAACGCCGGCGAAACCGTCCTCCTCACCAGTGAGGAGAACGAATTCGAGCTACTGCCCGAAGAAATCCTCGTCCTCACCCAGCCCGCCGCCGGCTTGGCCGTCGCTGCCGACAAAGTGCTCACGGTCGCCGTCGATGCCAAAGTGACGCCCGAGCTGAAGGCCGAGGGTCTGGCGCGCGAAGTCGTGCGTCGCATCCAAAGCATGCGCAAGAACGCCAACTTCGACATCGCCGACCACATCACCGCCTGGTATAGCACCCCCAGCAGCGAGTTGAACGAAGTGTTCGAGGAGTGGGGCGCCTACATCCAGATGGAGACGCTCTCGGACCGGCTGGTGGATGACGACCCGCCCGACGAAGCCTTCAGCGAGCAGCACAAGATCGACAGCATCGCCCTCACCCTGGGCATCATCCGCAACAACTGACCGTTGTCATCGCCAGCCGACCTCAACCAACAAGCCCAGGCGGCGTGGGAAGCCAACGCCGCCTGGTGGGATGACTCGATCGGGCCGGAAGGCAATCTGTTTCATCGTCTCCTGGTTGCACCCACCACCGAAGCACTCCTGGCCGTGCGCCGGGATGAGATCATCCTCGACATCGCCTGCGGCAACGGCCAGTTCAGTCGCCGGCTGGCCGACTTGGGGGCGCAGGTTGTCGCTTTCGACGCCGCCGCAACCTTCATCGAACGGGCGCGCGGGCACAGCAGGGAGTATGTCGACGCCATCGAATACCGGGTTCTCGACGCCGCCGACGCCGGGGCGCTACAGAGTCTGGGTCAGGGCCGCTTCGATGCCGCCGTCTGCAACATGGCCCTGATGGACATGGCCGACCTGCAACCGCTGGCGGCGGCGCTCCCCTTCCTGCTCAAACCCGGCGGGCGCTTCGTCTTCTCGGTTGCACACCCTTGCTTCAACTCCGGCGAGTTGCAGAAAGTGGTCGAGGAACAAGACCGCGACGGCGAACTGGTCACTTCCTATGCGATCAAACGTCATAGCTATTTGGAACCTATCGCCACCCGCGGGATCGGCATCATCGGCCAGCCACAGCCTCATTTCTACTTCCACCGCCCGCTTGGCGCTCTCCTTTCGCCTTTCTTTGCCCACGGGATGGCGCTAGACGCTCTGAACGAGCCAGGCTTTCCCCCGCACCAGCAGCCCAGCCGCCCCTTCTCGTGGGCCAACTTCCCCGCCATCCCGCCCGTCCTCATCGCTCGGCTACGTTCTTCCGCACTCTCGCCTTCCTGATCGACGCTCAGACACGAACAACCCGCGGCAAACATGAGATTTCCGGGCCAAGCACCGTGAATTCATTCACGGTCTGGCACAAACACCGTGAATGAATTCACGGTCTGGCACAGAAAACCTGCTGAAGCAGGTTGCCTTGTCTTCCTATGAAGTTTCCGAGCCGAACCCCGTGAATGAATTCACGGTCTGGCACAAACCCCGTGAATGAATTCACGGTCTGGCACAATCCCCGTGAATGAATTCACGGTCTGGCACAGAAAACCTGCTGAAGCAGGTTGCCTTGTCTTCTTTTTTTTTCCCTCTTCTATCTCAAACGCGAAAGCAACCAACAGAAACTACGCACTACGCAATCCGTAACATGTCACAAACAACACCTCCAAGTGTGATCCAACCACTCAAGACCGCACTTTATGTCGATTTCGATAACATCTATCTTGGCCTGAAACAGCTCGACGAAGCCGCCGCCGAACGATTCGCCACCGATCCCGCCCGCTGGCTGGCCTGGATGGGCCGCGGTATGCCACGCCAAGACGAAGAGGAAAGCGCCAGCCTCCTGCAACCGCGCGATATCCTCATCCGCCGTTGTTATCTGAACCCACGCGATTTCGGTCGTTATCGCCCCAACTTCACCCGCTCGGCCTTCAGCGTGATCGACTGCCCGCCCCTCACGGCCCAGGGCAAGAACAGCGCCGACATCTACATGGTGATGGACATCATCGACACGCTCGAGCACAAGACGCATTTCGACGAATTCATCATCCTCTCCGGCGACGCCGACTTCATGCCGGTGCTGCTGCGGCTGCGGTCGCACGACCGCAACACCGCCATCCTGGCCGCCGGCCCTGCCTCGGATGCCTACAAAGCCGCCTGCGACATTGTCATCCAGGAAGACGTATTCATCGAATACGCCCTGGGCATGGCCTCGGAAAGCGAGCGCGACGAAGCCCGCCAACGCCTGCGCCAGGCCCAACCCACCGCCACCGCCGAAATTCTCAACGACTTGGCGGCGCGGCTCTATGCCCAGGCCAGCGCCAACGGCCGCATCCTGGCCACCGACCTGCCGCGCTTCTACATGAGCTTTCCCGGCTTTCGCGATAGCAACTGGTTCGGCTTCTACTCGCTGCGCGGGCTGACGGCCGACCTGGCTCGGCGGCACCCCGGCCTGCGCCTTTCTGAAGGCGACCCCTGGCGGGTGACGGTGCAGGCGCCCAGTCGCCAGGCGCCCGGTCGTCGCAGCGAAACCCAGGCCCGCGGCGAGGGCATCGGCGAGGAGCAACTCCGGCAGCGTATCTTCCAGCAGATCCGCCGCATGGTGACAGCCGCGCCCGAACCTATCGACCTGACCGCCGCCGCCGCCGACATCGTCGCACGGCTGGGGCAGCAGGTGATCGATTCACACTGGGCCGGCGCCGGCACCCTGCACGACCTGGTCTCGGACGTCGACGACCGCGGCTTTGCCTACGCGCCCATCCCGGCCCCCGGCTATCTCTTCGACCCCAAGCGCCACGAACCCCCGCAAGAAGCGCCGCAGATCGAGACGGCGCCGGTCCCACGCGACCTGGCCGATCTCATCCGCCGCATCCACCAGGGCACCGGCACGCCCGACCTCAGCCCCGGCCAATACGCCGTCCTATTCGAGGCCATCGCCGACGAACTGAAGGAAAACGCCTACAACCTCACCCAGACCTCCAAATCGGTGCGCGACCGCTGCATCGAAAGTGGGGAAACCATCTCCCGCGCCGATGTCGGCTTCGTCCTCAAAGGCATCATCTACAAAGGCCATCGTTTCAGCAAGCGCGATAGCGCCGCCACCCTGGCGCGCGTCTTCCGCAACAGCGTCCTCGCCCGCTGCGAGGATGTGGAGCTAGACCTGAGCGAACAGGACAAGACGCTCATCGATGATTGGATACTCGCCGGTCTCAATGGCAAATAGGCCAGACAGAAGCGTTTCATGCCCACAAGCCGCCCTTCTCCTGCCCACACCCTGATGCTGGCGCTGACCAGCTTGCTCGCAGTTGTGCTCGTCGCTTTTCCCGTGCTGGCAGCCCCCCGGCCACACCCCGAAGGCCCGGCGAATCAGGCTGCGTCCATCACCTACGACATCTTTGCCCTTGCCCCGGCTCGCACGCCCTACAACGCCTTTGTCTGCGACGCCAACGGCGCCGTCTTCTATGGCGCCGAAACCAAGGGCGTGGCGCCTGGCTACCTGGGGCGTATGACCCCCGATGGTCAGGTGACGGAATGGGCCTACGGCTGGGGGCCTATCAGCATGATCAAAGACAACAAGGATCGCATCTGGACGGCGGACTTCGAAAGCACCGAGATTGCCCGCCTGGCGCCTGCCGCTAACCGTCTCACGACCTGGGACACCGGTTATTCACGCTTGCACGGCATCAGCTATCAAGACGGGATCGTTTGGACAACCTCGCGCGATGGCTATGTCCTTCGCTTCAAGCCCGGCAGCGGTGAATTACGCGTCTTTGCCATGCCCAACAACACCCCGCTGAAACACAGCTTGATGGATCGCCAAGGCCGACTATGGATCGCCGCCGGCGACCAGCCCGGGCTTGGGGCGGCGGTCTACATGTTCGACAGCGCCACCCGCCGATTCACACGCTACCCGCTGCCGGCCGGATTCAATCCCTGGGCAATCCACGAGGCCGCCGATGGCGCCATCTGGTTCTCGAATTTCAGCATGAAAGGCAAGGTGACGAGCGACCAAGCCATCTCCCGGCTTGACCCCGCCACCGCCCAGTGGACCAGCTTCGGCGGCTACCCGCATCCCAACCGCAGCACCAGCCTTGATCGATGGGGCGACAAGCTCATCGGCGTCAACATCCTGGGCGATGAATTCTTCCTCTTCGACCCCGCCTCCGCCGGCGAAACCATTGCCCTTGCTCCGACCATCATCCAGGGCGTTGTGCAAGAAGTCAAGACCCTGACGCCGTCGTCCAGAATCCTGACGCCCATCCGTACCACCCTCTCGCCTGCAACCGGGAGTGCCGCAGGCGCCGCCGCCGCACCCTTCATCGCCTACCCCATCCCCAACCCATTCCAAATCCACAGTCTCTTTGGCGTGAGGGTGTGCGACAACCATGTTTGGATGAGTGGTCTGCTGGCGGATCAACTTTACCACTTTACAAGCGCGGCCACAGCAACGCCAACTCCCGCTCAGACCGCCTCCCCGACCCCCACCCCAACCCCCAAACCCAGGCCCACCCCCCCCGCCCCCGCCCCCCCCACAAACCCCCCCCACACAAACAAAAACAC
>CAYWPZ010000320.1:0-4579 GCA_964460135.1 uncultured Caldilineales bacterium | reverse complement strand
CTCTAACGACACTATTTCAATACACGACTCTAAACCAATCACGCTGCTGCGCAGCCCGGCTTCGAGCGCGCCCAGGGTGGCGAGGGCGTCGCTGCGACTGACGATGCCCATGTGGCCGATGCGGAAGTATTCGGCGCGCATGGCCGGGTGCAGCCCGCCCGCCAGGATGGCCCCGGCCGCCCGGACTTTGGCCAGCAGCCCGGCGTCCACCCCGGCCGGATAGCGCGGGCAGGTGAGGGTGTGGGCGGCGTGGGCAGGCTGGGTGGGCACCTGGCCCAGGCCCAGGGCGCTCACCCCGGTCTTGAAGGCGTCGCTGATCAGGCGATGGCGGGCGAAGACATGGTCCAGCCCCTCGCTCAGGATGCCGGACAGACTGACAGCCAGGGCCAGGACCAGGTTGACGGCGGGGGTGGCAAAGTAGGCCGGGCGGCCAGCTTCGTAGGCCTGCATGATCGGCAGCCAAAGACCCCAATCGCTGTAGTAGGCGGCCACGGGCGTGCGGCGGGCCTGCCACCTGGCCAAAGCCGCCGGCGAGGCCACGAACAAGGCCAGGCCAGGCGGCGTCCCCATCGCCTTTTGCGAGGCAGTGAGAAAGACATCGACGCCCCACTCGCCCTGACGCATCTCTTCGCCGCCCGCCGAACAGACACCATCGACCACCATGAGCGCCCCGGCAGCCTTCACCACCCTGGCAATGCCCGGCGCATCGGTCAGGACGCCGGTGGAGGTATCGACATGGGTGAGCGTCACCAGGCCGTAGGCGGCCTGAGCGAGTTGGTCGGACACGTGCGCAGCGGTGATGGTCTCGCCGGGCGCGGCGCTGAGGACATCGACTGCGGCTCCGTAGCGGCGGCAGATGTCGGCCATGCGCTGGCTGAAGTAGCCGGTATCGATGACCAGGGCGCGGTCGCCCGGCTCGACCAGGTTGGCGATGGCGCTATCCATGGCCAGGGTGCCGGAACCGGCCAGGATGAAGGGTTGCGCCGCCTCGCTGGCCTGAAAGACGGCGCGCAGGTCTTTGAGGGCCTGGCCGAAGACGGGGATGAAGGTGGGATCGACATGGCCGGGGCTGGGCCGGCTCATGGCGGCCAGGACGTCTTCGGCAAATTCGATCGGGCCGGGGATCATCAGCTGAGGTCGGGTCATGGTGTGCTCCAGAAGGAATCCGTAAGCCAGTTGTAAGGCTAGGGGCTTGAATTTAGGGCAGTAGGCTGCTAGGATAAGGTTGTTGTCCGTTCCCCTTCTCTGTTTTGTAGACGCCCCTTTTCATCTCGCCGTGAACAGGGGCGTCTGCGTTTCATGGGCGACAACGAAGGCAATGGCAAGCGTGTGGGTGTGCGAAAGGCTGATCGACCAGGCAGACAGGCCCAGCTCGGCGCTGCGGGCGGCCGCTTGCCCGTGCAAAAGCAGGCGCGGCGCGCCATCGGCATCGCTCAGGATTTCGATATCCCGCCAGCGCACGGCGCCGATGCCGCTGCCCAGGGTCTTGGCGACGGCTTCTTTGCCGGCCCAGCGCGCGGCCAACGAGGCCGGCCGGCTGCCATAGGCGGCGATTTCCTGGGCGGTGAAGACGCGCTGCAAGAAGCGCTGACCGTGGCGTTCGAGCACGGATTGGATGCGGGGGATTTCGATCAGATCGACGCCGGTGCGCATGGGGATTGCGAATCAGGAAGTGCGGATTGCGAAGCCAGCGCTTGTTCTTTTCAGATCGCCGGCCCGGCAATGCTCAGGGCATAACAAGCGGGGTCGAGATAGGTTTGGGCCAGACGCAGGATGTCGGCGCGGCCGATGCTGTGAATACGGTCGGCGTAGGTCAGCAGATGGTCGAGGCCCTCGTCGAACCAGGCCATTTCCAACAATTGGCCGGCGATGCCGGCGTTCGTCTCCAGGCGGAGGGGCAATGAACCCACGAACCGGGACTGCACTTCCGCCAGTTCCTCCTCGGCCACCAGCTCGTGGACGAGGCGCTCGACCTCGCCCAAGATCGTGTGCACGGTGCGGTCGATATTGCGCGGATGGACGCCGGCGATGGCGTACCAGCTGCCGCCGGCCAGGTAGGTTTCGAGATGGCTGGAGGTGTAGTAGGCCATGCCCTGGCGCTGGCGCACATTCGCACCCAGCCGGCCGCCCATGCCGAACTGGCCGAGGATGCTGTTGCCGACCCGCGCCGTCTCGAACTCGGGATGGTAGGAGCTGAGCCCCCTCCAGCCGAGGACGATGTCGCTCTGGCTCTTGCCGGGCAATGTCGTCTGGCGGGCGGCCGTCTGCTGGAGGACGGGCAAGGGGGGAGTGGGCGGGATGGCGGGGCCGGGCGACGGCTGCCACTGGCCCAGGGTTTGCTCCAGGCGCGCCACAGCCTCCTCGGCCAGGATGTCGCCGACGACCACCACCACCCCGCCGGCCGGCCTCAGCCACTGCTCGTAGAAGCCGAGGAGGTCGTCCCGACTGAGGCGGGTGATCGTGTCTTCGTAGCCCGAAAGGGCGCGGCCATAGGGATGGCCGGGGAACAGCAGCTCGCGGAAGCCCAGACTGGCGGCGGTGCGGGTGTTCTGCTGCCGCTCGCGGATGCCGGTGAGGAACTGGGCGCGCATTTGCTCCAGCTGCCCGGCGTCGAAGGCCGGTTCGCTCAAGCTTTCGGCCAGAAGCGCCAGAGCGAGGTCGAAGTCGGCGCTCAGGCATTTGCAGTCGAAGGAGAAGACATGCCTGCCGCTGCCGAAAGCCATCATCGCCCCGACTGCTTCCAGTTGTTCGTTGATCTGGTCGAATGAGCGCCGCCGCGACCCCCGCCGCAGCATTGTCGCGCACAGATGGGCCAGCCCGGCTTGGGTGGGCAACTCGCACGCGGCCCCGCCGTGCAAGTAGGCGTCGAGGACGATGGTGGGGCTGCTGTGGTTTTCGTACACCCACAGCTGTAAGCCATTCGCCAGCCTGGCGACGATGATATTGTGAGGACCGGGGAGATTGGGCGTCTTCATTGCGCTTTGTCGGCGGGTCTGTACCAGCCTACGACGCGATTGTCCGCGGTGAAATAGGTTTGGGCGACGCGCTGCACGTCGGCGGCGCTGACGCCGGCCAAGGCGCCCAGGAAACCCGCCAGCCATGCGACCGAGGCGACCACCTGGCTAAAGCCCAACCAGAGCGCCTGGTTGGTTACGGTTTCACTGCCATAGACGAATTGGGCCGTGGCCCCGCTGATGGCCTTGCGCAGTTCGGCTTCGGGCAGCGCTGTCGTTTGCAGCTGCTCGATCGTGGCCAGAGCGGCGGCCTCGACTTCGGCCAGGGTGTGCTGTGGGTGGGCAGTGGCCGTGACCGTGAAAAGGTAGGGGTCGAGGGTGGCGCTCATCGAGCTGCTCGCCGACACCGCCAGCCCGGTGTTGACCAGGCTGCGGTAGAGCCGGGCCGAACGGCCCAACGGCGCTCCGCCAAACGGCGGCAGACCCTTGGCGCCCCCCAAGACGGCATCCAGCACCACCAGCGGGAAGAAATCGGGATGCCGGGCGCCGGGGACGACGAAACTCAGGTTGAGATAGGCGGCGCCGGCGGGGCCGCTCAGGTGCAGGCGACGTTCGCCGCAGGGGATCGGCTCGGTGATCGCGAGCGCGGCGGGGGCGGGGCCGGGTGGGATCTGCCCGAAGGCGGCGGCGACGCGCTCGTGTAGATCGGCGGTTTCGAAATCGCCGACGACGGCGAGGATGGCGTTGTTGGGGGTGTAGAAGCTGCGGTAGTGGGCGAAGAGTTGGTCGCGAGTGATGGCGCGCAGGTCCTCTTTCCAGCCGATGACCATGTGGCGGTAGGGATGGGCAACGAAGCTGTGGGCCTGCACCTGTTCGAAGAGCTGATAGGTGGGCCGGTTCTCGTTGCCCTCGCGCTCAGAGATGATGACCGTGCGTTCGCTTTCGGTCTCGGCAGCATCGAAGAGGGCGTTGCTCATGCGGTCGGCTTCGATGCCGATGGCCAGGTCGAGATGGTCGGCAGGGAGGGTGGCGTGGTAGGTCGTCCAGTCCAGCCAGGTCATAGCGTTGAAGTTGCCGCCGGTGCGCTGCACCAGGTGATCGATCTGCCCGCCCGGGTAGGCCGGCGTGCCCTTGAACAGCATGTGCTCGACCCAATGCGACAGACCGGTGAGGCCGGGTCGCTCGTTGCGGCTGCCCACTCGGTACCAGAGCCAAAAGCTGAGTACGGGGGCGCTATGAACCTCGCGCGCCAGCAGGCAGAGGCCGTTGTCCAGGGTTATTTGTTGCAGCCCGTCGGTGATCATCATCTACTTGCCGGTCGCGACATGCCGCCTGTCGCCGCTGGTCTGGCGACCGACGCCGGTATAGCGAAAGCCCAGGGCGGCCATCTCGTCAGGGTCCCAGATATTCCGCCCATCCACCAACACATCGCCGACCATGGCGGCCTTTAGCCGAGCCATGTCCAGATGCCGGAACTCGTTCCATTCTGTGACCAGGATGACGGCATCGGCGCCCTCTGCGGCCTCGTAAGCGCTTTCGACCAGTCGCACCCCCGGCAGCAGACGCCCTGCCACCTCCATCGCCACCGGGTCATAGGCTTGCACCTGGCCGCCTTCGCGCACGAT
>CAYWPZ010000319.1:0-4593 GCA_964460135.1 uncultured Caldilineales bacterium | reverse complement strand
AGGCGGATGGACGCGGATGAGGCGGAGGGGGGTGGGGTAGGCGGATGGACGCGGAGTGACGCGGATGAGGCGGAGGGGGGTGGGGTAGGCGGAGTGAGGCGGATGGACGCGGATGAGGCGGAGGGGGGTGGGGTAGGCGGATGGACGCGGATGGACGCGGATGAGGCGGAGGGGGGTGGGGCGGTCCTGTCCGAGGCCAGGGGCATCCGTCTGGGGATGATTGGCGCGCAGGTGTTGGCCCTGTTGGGCGAGGCGCGGCGTTTTGCGGCCGAGCGGGCGGCGGTGGATGCGGCTGCCCACCAGATCGAGGCGGCGCCGGGGCTGGATGTGGGCATCCTCGCCCGGCGCGTGTTGGCGGTCGAGCAGACGGTTGCCGAAGCTGAGACCGCCGCCGAGATCGTCGCCGAGGCCGCTGCCAAGGCTACCGCCCGGTCTGCACCCGACCTGGAGGCGCTGGCGGCGGGCACCCGCCGGGAGCTGGAAGCGGCCCTGGCGCTGCCGGTCTTGGCCGAGCGGCTGGGGCTGCGGGCCGAGACGGCCGCTCTGTTGAGCGCCGGGCGGGAGGAGACGCCTGCGGCCTGGGGTGGGTTGTTCGCCTGGGTGTTCAGCCATGGCCTGGGCCGGGCGGTGGACGATGAGAATTTTGCCGCGCGCGCGCGCAGTTGGCTGGACGAGTGGCTGTTGGGCAAGCTCGTCGCCCAGGCATTGCAGGATTTGGGCCAGAAAGATGCCCAGCGCAGCGTGGTTTTGCTGAAGGCGCTGGTCACGCACCAGGCCTGGTTTGGCGCCGCCGCGACCGATCTGCCTGCCCCGGCCCAGGCGGCGGCCCTGCTCGAAACGCTGCTGCGCGACCGCGATGTGCAGAGCTTTTTGGGCGTCAACCGTTTTGGCGGCGTGTTGTGGTACAACCAGGAGTCGTTCGCCGAGCTTCTGCACAGCCTGCTGGCGGTGGCCGCCATCCAGCTGGCCTCGGACCCTGACACCGACGCCGCCCCGGCCATCGAAGCAGCCTACAATCTGCTCTCTCTTCTCCAGGCCGCCGACGCTGAATCGGGCTATCAGGTGGAGAGGCTGGTGGAGATGGTAGGGTAGGTTTCAGAGTTACAGGTGTCAGGTGCGATGCGTTTCACAACTGAGTCGCATCTGACACTGGTCAATATCCCCGGCTCAAGTCGATGCGGTTCGGTATCGCCTCCCCGTTGGCGGCGGCGTTGAGGAGTTGGGCCAGGGCGGTGTAGCGGAGGGTCTCGATCTCCTCGGCGCCGCCCATGCCGCCGCGATGGGGGCTGAGGACGACGTTTTCGAGTTCGTGGAAGGGGAAGGCCGAGGGTGGGGTGTGGCTGCGGCTGGGGCGGTCGTCGGGGTAGCGCCACCAGACGTCGATGCCCGCCGCCAGCAGCCGGCCGGAGTGCAGGGCCTCGTAGAGGGGGGCTTCGGCGACGATGGGGCCGCGTCCGACGTTGACGAAGAGGGCGCCGGGCGGGAGCAGGGCCAGCTCGGCGGCGCCGATCAGTCCGGTGGTTTCGGGGGTGTGCGGCAAGGTGATGGCGAGGATGTTGGCCTGGGGCAGGAGGGTGTGGAGGTGGCCGGGCGGGTGGATTTCGGCGATGCCATCATCGGTGACGGTTTCGGCGCGGCGGCGGGTGGCCAGGACGCGCACATCGAGCGCCTGCAGGGCCCGCGCCAGCCGCCGGCCGATGGCGCCGTAGCCGAGGATGAGGGCGGCGCGCCCGGCGAGGATGGCGATGGGGGGCGGTTCGTAGCGCGGGGTCCAGTTGTGCAGGCGGAGGCTGCGGTCAACGGGCACGAGGAACTTGGCGGCGGCCAGGAGGAGGCCGAGGGCGGTTTCGGCGGTGGCGGCGGCGTTGTGGTGGAGGTTGTGGACGCTGATGGCCGGGAAGGCGGCCATCAGGGCAAGGGTTTCTGGGGGCGGGCCGGCGAAAGGGATGATCAAGGCCCGCAACGAAGGGCAGGCCGCCAGTTGCCGATGCTGGGGGCGGGCGCAGACGAGGATCTCGACCGAAGGCTGGGCCGGAAGTTCGGCGCCGGAGGTGATGATGATGCCGGGGTCGAGCAGGCGGCGAAGCAGGGTGAGGTGTTCGGGTTCGGGCGGGTGGCAGAAATGGACGGCGAGGGCCACGTCAGTTTTTGTGGGCGCTGCTGCCCCAGTTGCGACGCCAGTCGGGCAGGGGGGCGGGGGTGTCAGGGATGGCGGTAGTCGCTCTCGACCGGTCCGCCCTGGGCCTGCCAGGCGGCCATGCCGCCGCGCAGGTTGACGGCGCGGAAGCCTTGTTGGAGGAGGTAGCCGCTGACGCCGGCGGAGCGGTTGCCATGGGCGCAGACGACGAAGATTTCCTGGCCCGGCGGCAGTTCGCTCAGGCGGAGCGGGGTTTCGTTCATGGGGATGTGGAGGCTGCCGGGGATGCGGGCCTGTTTGCGTTCCCAGGGCTCGCGGCAGTCGAGGATGATGGCTTGGCCGCCGTCTTTGATCTGGGCGATGAGGCGGGCGGCGTCGATTTCGGGGATGAGGAAGTCGTCGGGGTCGGGTTCGGGCGGGCGGGAGGGGCGGGACGCCGTAGACTGGCCGGATTCACCCAGCAGGGTTTTCTTCAGCGAAGCGAGCAAGCTCATGGTCGGTGTTGCTCCTGAAAAGTGTGGTTTGGCGGTTGCCGGTGCGCAAGCATACCACATCCTACCCCAAACCGGCGTCCCCCTGCCTCCGTGTCACCTGCTCTACTGGTCTGCCGGCCTACTTGTCTACTTGTCTACTTTCACCTACAACCTGCGCTCATACATGCGGTGCATTTTGTAGAAATCGACGCCGAGATCGCGCAACTCGCGCTGCATGTTGGCGTTTTCGAGGCCGATCTGCACCAGGTCGGCGTCGGTGAAGCGGCCGGCGGCGGCGAGGGTTTTGTAAAGCTCGCTGAAGAGGAGGGCCGTGCCGCCCAGACCGCGGTATTCGGGGAGGATGCCGGCGCCATTGATGTTGATCCAGCGGGTGCGTCGCATCTCGAGCAGCATCTGCGCCCAGCCGAAGGGGAACAGGCGGCCGCCGGTGCGTTGGAGGGCGGCTGAGGGGTCGGGATAGGCGAAGAGGAAGCCGACGGGGTCGTCGCCTTTGGCGACGATTTTGATCAGGCGGGGGTCGGCGAAGCGGAGCATTTGGCTGGCGATGGTTTGTACTTCGTCGTCGCTGAGGGGGTAGTTGCCGGTGGTTTGGCCGAGGGCGCCGTTGTAGAGCTGGCGCAGGCTGGGGACGAGGGCGGCCAGGTCGCGGCGGCGGCGGAAGGTGAGGATGCGGAGGCCGCGGCGCTGGCGGACGCGTTCGGCCAGTTCGTGGATGCGGGGCGGGAAGTGGACGCGGGCGTCGAGGTGGCCGGAGACGATGTCTTCCTGGGCGGTGAAGCCGGCGGTCTCGACCAGGGTTTGGTAGAAGGCAGGGTTGTAGGGGATGCCCAGGGCCGGGCGATGCTCGAATCCGCGTACCAGCAGCCCCAACCCATCGAGGGCGCTGAAGCCGCGCGGGCCGATGATCTTGTCGAGGCCGCGGGCGCAAGCCCAGGCGAAGGCGGCATCGAACAGGGCTTGGGCGGGTTCGGGGTCGTTCTCGCACTCGAAGAGGTAGAAGAAGGCGGCGCGGGTGTGGTTGTGGGTGTTGTAGGGGCGGTGGTCGAGGACGGCGATGCGCCCGACCGCCCGTCCATCCCCGCTCAGGGCGAGGAAGAAGGCGGCCTGGGAGTGCTGATAGAAGGGGTGGCGCTGCCGGCCCAGCATTCGCTGTGCATCGGCGGTGAAGGGTGGCACCCACTGCGGCGTCTGCCGGTAGAGGCGGAAGGGCAGGCGCAGGAAGGCGCTTGCCTGCGCCCGGTTGGAAGGATCGATGGCGACGATGTTCACGCTGTGGTCTCGAGCCAGTTGGCGATCTGGAGTCGGTGCTCCTGGTAGTGGTCGGAGGTGTTGCCGATGACGAAGGAGGCAAACGGCTGCCCTTCGGCCCAGGGGAAGTAGCCGGGCTGTTCGAGGGCGGCCGCGGGCGCGGCCTCTAGTATGGCCATGACCTGGGTGTAGGAGCGGCGGTAGTGGGCTTGCACCTCGGCCAGGGGGCGATGGCGATGGGCCTGGTAGAAGTCGGTGTTCAGGCGCTCGATCTCCTCATGGCTGAGGTTGGGGGAGGGATCGGTGGGGATTTCGTGCCCCTGGCCGGCCTGCCACCAGTAGAGCAGCACCTGTTCCCAGGCGAAGATGTGGGCGAGGATGTCTTTGATCGACCAGTCATCGCCCGGCAGGGGCCGGCTCAGTTGATCGGCGGGGACGCGGGCGAGGAGGGCGTCGAGTGCGTCCCGCTGGCCGCGGATTTCGGCGAGGAGGTGGGGTTTGGATGGGGTTTGCATGGGAAGTGGTTCAGTATTCAGAATTCAGGGGTCAGTATTCAGTGGTCAGTGGGCAGGGGTTAGGGGTCGAGGGGGCTGCGGACGGCGAAGGGGCCTTTTTGGAGGACGTGAGTATAGATCATCGTCGTCTTCACGTCCTTATGACCGAGGAGTTCCTGGACGGTGCGGATGTCGTAGCCGGCTTCGAGGAGGTGGGTGG
>CAYWPZ010000318.1:0-4645 GCA_964460135.1 uncultured Caldilineales bacterium | reverse complement strand
CCCACCGAAAGCCCCACCCCCGACCCATCGCCCACCCCCACCGACACCCCCACCCCGGAACTCCCCTGAATCGTCCATGTCGCCTGCACACACCGTCCCTCCCACCCGCCTGACCAGCCTGGCCGCCTGCGCCGGCTGAGCGAGCAAGCTGGCCGCCGAGGCCCTGGCGCAGGTTCTGCGCCCTCTCCACGAAACCTATACCGGCTTGCGCGACGACAACCTGCTGGTAGGGTTGGATGTGGTCGATGACGCTGCCGTCTATCGCCTGAGCGATGAATCAGCCCTTGTCATCACCCTCGACTTCTTCACCCCCATCGTCGACGACCCCTATGCCTATGGCGCCATCGCCGCCGCCAACAGTCTGAGCGACATCTACGCCATGGGAGCCAGGCCCATCCTGGCCCTCAACATCGCCGCCCTCCCCAAGACTTTGCCGGTGGAAATCTCAGCCGAAATCCTGCGCGGCGGGGCCGAGAAAGCGCGCGAGGCAGGTGTGGTGGTGGCGGGCGGGCACACGGTGCAGGATTCCGAACCAAAATTCGGGCTCGTGGCCCTCGGGCTGGTTCATCCCGACCGGGTCACGCGCAAGGGCGGGGCCTTGCCCGGCGACCATCTGCTGCTGAGCAAGCCGCTGGGCGCGGGCGTGGTGACGACGGCGCTCAAGAACGACAAGGCCGCCGCCGCCGAGGTCGAGGCCGCTACCCGTAGCATGCTCCGGCTCAACGCCGCCGCCGCCGGCATTGCCTCCGCTTTCGGCGCTCATGCCGTCACCGATATCACCGGTTTCAGCCTGCTGGGGCACGGCTGGGAGATGGCCGCACACAGCGGCGTCGGGTTGCGGCTGCGTTTTGGCGCCCTGCCCTGGCTAGAAGGGGCCGAACGCTTGGGCAGGGACTGGGTCTTTCCGGGCGGCGCCCACGACAACCGCCGTTTCTACAGCCCCCATGTCCGTTTCGACCCCGCCCTGGCCGAATGGCAGCAGGTGCTCTGTTTTGGCCCCGAGACATCGGGCGGGCTGCTGATGGCGCTGCCGGCCGACCAATCCCAACCCGCCCGGCTGGCCGCCGCCGCCCAGGGCCTGGACCTGTGGCAGATCGGCGAAGTCGTCCCCGGCGACGCCATCGACGTGCTGGCCTGAACCCGGAACCCAGACCTCCGCCCCCCGCTCGCTCAGTTGGTCATGGTCGCCAAATCTTCGGCCATGAACTGCGCCGAAGTGTTGGGCGGCCAGATCAGCTTCACCCGGCCTTCGGGGTCCACGACCATGGTCGAGGCAGTGTGATCGACCAGATAGCCGCTCTGCCCCTCGACTTCGTGTTTGGCGAAATAGACGCCAAAGGGGGTGGCAGCCTGCAACAGTTCTTGTTCCGAGCCGGTGAGACCGAGAAAGGTGGGGTTGAACGCGGCCATATACGGCGCCAGTTTTTCCGGCGTGTCGCGTTCGGGGTCCACCGACACCATCAGCACCTGGACATCGCCGGCCCGGTCGCCCAGCAGCATCAGGGCCTGGTTGAGGCGGGCCAGGGTGGTGGGGCAGACGTCGGGGCAGTAGGTGTAGCCGAAGTAGATGACGGCGTGCTTGCCGCGGAAGTCGCTCAGCGCCACGCGCTCGCCGGTGTGTGCGGTCAGGGTGAAATCGACAGGGACTTGTGACTGCAGCACCTGGCCGTGAAAGACATGCGGGCGCAGCAACGGCAGCAGGATCAGGGCCGCCAGGACGACGCCGGCCAGGACGACGAGGGCAATGAGGATCGATTTGGGGATACGCATAGGGTGAGCATGCGGATTGCGAATTGGTTCGACGCCAGGCGTCACGCAATACGCTCCTTAGGGTGCATAACACAGGAACAGGTGCGCCGCTTCGTAGCCCAGCTTGCCCACACCCTGGCTGTTTCGCACTTCCTGGCCGAGCAAACCGATGTGATCGAGGATACGGGCGGCGTCGGGCGGGTTGGCGTCGGGGCGATAGACGGCGCGGATGATCCCCCAGCCATCGACCAGCGCCAGGGTGGGGCTGAGGGCAAAGCTGCCATCGGGTCGGGCCTCGTAGAAGACCTCGAAGCCGCCGCCGATGATGGTCTTCAGCCGGTCGGGGTCGGGGCTGCTGAGGAAGCGCCAGCCGGCCGGGTCGGCTCCCTGCGCCTGGGCAAAGCGGCGGAGGGCGGCGGGTGTGGCCTGGGCCGAATCGAGGGCGACGCTGACCAGGGTGACGGGCGCCCCCCCGGTTTCGACCTCGCCCAGGCGGGCGCTGACCGCGGCCATGATCGCATCGGTCGCCGGGCAGCCGTGGGCCGGGCAGCCGGTGTAGGTGAAGTTATAGAGGACGAACTGCCCGCGCAGGTCTTCGTTGGTCACGGTCTGGCCGTATTGGTCGATGAGGGCAAAGCCGGGGGCCAGACGGAGGCGCGGGAGCACCTTGATCGGCTGGAAGATGACGAAAGCCAGCAATCCAAGCAGGATGAGGGCGAAGACAGCCAGGGCCAGCCGCTGCCAGGCTTGCAACTGGAAAGCGGGCGAGGGAGGGGCTTGGGTAAGGGTGGTCATGCGTGGGCGGCGCTGAAAAACTGGCGGATGAAGGCCTTCTGGAGGGCCAGGGTGTCCTCGACCGAACCGTCGAGCGGGGCCGTGACCTTGAACAGCACGGCGCCAGCATCGGCCTCGCGCAACGAGTTGGGGTAGAGGAAGAAATAGAGGACGACGTGCTCCCACTGTTCTTTGCGGGCGTTCACGCGCAGGGCGTAGATTTCACCCCCGCCCCCCATCTCCACTGGCTCGGATACGACCTCGGTCTGCCAACCATCGGCGGTGTAGCAGATCTGCGGCGAGTGAAACGACCTGGTCTGGCGGCTGCCGATGAGGCTGAGCCAAACAAAGCGGCCATCGGCGCGGGTGTAGCGCCGGTAGACGTACTGCTCCGGCTCCAGCAGGATCTGAACTTCGATATTGGTCTGGGGGATGTCGGCGCCCTGCCAATCGCCGACTTGCAGCGGCAGCGAGGCCAGGTCGCCTCGCAGACTGAAATCGAAGCCGGCGGCCACGGTTCGCTGGCGCTCGGTGCGCCGCCAACGGTCGATGTCGGCGACGAAGCCATAGCTTGGCCCCGCCTCCGTCGCCGTCTGCCAGAGCTGGCGGCCGTAGAAAAGCGCCACCATCGCCAGCGCCGCCAGCAGCGCCGCCAGGAGGATCACAAGAGATCGTGGCGAATCTCCCGGCAGCCGAGCAGCCGGGCGAACAGAATCAGACATACGAAAGCAAAGAGGAAGAAGACGATGCCCGAATAGTCATGGTAATAGGTGAAGCCGGCCTCGACGCCCCAGCGGTCGGCCACCCACAGCAGGCTGCTGACCCGCAGGACGTTGCCGAGGATGGCAATGGGGGCGGCCATCAGGGCCAGCAGGGCCTTGCGCGGCCACGAACCTTCGACCACGTAGGCAAAAACGGCTACCAGCGTCAGCAGGGCAACGATGGAGCGCAGCCCCGAACACTGCGCCCCCACCACCAGATTGGCATTGGGCAGCGTGACGGCCATGCCCTCGACGATGACATCCATCCCCAACGCCTGCACCACCGCGCCCGAAACCCCGCCGGTGAACTGGGCCATGGGCAGGCTGCTGGCCTCGATGAAGGGCAACGGCACCATGAAGACGAGAAAGACGAGGGGAAAGGCCAGGCGGCGCAGAGCGGCGGCCCCCCACAGATAGAAGATGACCCCGGCGAAAAGAGCGATCATGCCCAGGGCGGCCAGGAAGAAGGCCCGCTCGAACAGGGCGAGTACATAGACGACCAGGGCGGCGATGAGCAGGAACAACCCCAGATTGCTGGGGCGGCGCGCCAAGCGGGGCAGCAAGCGCCAGGCAAAGAAAGCCGACACCAACGGCACCAGCACGCCGTGCGAGTAGTAATCGTTGCTCCACCACTCGTTGGCCAGCCAGCGCAAAGTGGGCAAGAGCAGCAGCAGCCCGACGAGGAGGATGGCGGCAGGGAGCCAGAAGGAGGGGCGACGGAGCAAAGACGACATGATGGCATTATACATGAAGACCGGCAAATCGCCACCGCCGGGCCGATTGACACCATCCCCTGCTTGCAGTAACATCCAACCATGGCCAGGCCCCGCCGGGTGATCCTCTGGGTCTTGGCCAACCATCCCCACCCCGCCCGCTATGACAACCGGCAAACTTGCCCCCGACTTCGAGACCGGCCTGCGCCGCCATCCGCGACGCATCGTCGCCGCCATCGTCCGCTGCGACCGCCTCGACCCCGCCTACTGGCCCCAGGCCGAAGCATTGGGCCTCACCGTTGGCCGGCGCCTGCGCCTCATCCGCGCCATCGCCGTCGAAGGCCCCGCCGCCGCCCTGCTGGAACTGGCCGCAGCACCCTGGGTGCTGGGCATCGAACCCGACCAACCCGTTCATACCACCGCCCTGGAGGTTCAGCCATGAGCGATCCCACCCAGCAACGCGAGGCCAAGCTCCACCCCGACCTCCGTCGCGCCCTCGTCACCGCCAGCCCCGATGAAGTCCTCCCGGTCATCGTCCGCTATCGTCGCGAGGCCGGCGCCGCCGCCGCCCAGGCGATGACCCCCGATCTGGTGACGACGATGACCTACCAAACCCTGCCGGTGCTGGCGGCCGAAGGCACGCCGCCC
>CAYWPZ010000317.1:0-4706 GCA_964460135.1 uncultured Caldilineales bacterium | reverse complement strand
GGACCTGCGGGTGATCGGGCGTGCCGAGATGATTGGTCGCCATCATCCGGCGCATGGACCCCCGGCCCTTCCCCTTCTTTGCCGTCTACGCGGTGGAGGGGAGCGCGGTGGCCGGGCAGGTGGGCGTCTTCCGCCTGCCGGTGCTCTCGGAGGCGGGGGCGGAGGAGGTGGGCGGCGTGTGGGCCGTCTCCACCCATCCGGCCTGGCGCGGGCAGGGGGTGGCCTCGCGGCTGTTGGACGAGGCCCACGCCCGCATGAGGACGGCCGGGCTGCGCTTCTCCACCCTGGGCACCGACAGCTACCGGGTGGCCCACCGGCTCTATCGCCAGCTCGGCTACGAGGATGTCTGGTCGGCGAGCGTGGCGCTGGGCCGGGCCGACGCCCTGCCCCGGCAGCCCGCTCTGCGGGCCGAGGCGGCCGGCCCCGACCGTCTGGCCCTGGCCGACCGCCTGTTCGAGCAGATGGCACGCGGCTGGCTGGGCTTTGCTCGCCGGCACACGCCCTTCTTCCCCTTCCTGCACGCGCGCAGCTATCTCAGCGCCGGGGATGTGTGGCTGCTGTGGCGGGGCGAGGAGGCGGTGGGCTATGCCGTGGCCGCGGC
The DNA here is from genome assembly GCA_964460135.1 of uncultured Caldilineales bacterium. GTDB lineage: Bacteria > Chloroflexota > Anaerolineae > J102 > J102 > SSF26. Next base: position 4,105 of record CAYWPZ010000317.1, on the reverse strand, counting down.
GGGCAACGGTCTGCTGCGGGTGCGCAACCTGCTGCTGGCGCAGGGCGTGGACGCGGCGGAAGCGGCGGCCAGCCTGGCCCAGGCCACCGGCGCCCCCTATCTCCAGGCCCGGCTGGACGCGCCCGGCCACGTCGCGGCCTTCCGCCAGGCCGGTTTCCAGATCGCCGGCCCAAGCTGGGCCGCGTTTATGGTCAAGCCCCTGGCCGCGGACGCGTCGGTGGCGGAGTTTCGCCGTCGCTACGGGCTGGAGGATGGGCGGTTCTTGGTGTCGTTTATGGATGTGACGTGAAGGGGACAGTATTCAGTGGTCAGTATTTGTGTTTTTCTTGTTTGCGTCTTTTTTTTGAAGGAGGTAAAAATGTCTTCATTGCGTAGTTTTCTGCGGCGACATGCGCTGGCGGCCGGGCTGGTGCTGATGTTCGTCTTCACCTGGCCCATTGACCTGGCTCAGGCTGGCCGGCTGTCCTTCAAGGTTCCCTTCGCCCTCTATCTCTTCCTGGGCTGGGGCTTCATCGCCGCCGCGCTGCTGATGACCGGGCTGACGCTGGGCCGGGCCGGGGTCGTGGCCCTGCTCAAGCGCTTTCTGATCTGGCGGGTGGGCTGGCGCTGGTATGCGGTCGCCTTCCTGCTCTACCCCGCCATCTTCGTGACGGCCATCGCCCTGCGCGCAGCCTGGACGGGCGCGGCGGTTGACTTCGGCGCCGCGATGGCCCGCCAGTTCTTCGGTGCCGGGGCCAGCCTGCCCCTCTTCATCCTGCCCTTCTTCCTCTTCGAGGCCATCGCCAACGGCGAGGAGATGGGCTGGCGGGGCTATGTGCTGCCCCGGCTGCAAGCCCGCCACAGCGCGCTGGTCGCCAGCCTGATCCTGGGCCTGCTCTGGGGGGTGTGGCATCTGCCCAAGTACCTGGGCGCGGAGGGCGGCGGCTCCTTTGGCCTGATGCTGGTGAAAACCTTTGCCGATGCCATCCTCTACACCTGGCTCTACAACAACACACGTGGCAGCCTGCTGCTGACCACCATTTTCCACGCCACCGGCAACACCGCTGCTTTCTTCCTGCCCCTGGCCAACACGATGTCCACCCGCAACACCGGCGCGCTGGTCATCGCCACCGTCCTGATCTGGCTGGCCGCCGTCGTGGTGACGGCGACAACCGGGCCGGAACGGCTCTCGCGCACGCAGCCCCGGCAGGTTCAGGCAGGCTGAGGCTCAACCATCCATCCAAGACCCATGACGAAATTGGATGATAGGCGCTTTGTACCATTATCAATTTTCGTTCAGGCTTGTCGGTCTGAAGTATAGGCCGCAGCAGGCTGAGGAGTTACGGTAAATCGTAGCGCCTCAGTCTTCCTGAATTTTTGACACGAATGGCACGAATTTAGCTCGCGATCATTCGTGAAATTCGTGTCATTCGTAGCCAAGGCTCAGTAGTTACGACAAAAGTGGGCATCGTCAGCGGCGCGGCAATGTTCACCGAACCCGCACTCATGCAAAGCGAAAACCCCTTCGCGGCGCTCCTGTTTTTGGGGATGATGGCGATGATGATTCGCTTCGCCCCCAAACTGATGACCGCCTCCACCGCCAACCTACCCGCGTCTGACCGCGTCATCGCCACGAATACGCCAACCACGAAGGAAGAAGCAGTCAAATTTAGCGTGCAGGGCAAAGAACGGCGCGGCATCCTCACCCTGCCGGATGCAGCGGGGCCGTATGCAGCGCTGATCCTGCTGCACGGCTCCGACCGTGCGGGCAGGGACGCTTCCTATCATGCCGGACACGCCGCCTAGCTAATTTTTGCTATCTTCCCCGCCGCCGGCCACACCATTCGCATCGGCGACGCCTTCGCCGAAGGCTATTTCGAGCTAATGGTGCAGTGGTTGCGGGAACGGAAACGGCCGTGAAATTCCCAGGCGTTGTTGAGCGCGTCGCCTGCACCCGGTTCAGCGCGCTTGCCCGTTCCGCCGTGATGTCCCCAGAACCGAGTTCCCTTGCCGACGATGGCAATCTCAAGTACGATGATGCCGTGATCGGGGTTAACTCGATCCCCGTTCCGCTCTTGCATTCCCACAACGTGACGATCAGCGGCTGTGAATGCAGAAAGCCGCTGGCAAGCCATGACCGGACCGCCGTCAATGCGCTGAAACACCGCGGGGGATTCGATGCATCCGGCTATGACACACGTTTTCACCCATTCCTGGTCAACGACTACGGAGGAGATGTGATGAGTACACTCTATGTTGAACCAGCAGACCGGGCGCAGCAGTTGCTGCCGCTGGTGCGCGCTGCCGTGAACGGCGAAATCGTTCGCCTGGAACTGGCGCTCAAGCTGGCGATGGAACGTCTGCTTCCCTTCGAGCGCAAGTACGGTGTGACCTCCAATCACTTCATGGAACATATGGTCGCTGAAGACTTGCAAGGCGGCGATGACGAGTACGTACAGTGGGCCGGAGAGTATCACTTGCTGCAGCGGCTGGAAGAGAAGCTCGCGCGCCTGCAAGAGGTGGAGTACGGTGATCCAGTGGTACTTCGACGCGCTTAAGCGGGTTCTCGACAGTTACGCTGCGGCTCCTCTTGTGCTCGATGCGCAAGTAAGTTTCGAGCTGCGACCGGGCGAGCAGGGTTTTGTGCAGGGCGCGGTGCTCTTTCGGGATCAATCGACCCTGCACTTTCGTGAATACCTCGACAGCACAGCCAGTCACGTGAGCAAGCTGATGTACTCGTACCACTATCAGGCTGCCGATCAGCAACTGGTTTTTCGTTACGACAACGCGCGTCACCAACCGGCGCTGCCTGTGCCAAAACACAAGCATGCAGACGGCAAGGTCACCGCCAGCCACGCGCCGGTATTGGAGGATGTGTTGATTGAGCTCCTGGTAATACGGGGATGGGTATAGCGTCATGGATGACACTGGAGCAGGACGTCCTCCACTGATTCTGTCTTGCTCTCAGCGCAAGCGCCCTGATTGGGTCTAATGCCGGCCATTGAGCGCTACGACGAGCCTTTCTTTCGAGTCCTACGAGGCGCACTGCGTGCGAATCCTGCGGACAAGTCATGCCAATGTCTGACCCATTATTGACCACCAAAATCAGCCTACCCCTCCTGCGGCGCGGGGTCGTGCCCAGAGAGAAGGTGCTGGCGCGGCTGCGGGCGGGGTTCGAGGATGGGCATCTGCTCACGCTGGTTTCGGCACCGGCGGGCTATGGCAAGACCACCACCCTGCGCCTGTGGGCGGAGGAGGCCGGCTGTCCCGTGGCCTGGGTGGTGCTGGAAGCGGCAGACAACGATCTCCGGCTGTTCCTCACCTATTTGTTGGCCGCCCTGCAACGGGTCGAGGCTGACCTGGGCCAGGCCGCGCTGGAAGCGGTCGAGAACAGCACCGAAATCGACCCGCCCCGTATCCTGCGTCTGCTGATCCGCGACCTGCTCGGCCTGGAACAGCCGGTCATCCTGGTTTTGGAAGAGTATCACCTGATCGAAAACGGGGAGATTGATCGCTTCCTCGAATCGCTGCTCAACCAGGCGGTTGCCAACCTGCACCTGGTCATCGCCACCCGCGAGGATCCCGGCCTGCCCCTGCCGCGGCTGCGGGTCCGGCGCCAGCTCACGGAGATCCGGGCGGCGGACCTGAGCTTCTCCCTGGACGAGGCCGGCGTGTTCTTCGCCGACGTGATGGGGGTGCATCTGCCCCGGCGGGAGCTGGAAATCCTCAAGAACCGCACGGAGGGCTGGGCCGCGGGGCTGCAACTGGCGGCCCTGTCGCTGAAGGAGAGCGACGATCCCAGCGGGGCCGTGGAGGCCTTCCACGGCACCCACCGCCACATCCTCGACTATCTGATCGAAGAGGTTGTTGACAGCCAGCCGGAAGAGATCCGCACGTTCTTGCGCCGCACGGCCATCCTCGACCAGCTCTCCCCCTCCCTCTGCGCCGCGGTCACCGGCCAGCCGAACAGCGAGCGTACCCTGCGTTCCCTGGAAGCCAACAATCTCTTCCTCGTCGCCCTTGATGCCGAGCGCACGTGGTATCGCTACCACGCCCTGTTCGGCGAGCTGCTGCGCAATCAACTTGCGCAGGCCGAGCCGGAGCTGGCGGGCGGGCTGCACGAACG
>CAYWPZ010000316.1:2290-4746 GCA_964460135.1 uncultured Caldilineales bacterium | reverse complement strand
AGGCCGTCCAGTGTCTCGCTGTCCTCGGCCGGGCCGTGATCGTCGGCCTCGCGCAACAGCCGCTGGAGATCGATTCGTACTGGGAATTCCTGGGCAAGGAGGCCGAGGTGATCGGGTCAAATGATCATCTCTTGCAGGAACTCCCCACGCTCATCGAGTTCGCCCGGCGGGGTGTGCTCGATCTCTCGAAGGTCGTCACGCGCACCGTGCCGTTGGAGGCCGCTGCGATCAACAGCGCCCTCGACAATCTGGAACGCTTTGGCGGCGGCGTGCGGACCGTTGTCGTGCCGTGATGGCCGCCTGCGCGCCTGCGATGCGAGCCCCGCGTGGCGTGGTTGACCTGGGGAGATCAGACGCGATACGCTGAGCATCGCGCGCTTGATGATGCTCGGGGGGGAGGGGACGACATTGGACACACAGTCGCAGCAGCGGCACGGCGATCATCGCCGCGAAGTCGCGACGCTGGCAGGCGGGTGCTTCTGGTGTCTCGAGGCGGTCTACGATCAACTCAAGGGTGTCGAAGATGTCGTCTCAGGATATTCGGGCGGCACGGTGCCGGCCCCAACCTACAAGCAGGTCTGCACCGGCACCACCGGGCACGCGGAAGTCGTCCAGATCACCTTTGACCCGGACGTGATCTCGTTTCGCGACCTCCTGGACGTTTTCTTCACGATTCACGATCCGACAACACTCAACCGCCAGGGTGGCGACGTGGGGACCCAGTACCGCTCGGCGGTGTTCTATCACACTCCGGAGCAGCGGGCGGTCGCCGAGCAGGTCATCCGCGAACTGGCCGCCGCGCGGGTCTGGAACGATCCCATCGTCACCCAGGTGACGCCTCTTCAGGCCTTCTACCCGGCGGAGACGTACCACCAGGAGTACTTCGCGAACAACCCCGCCCAGGGCTACTGCCGCACGGTGGTTGCGCCGAAGGTGGCGAAGTTCCGGAAGCAACATCTCGCCCGGCTGAAGGACGCGGCGCGCGCCAGCGTCTAGATGCGACGCATGGACGACAAGGCGTTTCAAGACTACTACCCTGATGACCTCAGCTACTGCTATGGGTGCGGCAGGCTGAATGCCGACGGCCTGCAGCTCAAGAGCCGGTGGGACGGCGATGAGACGGTGGCGGTGTTCACACCGCGGCCCTATCACACCGCGATTCCGGGCTACGTCTACGGCGGCCTGATCGCCTCGCTGATCGATTGCCACGGGACCGGGACTGCCGCGGCCGCCGCCGCGCGGGCGGCCGGCCGCGGCCTCGACACGGAACCCGCCTTTCGGTTCGTGACGGCATCGCTGCACGTCGACTACCTTCAGCCGACGCCGATCGGCGTGCCGCTCGAGGTGCGCGGTCGGGTGAAGGAGATCAAGGGCCGCAAGGTGGTTGTCTTGGCGACGCTCTCCGCCCAGGGTCGCGTGTGCGCGCGCGGCGAGGTCGTCGCCGTCCAGATGCCGGAGCACATGAGACCGGGGAGCCCGCCGTAGATGACAGCAACACCGCCTCTGACCGCGCGCGTTGCCGGGTGTCGCCTGACCCTTGTGCAGGGCGACATCACTGCCCAGACGGTCGATGCGATCGTCAATGCGGCCAACAGTCAACTCGTGGGCGGTGGAGGCGTTGACGGTGCGATTCGCCGCGCCGGCGGCCCCGTGATCGAGGAAGACTGCGCGGCGATTCGATCGCGGCAGGGCGGATGCCCGACGGGCTCGGCCGTCATCACGCGGGCCGGGCGGCTGCAGTGCAAGCACGTCATCCATACCGTCGGCCCGATCTGGCAGGGGGGTGAACTGGGCGAGGCAGAGCTACTGGCGTCTGCCTACCGATCGGCGCTGGATCTGGCCGCCGATCACGGGGTCCGCACCATCGCGTTCCCCTCGATCAGCACCGGCGTCTACGGGTACCCCGTCGAGCGCGCCGCGCGGGTTGCGATCCGCGCCGTCGTGGATGGCGTGCAGAGCCGCGTGATTGACGAGGTCCGGTTCGTGCTCTTCTCCCCTCAGGACTTCGCCGTCTATGCCGATGCGCTCCGGCAGGAAGTCCCAGGCTGCACAGGGTAAGAAATCGCCCAATGGGCTCGATCTTCCCAGGAGGTGAGGACCATGGTCTCGGCCGTCGTGCTGCTGAAGGTCAATCCAGGACACACCCGCAGGGCGGCGATCGCGATTCGGAAGATCAAGGGCGTGCGTCAGGTACACGTGGTCACCGGACCCTACGACGTGATCTGCATGGCGGAGGCCGGGGACATGGCCGCTCTGGGCGACACCGTGCTCACGAAGATTCAGCGGATCGCCGGTGTGACGGACTCGCTGACCTGTCTGGTGATCTAGCCCCCGGGGCAAACGTCGTGGGACGGCTCCCGACGACACCCTCCGGCAGGGTTGACAAGCGACCGCCCGGTACTATAATAGGCGTTGGCTCGAACACAGGGAGGGATTGGGTGCAGGGGTTCGCAAGC
>CAYWPZ010000316.1:0-2280 GCA_964460135.1 uncultured Caldilineales bacterium | reverse complement strand
TACCGTGTACCCGATGAGCATCCCGGAGGGGATCCAAGCTCATCCCCTCTTTTTTGTGCTCTTGACCCGAGCGCAGTAGTGCCACCGACGAACCCGGAAGCTCGGAGACTGGCCTCAAACGCGGACCGGCGATCCCGGTCGGTGCCGTCATCGGAGCTTGTGACGGGGCGCTCCTTGACAACCGAAGAAGGTTGAAGACATCTCGACCCGCGCAGCCGTATGGGCCGCGAGGGCGAGCATGTGCAGCCAGGCTCTATACAGCTGCTCCTAGAGCGGGTACCAAGCTACTAAGGGCACACGGTGGATGCCTTGGCGCCAAGGGCCGATGAAGGACGCTGCTGGCGGCGAAAGGGTCGGGGAGGTGCTAAGCAACCTTCGATCCGATCATCTCCGAATGGGGCAACCCCGCGCGGGTCACACCGCGTGATCCCGTGCTGAATCCATAGGTGCGGGAAGGCAAGCCGGAGAACTGAAACATCTCAGTATCCGGAGGAAGAGAAATCAACCGAGATTCCCCGAGTAGTGGCGAGCGAAAGGGGAAGAGCCCAAACCCCGGGTGCGTGACAGCTTGCGGGCGTTGCATCTGGGGGGTTGAAGGGCACCGTCGGGCCGGGCCGCAACCCGGTCGGGAAGTCACCAATCGTCGTTCTAGCCGAACGGCCCTGGAACGGCCGGCCAGAGCGGGTGATAGCCCCGTAGGCGAAAGGACGGCGACTTCCTCGGCGGTGTTCCTGAGTACCACGGGACACGTGGAACCCCGTGGGAACCCGGGAGGACCACCTTCCAAGGCTAAATACACTTGGCGACCGATAGTGCACGAGTACCGTGAGGGAAAGGTGAAAAGAACCCCGGGAGGGGAGTGAAATAGAACCTGAAACCGTGTGCCTACAAACAGTCGAAGGGCTATGCCGGTCTCCGGACCGGAATGCCTGACGGCATGCCTATTGAAGAATGAGCCGGTGAGTTGCGGCGTGTGGCGAGCTTAAGGGAGCGTATCCCGGAGGCGCAGGGAAACCGAGTCTGAATAGGGCGCCGTCCCCGGATGGGGAGCCGCGCAAGCGGCAGTCGCATGTTGCAGACCCGAAACCGGGTGATCTACCCATGACCAGGGTGAAGCGCGGCTAATCCCGCGTGGAGGCCCGAACCCGCTGGTGTTGAAAAACCATGGGATGAGTTGTGGGTAGGGGTGAAATGCCAATCGAACCCGGAGATAGCTGGTTCTCCCCGAAATGCATTGAGGTGCAGCCCTGATTGCAGCATGGCGGTGGTAGAGCACTGAATGGGCTAGGGCGGGAGGACCCGTGCCGAACCCAATCAAACTCCGAATGCCGCTGTGTGGTCGTCAGGAGTGAGACGGCGGGGGATAAGCTTCGTCGTCGAAAGGGAAACAACCCAGACCGCCAGCTAAGGTCCCCGAGTGATGGCTAAGTGGGAAAGGAAGTGGCATCGCTAAGACAGCCAGGAGGTTGGCTCAGAAGCAGCCATCCTTCAAAGAGTGCGTAATAGCTCACTGGTCGAGTGGTGCTGCGCCGAAAATCCAACGGGGCTCAAGCCATCCACCGAAGCTGCGGATCTCGCGCATGGTGACGCCCAGCGCGGGGTGGTAGGGGAGCGTTCCGCGACAGGTTGAAGGCAGACCGGAAGGACTGCTGGACGAGGCGGAAGTGCGAATGCCGGCATGAGTAGCGAAAAGGCAGGTGAGAATCCTGCCCGCCGTAAGGCCAAGGATTCTTACGGAAGGTTCGTCCTCGTAAGGTTAGGCGGGACCTAAGGTGAGGCCGAAAGGCGTAGCCGATGGACAGCCGGTCGACATTCCGGCCCCGCCGTCGATCCGTTACGAGCCAGGGGGGGACGCAGAAGGGTAGGCCTACCGGGTGATGGTCGTCCCGGGCTAAACGCGTAGGCGGAGGTGCCAGGCAAATCCGGTGCCTCACTCAACGCCGAGACGTGAACGCGAGGTCAAGGGCAACCGCGACCGAAGTGGCTCAGCCCACGCTGCCAAGAAAAGCCTCGGGGCCAGGATCTACGGCGCCCGTACCGAAAACCGACACAGGTGGCCAGGCACGTAGAGTGCCAAGGCGCGCGAGAGAACCCTCGTTAAGGAACTCGGCAAGTTGACCCCGTAACCTCGGGAAAAGGGGTGCCTCGGAAGGTTGCCGGCCTGCGCCGGCTGCCAGATGAGGTCGCAGTGAATTGGCTCAGCCGACTGTTTAGCAAAAACACAGGTCTCTGCTAAGCCGCAAGGCGACGTATAGGGGCTGACGCCTGCCCAGTGCCGGA
>CAYWPZ010000315.1:0-4755 GCA_964460135.1 uncultured Caldilineales bacterium | reverse complement strand
GTCTGCAGGGGATGGAGCGCGCCCACTCTGGCTCCGGCGGCGGCGGCGTGGCGAAGAAGCCCGGCGCCGTGCAAGCCCGAATGGTGGGCAACGCCCAAACCGGGTTTCCAGCTCCCCGCGCCTTCGGCATCGACCCCGGCGATGGCGTCATCCGGCACGGCCAGGAAGACCAGGTCGGCGGCAGCGACGACGGCGGCCAGGTCGGGCAGCAGCCGGGCGCCGGTGGCAGCCAGGATGGGCCGGGCGCGGGCCGGGGTGCGGGTGTAGATGCCGGCCACGGTGTAGCCCGCCCGGTGCGCGGCCAGGGCCAGGGCGCCGCCCACCCGCCCGGCGCCGACGAAGGCGAGGGTGGGGAGGGGGGAGAGGGAGGGGGAGAGAGACACGGGGACGCAGGGAGGGGGGATGCCGAGAGGCGGCGAGGGAGGGACGCAGGGAGGGAGGGGTCAGGAGAGAGAGAAGGCGGGGGTAGGTTCGAGGTAGGTTCCTGGGTGGATGGCGTGGGTCAGGTCGGCGATGCGGTTGTGGCGGTCGACGTGGACGACGACCGGCTCCCAGGGCTGGGGCACAGGCTCGGTCACATCGACATACGACATGATGATCACGGTGTCGCCGGTACTGACCAGGCGGGCGGCGGCGCCGTTGAGACAGATGTCGCCCTGACCGGCGGGGCCGGCAATGGCGTAGGTCTCCAGTCGGTTGCCGTTGTTCACATCCACCACCTGGACTTTCTCGTAGGGGAGGATGTCGGCGGCAGCCAGGAGGTCTTCGTCGATGGTGATGGAGCCGACGTAGTGGAGGTCGGCGCCGGTGACGGTGGCGCGATGGATTTTGCTCTTGAGCAGGGTGCGGGTGATCATGGTTGTGGGCATGAGAGTTTTGAACACGAAGTCACGAAGGACACAAAGGGGACGTAAAGGGGACGTAAAGGGAGGTGGGCGGAACAAAAAAGGCCACAGGTGCAGACCTGTGGCCGGAATAGACTCGTGCGTCGGAGCTATCTGCCGTCTCGGTCTGCAAGGATCCGAGCGAGCGAATTGGTTGGAGGAAACAGTGCGCTACTTTCGTAGCGCCGCTCACCGCCGGTAAAGGTCGGTGGCGTGCAGTTCAGATGGACCTGAATTGCATCTACAATGCTATCAGAATCGCGGCCGCTCTGCAAGTCAGCCGGCTGACAAACGCTGGACGAAAGGCTGACGGGTTGATTGAGAATGGATTCGTGTTATTCGTCCAGTCGCGTCATTCGTGTTCGGCATGGCGGATCGATTCCTAACGCGTCAGGATGCCATCCACCGCCCGCACCAAATCAGCCAGATTCTGGACATGCACGACATGATCCAGGTACGGCAGATAGGCCAGCATATCGCTGTCGCCCGATCCCCACATCGGCTCCGCTTCCGGCGTCAGCCAAAGGGTGTGGCGGGCGCGGCGCTGGAGCATCTGCACCAGGTCGGCGCGAGGGTTGTTGTAGTTGTTGCGGCCATCGCCGACGAAGATGAGGGTGGTGCGGCCATCCACAGCGCCGAGGTGCTCTTTGCTGAAGCTGTCGAGGCTGCGGCCCAGGTTGGTGTTGTAGTAACCGGGCTGGAGCCGTTCCAAGACCAGGCGCACGGCCACATCCGGCCTGTTTTCGTCGAAGTCGGCGGAGATGTCGTGCATATCGGCGATGAAGGCAAACGAACGGGCCTGGGCCACCTGGTCTTGCAGTTCGTAGATCAGCCGCAGCATGAATTCGACCACCGGTCGCATCGAGGTGGAGACATCGCAAATCAGGCAGAGCTTGGGCTTCAGGTGTCGCTTCTTCCAGCGCATCTCGATCGGCACGCTGCCATAGCGCAGGTTGGCGCGCAGTGTGCCCTTGACGTCGAGCGTGCCTTTCTTGCCGCGCTTGCGCCGCAGCGCCGCCCGCGCCCGCAGATGCGCCGCCAGACGCCGCACCTGCTCGCGCAATGCTTCGGCCTCGGCTTCGGAGAGGCTGCGGAAGGGCCGCTCCATCAGGTCGTCCATGTTCGGGCGCGGTTCCTGCTGGTTGGCCTGGTTGCGGGCGATTTGCGCCCCCACGAAGTTGGCGACCTGCTCCTTCCAGGCTTCCAGGTTTTCGCTGATGCCCTGGGCCAACAACTGCGCCTCGATCGGGTCCATCCCCTGCTGCGCCAGCTCCGCCAACAGCCTCTCGATATCCTGGATCAGCTTGTCGAAGCCCATCTCTTGCAGCATTCGCCGTGTGAACCATTTTTGCTGGTAGGGATGGCTGGCATTTTGCAGTCCGGCCTGTTCCCCGGCCTGGCGCAGCTCGTCCGGTCGCAGCCGATCCCCGCGCAGCAGCCGCTCCAGCATGTCGCTCAGGCGGTCGCGCAGGTTTTGCAGCGCCTGGCGCAGCATGTCCTGCTCGTCCTCGCCCATGTCCTGGGTCAGATCGAGGCTGGGCGGGCCATCGCCGCCGAAATAGACGGGGAAAAGGCGCTCGAAAACAGGCAAGTCGGCGGGGTCTTTGACCAGGGTGGCTGCCAGAGCCTGGCGGAAGCGCTCGCGATCTTGCACGCCCAGCAGTTCGACGGCGCGCCAGGCGTCGGCGCTCTCGGCCAGCGAGATGCGGACGCCGCCGGCGCGCAGGCCGGTGATGAAGTCGATCAGGCGTTGTTCCATAGGCTTGAAACGTAGAGAAAGATACTTCTACTAAACAAGTAACGTCGAAAACGGAGGGGTGAAAGGCAGAACACAAGACAGAAACGTATTCCGCCACCCCACAACAGAACTCTCGACGGATCAACCTGCTTCAGCAGGTTTTCGCTACCAGTGAATTCATTCACGGGATTCTACAGCCCGTGAATGAATTCACTCTCGACGGATCAACCTGCTTCAGCAGGTTTTTACTACCAGCCCGTGAATTCATTCACGGGGTTCTACAGCCCGTGAATGAATTCACGGTGTTCTACAGCCCGTGAATTCATTCACGGGATTCGATCTACAACCCGTGAATTCATTCACGGGATTCGATCTACAGCCCGTGAATTCATTCACGGGATTCGGTCGCCAACAAATGCAGAAGCGCAGCGCCATAAGCTTCGCTGGCATCGAACGCCTCGAAGGCCAGGGTCTGCCCCTGCAAGCGGGCCTCACAGCGATAGCCGAGGGGAACGGTATCAAGACAGAGCCCGCCGCCAGGCTGGCCAACCAGCCGCTCTTCCACCAGCTCGCGCAACTGGTCCTCCCGTGGCAGCCAGATCGCTTCGCCGGCCCAGATATGGTCGAGCGTCCATTCGGCCACACCGTGAAAGGTGAGCGCCAGCGTCTCGCGGATCGGCTCCGCCAGAACTGTCATATTACTGATGGCAAAAACCTGGTCCTCGAAACCTGGCAGCGGGATGGCAAAGAAATCCAGTTCGGCCGGCGTCCAGGCAAGGCCGGCATCGTGCAGGGCTTTGGCGGTGGTCAGAGAGAGCATAGGCCTTGGCTAACCCATGAATTCCAGACCCTCGTAGTCGATCGACTCCTTTCTCTCCACTCGCAAAACTACGATGACCTGCGCTTCGCCATCAATGTGATAGGCAATCCTCCACCTTCCGGCCAGCCAGAGGCGATAGATATTCGGTTGAGCTCGCAATTCTTTGCTTCTCGTCGGCCTGAGTTCTGATGCAAGCTCTCGAATCAAGACCCGCGCCTCTGCGCGTACGTAGCCTGGAAGCGAACGTATTTCCTTCTTGACAGACGCCGGCACTTCAATCTGATAACTCACTCTCTGCCTCGGCTGCGTCAAGTTCGGCTTCGAAATCTTCCCACTTTTGCCAGCCTGTACGATCCTCACGGTATCGCTCCAAGACAGCCAAAGCCTCCACGGCCAGGGCTTCATCAGCCTCATTATCTGCTGGCCCTTCGTGATCCCAGTCGTGAAGCATGGAGTAGCGCGTCCGGGTCATAAATTGCGTTAGTTCCTTCCGCAGCGCGCGCCGGACAACCAGTTCTAATTCATCGAGACTCACAGTAACTGTCGGAGCCATCATCGCTACCTCAACCTAAACCCAAGTCACAGTGAAAACATGAGTTTCGTTTCTGGTGTGACGATGGACGATGGACGTGCCAATTGGCATTGGCCCGGACGATAGCAAATTTCCCCATTCAGGCGGGCTGATCGTCCATACGTCTATGGTCTATCGTCATTGCTGAAACTCCTGATCTCGAAGTGGCTTCAGTTCTATGGGAGTGACTCAATTCTACTTCCTGCACTGACGCAAGATCAATTCCGGCGCGAGGGAGGCATTTGCATGGGGCCGGGGCTGCTGCCGCGGCGCTGGATCTGGCGGCGAGCGCGGGTGATATCGCTCTCGTGCTTCAGCAGCACGGTGATGGTGGACTCCAGGGTCTGGTCATCCAGCTCTTTGGCGTTGAGCATCACCAACGCCCGCGCCCAATCAAGCGTCTCGGAAATCGAGGGATGCTTCTTCAAATCCATCCGCCGCAATTGCTGCACCAGGTCAACCGCCTGTCGGGCCAGTTCGGGCGCCAGGTCGGGCACCTTCAGACGCACGATGTGCAACTCGGCTTCGGGGGTGGGATAGTCGAGGAAGAGATAGAGACAGCGCCGCTTCAGCGCCTCGGACAATTCGCGCGTGTTGTTGGAGGTGAGGACAACCATAGGCTGGTGCTTAGCCCGGATCGTGCCCAGTTCTGGCACCGAAATCTGGAAATCGCTGAGGACCTCGAGCAGGAAAGCCTCGAACTCGGCGTCGGCGCGGTCGATCTCGTCGATCAGCAGCACCA
>CAYWPZ010000314.1:0-4816 GCA_964460135.1 uncultured Caldilineales bacterium | reverse complement strand
CCTTTAGTTTACATCCCACCACTCCAAAACTCGGTAACAGATCGTGGATGCACCCCCCGCTTCCGTTGTCTTGACGCTTTGACTATCGCTCACGCCAGCGCTGGGCTGAGCCTCGCGTCCGAGTTGCACACGCACGGACTCCCGCAGCACGGTGTTGATCTGCTCCCACAATCCCGTCTTGGTCCACTTGTCGTAGTAGTAACGCACGGTGCCGCTGGGTGGAAAGTCATGCGGGATCATCGCCCACTGACAGCCGGTGCGCAACCAGTAGCGAAGGCCGTTCATGACTGCTCGTAAATCCACCGTGCGTGGACGACCGGCTCCAATTCGTGGCGTATCTACCAGCGGCGCCAGGATCGACCACTCAGAATCGGAGAGATCGGTAGGATAGCTGCGTACTTCTTGCTCTATTTTGCTCATTACATCATTTGCCTCCAGTTCATGATTCTGTTTCATTCATCATACATTTGAATCATGGAATTTTCAAATGTCCTCTCAGAGAAGTACGCTCCCTCCTGTTCTAGCCCTTTCCTCGCCGCCGGCTATGATCTGGATCATGTTCGACGCTATTTCTTTCTTGGGCGTCCCTGCTTCCCTCGCTCTCGGCGTCCCCGGAGCTGAAACCCAATACCTGCCTTCGGCTTGGCGCTCGTTTTATCTCGGTCTCCTGACCGAGACGCGCGCTCACTCAGCATTTCACGCTTCAACAAAGCCCCGTAGAATGCGATTTGCACGGGAAACGGGGCATTTGTGTATAATGGGACAATAGATCAGACCTTTAGGGTTTCCAAAACCCTAAAGGTCTTAGGCTTCGGATGATCGCGAAGTTGCCATTCCAGGAAGGATCGACTATGAAATCAGGCCTCTTTCGCCGTTGGCTGGCAGTCGCCGCCACGACCTTTCTGCTGGCGCTGCTGTTTGCGTCTGTCGCCCAGGCGGCCGAGCCGGCGCCCGGCCCCGATGCAGCCGCAGCTCCGCCCGTGCATGTCGTCCAATCGGGCGAAACCCTGGCCGCCATCGCCGCCCGCTACGGCGTCACCGTAGCCAACCTGATGCGCTGGAACAGCCTGCGCAATCCCAATCTCATCTATGCCGGGCAGCGGCTCATCGTCGGCGTTGGCGACGCCGGCGCCGCAGCCCCGGCAGGTGGGGGTGGGGTGCATATCGTCCGCCGCGGGCAGACACTGGGCGCCATCGCCCGCAAGTACGGCGTCTCGGTCGAAGCCCTGCGCGCCGCTAACGGCCTGCGCGGCGATGTCATCTTCGTCGGCCAGCGCCTGCGCATCCCGGCGGCCGGCGGTGGGAGCGGGGGAGGAGGAGGGGGTCAGTATCACGTCGTCCAGGCCGGCGACACGCTCGAAGCCATCGCCCGCAAGTACGGCACGACCGCCGCCGCCCTGGCCAAGATCAACAACCTGGCCAACGCCTCGCTGATCCGGGTCGGACAACGTTTGCTCGTATCCGGCAGCGGCGCGGCGGCGCCTTCGGCCCCGCGCGGGCGCAAACAGATCGTCGTCGATATCTCGGAACAGCGCTGCTGGCGCTACGAAGGCGAGACCCTGCTCAACACCTGGCGCTGCTCGACCGGGCGCAACAACTCCACCGCCGCCGGCACCTTCCGCGTCCAAAGCAAACTCCGCCGCGCCTACGGCTCTACCTGGAACATCTGGATGCCGTATTGGCTGGGCATCTACTGGGCCGGCCCAACCGAAAACGGGCTGCACGGCCTGCCCTGGGAGGCCACCACCGGCCGGCGCACCTGGGCCGGGCTGGTGGGCACGCCCATCACCTACGGCTGCGTCATGCTCAGCGACGCCGCCATGAAACAGGTCTGGGAATGGGCCGACATCGGCACCACGGTCGTGATCCGGCGATAGCTGGGGTCACGGCGGCGAAGCCCTCGCCATGATCACCCCCTCCTGGCGCCACGCTTCAGCCCGCCTGGCCGCGGCGCTGGCGATGGCCGCCGCCCTGCTCTTGCTTTTGGCGGTCGCGCTGGAGGCTGCCTGGCCCCCGCCTCCTGCCTCCGCCTGGCGAAACCGCCTCCCGCCTCCCCCCGCCCCGGCCCCCGCGCCCGCCTTCCCCCGCCCCGTCCCGGCCCCGTCCCGGCCCAAGCAGCCGCTGCCGCCCGACCTCAGCATCCTCTACCTCAGCCGCGCCCCGCGCTACCATCGCTACTGCCTGGACTACAGCCAGGGCGCCCCCGAACTCTGCGCCGGGACCGAAAACGAGAAACGCTTCCCCGATCCTGGCGAAGCAGTGACACTGACGGCGCGCATCGCCAACCAGGGCGACGCCGCCACGCAGCCGCTCAGCTACACCTGGCGGCTGGATGGGGCCGCACAGATGGGCGGGAACATGCCAGGGCTGGCGGCAGGGGCCGAGTACACCCTCACCTGGGGCTGGGCCTGGCAGACGGGACCGCACACCATCACCCTCGAATTGGGCGACGGCGGCGGCGAGGTGACGCTGGTGAACAACAGACGGGAGCACCGCGCCGACGCCCACTATCTCGAGATCCTCGTCCACCCCTATTTCTTGCAAGCCTTTCGGTCGCGGCAGAACCTGGTGGGGTCCTACTCCTTCGCCGACTGGCTCCAGGCCCAGTTCGAGCAGATGAACCAGCGCCTGGCCGCAGCCGCCTTCGCCGACACACCCTCCGGCCTGCCCGACCGCATCCGCATTGATGTGATCACGGCCACGACCGGCGTCGGCGGCGACCAGGTCTTCGGCAACCTGGCCTACGACGGCCGCTGGACCTTCCGGGTCGAGCGCGACTACAAGGACACGCCCGAGGACGAAAGCTGGCTCTCGGCCGACAACTACGCCCGCGCCTTTGCCAACGGCATCGACTGGGGGTTGATCCACGAGCTGACGCATCAGCTTGGCGTTATTGACCTCTATCAACTCAACGTCTCGCCCAGCGCCGGCAACTCCGTGAACGACCGGGCCGGGCTGCCGCTGCTCTCTGGCTTCTACTGGCCTTTTCCCGACCTGATGGGCGGCGACAACGTGCGGCCCTACGACGGCACGCACTACAGCCCGCACACGGCCCTGGGGCTGCGCAGTCATTCGGGCTATCGCCGCGGCTATTTTGGCGAGTATTTGTTCGATATCCCCTCCCAAGTCGGAGTGCGGGTGCTGGATGCGACCGGCGCCCCCTTGCCAGGCGTCCGCATCGACGCCTACCAGACCAACAACAGCATCGTCGGCAATCAGCCCATCTTTGGCGGCCTGACCGGAGCCGATGGCGTCTTCCTGCTCCCCAACCGTCCCGTCACGCCCACCCTGACCACAGCCACCGGCCACAGCCTGCGCCCCAACCCCTTTGGGCTGATCGATGTCGTCGGGCGCAACGGCCAGCTGCTCGTGCGGGCGACGCAGGGCGACCAGGAGACCTTCGCCTGGCTGACGATCACCGAACTCAACAAAGCCTTTTGGCGCGGCCAGGATGCCCTCACCCTCACCCTGCCCACCCATTTCCCCGCCAACGCCGCCCTGACTCCCCCCGCCCCCAAACTCTCGCTGCGCACATCTGGCTCGACCGCCTCGCTTTCCTGGCAGCCAGCGCCCGGCGCCGCTTCCTACAACGTCTATCGCGGCCTCTGGCCCGACTACTACCCCTTCCAACTTCTCGCCTCTGGCCTGACCACCACCACCTACTCGACCATCCTCCCCCGCACGGCCCGCTTCGGCCTGACCGCAGTGGCCGCGGACGGCAAAGAGAGCGGCTTTGGCGAGGTCGCCCGCGCCGAATTGCTGTACGCGCCGCGGGGCCTGGTCTGGGAGCCGGATTCGCCCTACACGGCGCGCGGCCAACTGCTGGTGGTGGATGCGCATCCTGGCTCGCTCCTGCGCCTGCTGCCGCCCGAAGGGGGACGGCCCTCGACCTGGGTAGGGCGCGTGGGCAGCGAACACATCGGGCTGGTGGGGGCCACGGCCGCCAGCCTGGGTGCCGATGGCCTGCTGGCGACAGCAGTGGGCGGCGACCAGCGCGCCTGGGTGCTCGACCCGGGGCAGCGCATCGTCAACTGGTTTGGCCGGGTGGATGAGCGCCCCGCCGCCCTGGACCAGCCGGCCGGCATCGCCCTGGCCGGGCAGCCCTTCACTACCGGCCTGCCGTTGGCCCTGCCCGACCCCGCCGCCCTGCTCCTGCTGCCGTTCGACGGCGCCCTGCTCGATGCGCACGGCATCGCCCCCCTGCTGGCGGCGGATATCGATTTCGTTCCCGGCCGTTTTGGGCAGGCAGCCCATGTCGGTCCTGGCTCGGCCTTGCGTTATCCGGCCCCGGCGCCGGCGTTCCTGCGGCGGGGCGGGGTCGAGTTCTGGGTGCGGCCCAATTGGTCGGGCGAGGACGCAGGCCCGCACATCCTGCTGGAAATGGGCGACCCGGCCTGTCTGGCCGCCGCCAGTGTGCCCTGCTACCGGCTGCGGCTGGCGCACGAGGCCGGCTATCTCTACGCCTGGGCGACGGATTTCGAGGACCTTGACAAGGCCGCCTGGGGTGATGCCTCCGGCTGGCAGGCGGGTGAATGGCGCCATGTGGCCGCCACCTGGGACGAGCAGCGGCTGAATCTGTTCATCGATGGCCGCCTGGCCTGGGCCGAGGCGCTGCGCCGGCCGATCACGGCCACGGCGACGACGCTTGCCATCGGCGCTGCGCTCGATGGCGCCGCCGCCGCCGATGCCGCTTTCGACGCCCTCCGCTTCAGCAGCTTCCCTCGCCTGGGCAACAGCGACCGTGTGCATCTGTTCGTCGTGGAGGAGCGGCAGGGCATGGTCAAGGCGCTCGACCTGCTGGGCAATCTGATTTCCT
>CAYWPZ010000313.1:0-4869 GCA_964460135.1 uncultured Caldilineales bacterium | reverse complement strand
TGCGCAGTTCCACCCAGGTGCCGTTCCACGCCCGGCGCATGGTGGCCCCTTTGCTGGGGTTGCCGGTCAAACGCATCCGTGTGATCAAACCCCGCATCGGCGGCGGTTTCGGCGCCAAACAGGAAATGCTGATCGAGGACATCGTCGGCCATCTCGTCCTCGCCAGCGGCAAGCCGGTGAAGCTGGAACTGAACCGGGCCGAGGAGTTCATGTCCTCGCGCTCGCGCCATCCCCAGAGCATCCACTACAAGACCGGCGTCAACCGCGATGGCAAGCTGGTGGCGATGAAGATGGTAGTGATCGGCAACACCGGCGCCTACGCCACCCATGCCCTCACCGTGCAGACCGTCACCGGGATGCGCGGCCTGAGCACCTACAACTGCCCCAACAAAGAATTCGACTGCCTGGTGGCCTATACGAACATACCGGTGCCGGGCGCCTACCGGGGCTACGGCGCGCCCCAGGCCTTGTTCGCGCTCGAAAGCCACATGGAGGAAATCGCCGAAGCCCTGGGCATGGATGTGATCGAGTTCAAGCGGCTGAACTGGGTGAAGGTGGGCGACCCACTCGACATCGCCCCGCAGCTGGGCGAGGGCGAAGCCGACGTCAGCAGCCTACCCATCGTCCAGACCAGCGGCCTGAGCGAGTGCATCGCTCAGGGGATGCGGGCCATCGCTTGGGAACGTCGCGACGACCCAGCCTGGAAAGCGCCCCCCGACCGGCCCCATATCCGCCGCGGCATCGGCATGGCCGTGTGTATGCACGGTTCCGCCATCCCCGGCCTGGACATGGGCGCAGCCAGCATCAAGATCAACGACGACGGCAGCTTCAATGTCCTGGTGGGCGCCACTGATTTGGGCACCGGCTCCGACACCGTACTGGCGCAAATCGCCGCCGAAGTGCTGGGCGTGCCGCTGGAAGACATCATCATCTACTCTTCCGACACCGACTTCACGCCCTTCGACACCGGCGCCTACGCCTCCAGCACCACCTATATCTCGGGTACAGCGGTAAAGCGCGCCGCCGAAGACCTGCGCCAACAGATCAGAGAAAGGGCGGGGCTGATGCTGCGGCTCGGCGATTGGAGCGGCGTCGCCCTGCGCGACCGCCGCGCCTATGCACCTGATGGTCGTTCGGTCTCGCTGGCTGAGGTGGCGTTGCACTCGCTCCACCAGGATCAGCAGCGGCAGTTGATGGCCACCGCCTCTTATGTCTCGCCCGATTCGCCGCCTCCGTTCGGCGGACAGTTCGCCGAGGTCGAGATGGACATCGAAACCGGTCAGGTGACGGTGAAGAAACTGGTGATGGCAGTGGATTGCGGCGTGGCCATCAACCCGATCACGGCCAGCGGCCAGGTGGAGGGCGGGATGACGCAGGCCCTGGGCTATGCCCACTGCGAGGAGATGGTCTACGACGAAGGCGGTCGCATGGTCAACCCCGCCCTCGGCCCCTACAAAATCTACCGCGCCGACGAGATGCCCGAACTCGATGTCACCCTCGTGCAGACGTTGGAGCCCACCGGTCCGTTTGGGGCCAAAGCCGTGGCCGAAATCCCCAAGGATGGCATCGCCCCGGCCATCGCCAACGCCATCTTCAACGCCACCTCCGGTGGTGTCAGAGGAAGCGCGACCACGGGCATACGCCTCCGCCGCCTTCCCTTCACACCCGAGCGGGTGTGGCAGGCCTTACACCCGCGCTAGTTGGCCTGGCGCCCTACCGGGCCTCTCTCAGCTCGCGGATGAACTCCGGCGATTGCAGCCGTCGCTCGATGATCAGACGAATATAGTCAGCTAACAGCTTCTCGATCTGCCGCATTCGCCCCGGCGCCAGTTCCAACTGGGCGACGCTCTCGTAGGGCTGCGCCTGCAAAAAGCGCAATACTTTGAGCGCGCCCACATCCAGGGCCTCGGTT
Organism: uncultured Caldilineales bacterium; assembly: GCA_964460135.1. Taxonomy (GTDB): domain Bacteria; phylum Chloroflexota; class Anaerolineae; order J102; family J102; genus SSF26. The sequence goes on along the minus strand of CAYWPZ010000313.1, from coordinate 2,957 downwards.
CCCGACTGACCTTCGCCGTGTCTTGGGCACAGCATCCCCCCCCTGGCGGCGCTGAAATAGTTCGTCACCGGCGCCAGGCCCTCGCCGCACTGCACACAGACAAAAAACTGGGGCTGGTAGCCGCTCAGGCGCAGCAAAGCCAGATCGAACCAGCGCGCGGTCAAACCCAACTGGTTGCTTCCTTCCAGATAGCGCAACCCCGCCAGGGCCAAATCGAAAACTTCGGGATGACTGTCCTCTTCCTGGGTAAAGGCGTCGATCATCTCGACCAGATAATAGCCATGCGCCGCTCGATCCAGATCCTCTCGCAGGCCCCGAAAACTGTACACGGTTTCGGCCTGCGTGATCAAATCCCACGAGCGGCTGCGCGCCACCAATAGATCGACGTGCGTAAATGGCTCCAGGTGGCCGGCCTTTCGGCTGGCTGGTTTGCGCACCCCCCGCGCCAACAAAGCCAGCTTGCCCATGCCCGGCGTATACACCGTCACCACCCGGTCGGCCTCGCCCTGGTCGCGTCGCCTAAGCACCAGCGCTCGCGTCCGGTAAACGCGTTCGCCGGCCCGATCCGCTCTCATCTTTCATCTTCCTGGGCCGGCAACTGCGCGGCGCCAAACGAATCGGGCAGCAGCTCCGCCACCGAGGTCATCCGCACCAACCCGAACTCATCGAGGATGAAGACCGGCATCTGCGGCCCAAACTCGTGCATCACCTGCCGGCAGCTCCCACACGGGCTGCCGCCATTTACGGTCGCCACCGCCAGGGCGCGGAACGACCGCCGGCCGCTGCTGACAGCATTGAAGATAGCCACCCTTTCAGCGCAACACGTCAGCGGATAGACGGCGTTCTCGATATTGCAGCCGGTAAAAATCTCACCATCCTCACACAATACCGCCGCCCCCACCTGATAGCGCGAATAGCGCGCATACGCCCGTGCGCGTGCAGCCTGCGCCGCAGCCGCCAGCGCCGCCACATCAATCATCTGTTCCGCCATCGCCTGTTGTCTCGGCCTCCTCGCTCGTGTTATTGACAACGAGTCGCACCTGATCGATGCGATTATCCGTTACCGACAGCACCTCCAGGTTCGCCCCCCCCAACTGCAGCACATCGCCCACGCCGGGGACGCGCTGCAAGTGCGAATAGATGACGCCCGCCAGGGTATAGCTCTCGTCCTCATCCGTGATCTTCAGAGCCAATTCGCGATTCAAATCATCGAGATTGACCCGGCCGCTGACCACGAAGACACCCGCTCCCGCCGGCTGGATGAGCGGCGGCTCGCGGTCATATTCATCCTGAATATCACCCACGATCTCTTCCAACAGATCTTCGATCGTGACGATGCCGGCGGTGCCCCCATACTCGTCCACTACCACTGCCAGATGCGTCTTGCGGTGCTGCAAATCACCCAGCAAATCGTTCACCATGGCCGATTCGGGCACGAAATAGGGTTTTCGCATCACCTCGCGCAACGAGAACGCGGCTTTGCCCTCGCGAATATGCGTCAGTAGATCCTTGGCATAGAGGACGCCCACGATCCTATCCAACGTGTCTTCGTGAACGGGGATGCGCGAGTGCCCCGAAGTGACGCATACATCCAACGCCTCAGCCAACGTCGCTGCCACCTCCACCCCCACAACTGCCACCCGCGGCACCATCACCTCGGCCACGGTCCGCTCACTAAAGCGAAAAATACTGTTGATCAACTCCCGTTCTTCGGCCTCGATGAACTGCTCTTCTTCGCCAAAATTGAGCAGCAGACGCAAACCATCCTCGGTCAGGAAAATATTCCGCCCCGGACTGCCTTGATCCAGACCAGCGCGACGGGTCACACGCATCAGCGCCCAGGTGATAGGCGCCACCAATGCCAGTGCCCACTGCACAGGTCGCGCCAATCGCAAGACGATGGCGTCTGGGTGCTGAACGGCCACCACTCGCGCCGTAACCTGAACCACCAAGAGCAGCAGCCCGGTCGAGAGCAGCGCTACAGCCAGGAACCAGGCCGAACGGTGGAGCCACAACGCCAGCCATGTCACACCCGCCGCCGCCATCGCCACACTCACCGTCCGCCACACCAGCAGGCCGGCGACGAAACGCTCGGCATCCTTCATAACCTGATCAATCCGCAGCGCCGATGGCCTACCGGCTGCGACCAACTGGCGCAGGGCGCCGCGACTCATGGCTGCTATCGACACCTCTACCAAAGCGACGAACGCCGTCAGAGCAAAAGCAAGCGCCAGGATACCCAGGTCAAGCGACAAAGCGAGATTCATAGCAGCGATTCTTTCGGTCTCTGGTCGAAAGCCATGCCACCCACCCGCGGCCGTAATCTGGCTTTCATAGTCCGACCGCGGCGGGATCAAGCCAACCATACCATATCCTGCGCAAACACACAATCAGCCCCAAAAATGAAAAAGCTCCCCTGGCGATGACCTACTCTTGCAGGGGGCTACCCCCCAACTACCATCGGCGCTAAAGAGCTTAACGACCGGGTTCGGAATGGGACCGGGTGTGACCTCTTTGCTTCAATCACCAAGAGAGCTTTTTACCAATGTAAAAGGTGCCGCGGCGGCGTTGAACGCCTGCTGGCGCCCTAACAACTGAATAGGATACATTTTACTTCCATCATCATTTCTCGAGTAGGTTAAGTCCTCGTGCATTAGTACGGCTTCGCTAAACACATTACTGTGCGTACACGCGCCGCCTATCAAGCCGGTAGTCTCCCGGCGCACTTACCCAGTTAACCTGGTGGGAGATCTCATCTTGAGGCAGGTTTCCCACTTAGATGCTTTCAGCGGTTATCCTTGCCCGACTTAGCTACTCAGCGATGCCGCTGGCGCGACAACTGACACACCAGAGGTCGGTCCACCCCGGTCCTCTCGTACTAGGGGCAGCTCCTCTCAAATCTCCTACGCCCACAGCGGATAGAGACCGACCTGTCTCACGACGGTCTGAACCCAGCT
>CAYWPZ010000312.1:0-4870 GCA_964460135.1 uncultured Caldilineales bacterium | reverse complement strand
ACAGATCCCACTCGGCCCGATAGGCCTCGGGCGCCAGGTCGAGCACGGCGGCGCGGGCGCGCGGCAGATCGCTGATGGCGTAGAATGTCAGCAGGAGGAGCAGGATGAGGCTGATGAGCAGCCCGACGGCGCGGCCGATGACATTGGTGGCGAAGATGGTGGCTACGCTGACGACCTGAACGGCCGAGCGCAACACATTGACCACCACCCCCACCAGGCTCTGGGCAATGTCGAGAATGTCGGCCGGCTGCACGGCCGCAACCGATTCCTGGATCTGCTGGTAGTAGGGCAGGAGGTCGATGGTGAAGCCGAAGAGACGGATTGCGGGTAGGATCTCCGGCAGCCTTTGCACGAAGGCGGCCAGGTCGTTGATGTAGGCGCTCAAGTCCTTGACATCGATGCGGATCTGGCCGAGTGATCCGATCAGCCCCAGCGTCAGGCCCACCGGCGTCAGGATGACGAGCACCAGCAGGAGGAGGATGACGATGAGGCTGGCGATCCCGCGCGGGATCCAGAGGCGCGTCAACAGCCCAACCAACGGCTGCAACAGGAAGCCGGCGATGCCGGCCAGCGCGATCAGCCACCAGAACGGACGGGCCAGCAGGAAAGCCGCCAGGCCAACGGCAAGCCAGATAGCCAGGAAGAAGAGACGCAAGGAATAGGGCCAGGTCGGTGGGGGTGTGGAGGTGGGTGGATTCGAGTTCGTCGTCATCGGGTCAGGGCATGGTTTGCATGGGGCGACGACCGCCCGAGGCGGTTCGACAAGGGGGGCAGTAGGTGGTAGAATGATGGGGTTGGCGCTGTTCGACAGCAGCCCATCTTGGCAAAAGGAGCTTCCTATGGCAACAAAGGTTCTCGATTTCGATCTCGATACTGTCGCGGCGGTGACGCCGCCCGATATCTCGCATCTTATCACCGAGGATGATACGCCCGTGGATAATATTTTCTCCGAGCGCCAGCAGCGCTTGCTGGTCGATACGCTGTACAGCAGTTGGCGCCCATCTCATCCTTTTGTGGCGATGGCCAATGTTGGGCTGTTTGGCTCGGTGCATCGGCAGGCCATCGTGCCCGACGCGCTTCTGAGCCTGGATGTTCATCCGCCGCGTGATTTGTGGGTCAAGCAGGGTCGCTCCTATTTTATCTGGGAGTTTGGCAAACCGCCTGATGTGGTGATCGAAATCGTGTCGAACAGGGTCGGTAATGAGGCCGGTGACAAGCTGTTGGACTATGCTCGCCTGGGAATACCCTATTATGTCATCTATGATCCGCACGGATGGATCATGAAACAGCCTCTGAACGTGTATGAACTTACGGGCGGCATCTATGTCCGCAAGAGCCAGCCACGGTTGGAACGAGTGGGTCTGCGCCTGCGGCTATGGCAGGGTGAATATGAGCAGACGGAGGCTGAATGGTTGCGGTGGTGCGACCCCGAGGGTGAATTGCTCGCCACCGGCGCCGAGCGCGCCAACAAAGCAGAACAGCGGGCTGGCGAAGCAGAACAGCGGGCTGGCGAAGCGGAACAGCGGGCTGGCGAAGCAGAACAAAGAGCCAGCGAAGAACGCCAGCGAGCCGAACGTCTGCTCGCCCAACTGCGCGCTTTGGGCGTCGATACCGAAGCCTGAGTCTATTTGAACGCGAGCGCCCGTTCGACGGCGGCGTAGGCGTCGAGGATGCCAAAGCCGGAGGCAGAATCAGGCGCCTGGCCGTCGGTCTCGCAGGGCGAGGGCGGGCCTGGATAGGGCGAAGCGGTTTCCTGCAAGATGCGTTCGGTGGCGTCGATGTTGCCGCGCAGGGCGGGGTTGGCCGACCACATCAGGGCGACGACGCCGGCCACGTGCGGCGCCGCCATCGAGGTGCCCTCGATGGTGTTCCACGCCCCGCCCGGCCAAGCCGAGGTGACTTCTACGCCGGGGGCTAGCAGGTCGGGGGCGGTGCTGCCGTCGGGCGCGGCGGTGGCGGGGCCGCGGTTGGAGAAGGTCGTCAGGTCGCCGGCGGGGTCGATTGCTCCCACCGAAAGCACGTTGCTGTAGTTGCCGGGCGGGGTGCGCAACGAGTTGCAAGCAGGGCCTTCGTTGCCGGCCGCGGCGACGAAGAAGATGCCCGCCGCACGCAGGGCCGCCGTTGCCAGCCAGAGCGTTTCCTGGTCGCAGCCTTCGATCGAGGCCGGGCAACCCCAGGAATTGGTGCTCACATCGGCGGCCAGGGCCGGGTCGCCTTCGTGCAAGGGGTCGCCTTGCTGGGGGTGGGGCGCCAGCATGAATTGCATACAGTCAAGATAGTTGGCGATGTTGCCCAGGTTGCGCACCAGGTTGGCGCAGCCAAACCAGACGGCGCCGGGCGCGACGCCGATGCCGCCCTGCCCCAACACGGTGGCCAGGGTGTGGGTGCCGTGGCCGTTGGCGTCGTAGGGCTGCGGGCGATGAGTCCAGGGGTCCAGCCAGTTGAAATCAAAGGCCCCGCCGCGTCCGCGAAAGCTGCCGGCCAGCGCCGGATGTTCGGCGTCGACGCCGCTATCCGACTGCCCCACCACCACGCCCTTGCCGTTGACGCCGAGTTCATCCCACACGCGCGGCGCGCCGATGGCTTCCACGCCCCAGGGTATCGCTGTGGGTGGGTTGGGGTCGCCCGGCTCGAAGGGGGGAGGTTCGGGTAGCGGGCGCAGGCTGGGGCTGTAGAGGACGCGAGCGACATCCGGCCGCCGCTTGATCTGCCAGCGCCGGAGGGCGTTGGCATGGACTTCGATGCCATCGACGAGATAGTAGCGGGTGTAGGAGATGCCGGCTGCGTCGAGCCAGGTCAGCAGGTCGAGTTGCGAGGCATCGGCCTGGGTGACAAGCGTTTGATAGACCCAGGCGCGCCGGCTATCGAGGTCGGTGATGTCGGCGACCCCGCTCAGATCGGCTTGCTCCTTCATCACTACGAAGAAATCGTCGCCGTAGAACCCCGGCTGACCGGCAAAAAGGTAGAGGATGGCGGCCCCGACCCAGCCCACCGCGGCCGTCGCAACCCAGGCGCGGCGGCGCACGCCCCGCAGCCGACCGCCCCCCAGACCGAGGATGAAGAGGATCGCCAGGCCCAGCAACACATCCCATCCCAGCGCCCGCAACGTCCAAACGACCGTATCGCCGCTGAAGAGGCCGATCAGGTGAGTTTCGCGCGGGTCGGCAAAGGCAAGGGGGCCACAAGCGGCGATGAATATCAACAGCAGGGCGGCGGCAAGGGGGAAGCGACGCCGGTCTGCGCCCAGCCAGGCCAGGGGGAAGGCCAGGAGGGGCAGGAGGCCAAGCAGAAGGGCCTGGTAGTCCATCTGACCCCAGGCCCCGCCGATGGTCGCCAGCGCCGCCGCCAGCGCAACGCCTCCCAGCCAGTACTGGCGCCCGGCCTGGTCGGGGGCGCCGGCCAACTGCGGCATCAGCAGGGCCGCCAGCCCACCCACCAGCAAAGCCAACCCCGCCGCCTGGACCATCGCCAGCAGCACGTCCAGGCCATCGCCCAGGGCGCCAAAACGCAGCCAGGGGGCAAGGAAAATCATAGCCGCCAGGGTCATCGCTCCCAAATCGGCGCCGGATCGCACCTGCAAGCGGCCTTGCGCTCGCGCCCACACCAGCAGGATTAGTCCCAGCCCGGCCCCGATCCCGGCGCGGGCCAGCCCGGCGGCGTAGGTTTGGTCGGGAGCGAGGAGGACGCGCGGGGTCAAGAGCAAACTGGCGGCCAGGGTGGCGAGCAAAATGGTGCGCACAACCGCTCCCTGTCGCGGCCCGCGTGCTGCCAGCAACAAGAGCGCCGGCGCGCCCACCAACAGCGGCTGCAAGAGACCCACGGCCAGGATTTGCTGGAAACTGCGGTCGGTGGCGCTGGTCTGCGCAAACCAGGCCGCCACGAGCGAGCCGCCCTGGGCGGCCAATGTGACCGACAGCGACCATAGCCACAGGCCGATGACCAAAATCCAGGCGCAGCCGCCTTCGCGCTGGCCACCAGGGGGAGATGGGAGGGGTGGGGTGGTGGATCTGGTCATCATCTGAATGTGTCAAGGGCGCGCGGGCGCAACAGATCGGATAGCCGGCCCTCGCCCAGCCGGTAGGGCGCCCCCCGCAGGTGGACGACGGGCGCACGCTCGTCGGCTGCGCCCTGCAAAAGCGAAGCCGCCGCCGCCAACTCATCGGCCGTGCCTAGCACCGTTACCTGCAGGGCGCGGCCAAACAGATCGGGCTGGCCGCGCAGGTCGGTGAGGGGAAGCAGGCCGGCCACGCCGATGGCGACGCCCACCGTGCCCAACCGCCAGGCGCGGCCGTGGCTGTCGTCGATGATGACGGCCACATCGGCGCCGGTGGCCGCGGCCAGGGCCGCCCGCAGCTTGCGGGCCGAAGCATCGGGATCAAGCGGGAGCAAGAGGACGATGTCATCGTCGGGGTTGGCGTTGGAATGATCGATGCCGGCGTTGGCGCAGACGAAACCCAGCCGGTGCTCGACCACGATCAAATCCCGCCGCAGCCGCAGCACTTGGGAGGATTCGGCCAGGATCAACTCCACCAGCCGCGGGTCTTTGTTGCAGACCTGAGCAATCTCGCCCGCCGATGGCGACGGCTTGACCTCGCTCAGCCGTCGCATCCGACCCTCGGCTTTGGAGACGATCTTCGAGGCCACGACCAGTACATCGCCGTCGGCCAGGGCAATCGCCGCTGCCTGCAACCCGGCCAGGCAAAGGCTGGCCAGATCATCCCCCGGCGCCACCAGCGGCAAGCCGGGCAGCGCCGTCGCCGTCATCTGGATCACGCTGCCTCATCCGACGGCAAACCGGTGATGCGAATGCCGGCGCTCCGGACCTTGTAGGCGGCGTTGATGCTCACCAACACGGCTGTCATCCCTTCGA
>CAYWPZ010000311.1:0-4912 GCA_964460135.1 uncultured Caldilineales bacterium | reverse complement strand
GCCGTCGCAATCGGGCATGAAGTCGCAAGTGGCAGGTCGCAAGTGGCAGGTCGCAAGTGGCAGGTCGCAGGTGGCAGGTCGCAAGTGGCAGGTCGCAAGTGGCAGGTGGTAAGCCGCAATGCGCAATGCGCAATTCGCAATCAAGATGAGCACCTTTACCCGCCGTGATTTTCTCAAATTGGGCGTCACTGCTGTGGCCGGCGTGTTGGGCGCGGGGGCGATGGTGGCTGCAGCGGACGAATCGCAAGAGCCGGTGGTCGAACGCATCCAGATTTCCATTCCCGCCCTGCCGGCCGGACTCGAAGGCTTGCGCATCGCTCACCTCAGCGATTTTCATCTCTATCCCTTCACCCGGCTCTCGCTGATTCGGCGCTGTGTGGCGATGACGAATGCCCTCGCCCCCGACCTGATCGTACTTGGCGGCGACTATGTCTGGCGCGACCTCGACGCTATCCACGACTTGGCGCCTGAATTGGGTAAGCTCAACGCCCGGCATGGCGTCTTCGCCATCATCGGCAACCACGACATCTGGCTCGATGCTGAAGTCATCAAGCAAGCATTGCGGCAGGCGGGTCTGAATCTGCTGGTAAACGCCGGGATTCCCATCACCGCCGGCGGGGGCGCTCTCTGGCTGGCCGGGCTGGACGACGGCTGGAGCGGGCGGCCCGATCTGGACGCCGCCCTCGAACAGAAGCCGGCCGGGGCGCCGGCCGTCCTTGCCCTCCACGAGCCTGATCTGGCCGACGAGTATGCGCTGGATGGTCGCATCGCCTTTCAGTTTTCGGGTCACAGCCATGGCGGGCAGGTGCGCCGGCCCCTGCGAGGGGCTTTCATCCTGCCCTATCTGGGCCAGAAATACGACATGGGCCTGTATCGCGTCCGCGCGATGTGGCTGTACACCAATCGCGGCATCGGTTGCATCAGCGAGCCGCTTCGCTACAATTGTGCTCCAGAGATCACCGAGTTCACGCTGATCCTTCCCTGAAAGGCCTGTCAAGACGTCGCCGATCGGATTTGCCAAATCTGATCGGTGTAGTGGGTGTCCAAATCAAGAAGCCGGGCCAGATTAAGGCGGAGTTGTTCGGACGGCCCGGTAGTGTAGAAACGGTGGGTTGGCTGCTCTGCACCATTGGCCAGGCAGTCGTCTGTTTGCAGGAGGCGCTGCACCTGCCGCGCCACGGCCGGGGCGGGGTCGAGGATGGTTATCTCTTCGCCCACCACCCGGCGGATGACGGGAACGAGAAAGGGATAGTGGGTGCAGCCAAGCACCAGGTGGTCGACGCCGGCGGCCACCAACGGATCAAGATAGCCGTGGAGGGTGCTTTCCAGGGCCGGGCCGTCGAGTTCGCCTGCTTCCACATGCTCGACCAAGCCCGGACAGACCTGGGTGTAAACCTCCACCCCGCCAGCATAACGCTCGACCAGGCTGCTGAAGCGACCGGCCTGCAGCGTCCCCGGTGTGGCCATTACGGCCACCTTGCCACTGCGTGTGCGCTCGCTGGCCGGTTTGACCGCCGGCTCCATGCCGACGATGGGGATGCCCGGCCAGCGTTGGCGCAGGCTGGCCAGGGCCGCCGCCGAGGCGGTGTTACAGGCAATGACCACCAGCTTGGCGCCCTGGGCCAGCAGCCAGGCTACCGCCGCATGGGTCAGGGCCTCGATCTCGGCGGCAGGGCGGAGGCCGTAAGGAACATGGGCATGGTCGGCCAGATAGATCGTGCTTTCGTTGGGCAGCAGCGCCGCCACTTCGCGCCAGACCGATAACCCGCCGGCGCCCGAATCGAAGAGGGCGATGGGCAGGTCGGGTCGGTGACAGGGGGAAGGGGCGGCGCTGTTCATTGCCTCCGTTCGCCTCGGCTCAGAAAGTGTAGCGCACCGTGTACTTGACGGTCGCCTTGCCCTGGGCCGGGACGGGAATCTGCCATGCGATGGTGGCGCTGTCGGTCTTCTCGAAATCCAGCGGCGAAGCGTCCAGAATCTGCCAGTTCGTCCCCCGCGAGAGATGCTCGACCACGCGGATGACCACGTCCTCGCTTTCTTTCTGATTGCGCAGTTCGATCTCGTAGCTCTCCTCGACGACATTATCGCCGATGCGCTCGAAGTCGGTCTGTTTGCGCTCGCCCACCAGGTCGAAAGCCTGGCCGATGGTCAAGGTCACATCCTCGCCTTTGGGGGTGTGGCCGAGGTTGTCTTCGCCGATCAGCAGTTGGGCGCCGTCGATGTCGCTTTGGTACATGCGGACGACGCCGGCGGGCAGTTCGGCGTCAACGCCATCCTTGCCGGTGTTGAAGGTCAGCGAGACGTTGATCTTGGTATTGCCGGTGTTGCCGAAGCCGCGTTCGAAGACGGGGCCATAGCCGCCGTAGGGCGTCGAACCATCGTAGGTGTAGGTCTTCTTGGCCTCCACGCCGCCAGCGCTGACAAACTGCACCTGCTTGGTCTGCTTGTTCTTGATCGTGACCGGTCGCTGCATCTCATAGAGGTGATACTCGGCGAAGGTGCGCTCTTCGACCGCGGGGATCGGCGCTGCCGCCTCCGTGGCAAAGTCCAGTTCGACCCGTCTGAAGATTTCTGGCGTGGTCGCCCGGTTGATATCCCCGGCCACCAGCTTCAGCTTGGCGCCTTGATAGCTGGCACCGCTCTGGTTGTTCAGCGTGATCCATCCATCCAAATCGACGCTCTTGCTGTCATCGGCCAGCAGCAGTACATAGCTGGCGTTCCAGTTCAGGCCGTTGGTCAGATAGGTGATCTCCGTCTCATGCCGGCCGGCCTTGGTCGCATCCACCGCCCACACCAGGGTTGGTTTGGTGATCAAGCCCTCGGGCAGGGCCGGGAAGCTGTACTCGCGCAGCTGGTCGTACTTGATCACCTGCACGCCGCCGCTGGCGTCTTGCAAGATCACGTCACCTTCGGCGCTAAGCAGCATGCCTTCGTAGGCCGTGCCGTCAGCGCTCACAACCCTGATCTCCTCGTCGATGTATTTTTGCAGCAGCGTCTGCGAGCCGACCAGGTCGTACTCGTAGTTCTGCTCCAGAACGGCGGCGTCGGGGTCGGTGGTGGAGCGGAAGAGAACGGTATCAGGCAGGATGCCGCTGGGCACATCGGTGACATCGACCAGGTTGACGCCCTTATCCAGCTCGAACTGGCGTCGCTCTTTGACCACGGCGATGTTGCTGTTGTAAACGGTGACTTCCGGCCCCTGGGCCTGGGCCAGGGCCGAGCGGGCCGCGGTGGAGGTCAGGGAAAGGGTCAGCCCCGCCGCCAGGATGAGGCCGGCCGCCAAGCCGAGCACAGGGCGGCGTCGTAAGATTCGATTTGACATAAGTCTACTCCTTGCAGAAGTGGTTGGATGAGGAAGGTTGTGTCGTTGATCCTGATGACGCCTTGACCGCGGCCTGGGTTCCTACGGCTGCGCCGCCGCCAGCAGGCGCGGGCTTGCGGGCGTCCACGGCGCTAGATCGTAGTCTCCGTAGAACTGGACGTGCCTGTAGCCGGCCGTCGCCAGCAGCAGCCCCAGCTCGCGGCGGAAGAGGATGCGGGTGGGGAAGTGCGTGGCCGAACGCCGCAGGCTGCCGTCGTCCAGCATTTCGTCGTAGATGAGGTGGATTTCGTGCACCTGGTCGGCGAATGTGACCCAGCTGGCAAAGAGGGCGTAAATCTGATGCCCGCTTTCTTCGTCGATGAAAGCCTCCGCCAGTTCCAGGCTGCCGTCGCTGGCGGCCAGTCGGGCCAGGTTGGGGTTCTCGACGTCGATCAGCAGCAGGCCGTCCTGGCGCAGATGCCGCCGCCAGCAGCGCAGCGCCGCCAACTGCTCGTCCTCGTCGATGAGATGCAGAAAGCCGTTGAAGCCGCAAATGGCCAGGCCGAAGCGCTCGCCCGCCAGATCGAACGCCTGAAAGTTGCCCTCGACCAGCTTGATCTGGGTCTCGAGATGGGCGGCAGCGAGGCGGCGGCGGGCGAGGGCGAGCATGGCCGGGGCTGAATCGACGCCGGTGACGGTGTATCCGGCTTTGGCCAGGGCCAGAGCCAGGCGGCCGGTGCCCACGCCCAGGTCGAGCACGGGGCCGCCGGTCTGCCGGGCAAAGCCCAGATAGGCGGGGATGTCGGCGCTGATCTGGCCGTGGTGGGCGTCGTAGAAGCGGGCGATGGGGTTGAAGGGCATGGGAGGGGCTTGTCCTGAACGCCGCCGAGGGCTGGGTGGGTGGTGCGTGGGCATCGTAGCACAGGGCGGATCGGGGTGCAATGCCCGATGGCTCAGTTCGTTTGCACGAAGGGCGGCGCGCCTGCCATAATAGCAGCCATGAAAGTGGAAGTCATCCGCAGCGACCGCCGCACCAAGACCATCAGCGCCCGCCTGGAGGGGGAAACGCTGATCGTCCGAGCGCCGGTGGACATCAGCGAGCAGGATCTGGCGGAATCCATCGCCCGGCTGCGCGCCCGCATCGAGCGCAAACGCGAAGGCCGCTCGCTGAGCGATCATGAGTTGGCGGCGCGGGCGCAGCAACTCAACCGCGAGTACTTTGCCGGCCGGCTGCGCTGGCAGAGCATCGGCTGGGTGACGAATCAAGAGCGGCGCTATGGCTCCTGCACGCCCAGCCACGGCCGCATCCGCATCTCCCACCGGGTGGCGGCGCTCCCAGCCTGGGTGCAGGACTACGTTATCGTCCACGAATTGGCGCACTTGCAGGCGCCCAATCATGGCCCCGGATTCTGGCAGATGGTGAACCGTTATCCGCGCAGCGAGCGTGCGCGTGGCTATCTCATGGCGCTTGGCCTCGAAGAGTCCCCCTCGGATGAGGCCGCCTCAGATTCTGAAGGAGGATGAAAATGGACGACGATTTTGTGAAGGCGTATGTGGCCGACCTGGAACTGCTGCTGACGCCGCCCCGCGTGGCCTCTCGTTCTGGCGAGG
>CAYWPZ010000310.1:0-5065 GCA_964460135.1 uncultured Caldilineales bacterium | reverse complement strand
CCCCAGCCAGTCGCGCAGGTAGATGGTGGCGCTGAGGATCATGTCGTGCAGCACCAGTACGCTGCAAATCGCCAGCCGATACCAGAGTGATTCTTCCTCGTCCCAGGCTTTCTCGCCGGGCAGCCAGGCGCGGTAGCCCAGCCGTCGCACTCGCTTCAGCAGCTGCCGGGGTTCGGCTTTGTCCGGGTCATAGACCACGCGCGCCTGCCGCTGGACGAAACTGACTTCGGCCTTCTCCACGCCCGGCGTCCGTTCCAGAGTTTCGCCGATCAGCCAGGAGCAGGAGGAGCACCAGAGGCCGGCCAACTCCAGTTCGAGGGTGGCGGCGTGGGGATTGGAGGCTTGTCCTGAGCGTAGCCCGTGGATTGTTGATTGTCCCAGGCGGGCGTCGTCGGCGCTGAGCAGGATGCTGACTTCGCGGCAGGCCGGGCAGCAGAAGATGGCGCCGGCTTCGTCGTACAGGGGGTGGTGGGTGTTGAGGCCGCAGAGCGAGCAGACGGCAGGAGGGATCGACGTCACCATAGCATCAGCCCTCCCCAATGGACGTGCGGCGCCCAACCCCAGGCCGCCAGCCCGCGCAAGGCCATCTGCAGGCCAAAGATGAGCACGATTGCCGCCGTGAGCGGCCGCAGCCAGGCCCGCCAGCGTAGTTGCAGGGCCGGCGCCCGTGCGGCCGCGCCCAGGCCAAAGCCCACCGGCCAGGTGCCCAGGCCAAAAAGGAGCATGGCGGCGCTGCCGCGCCAGGGCGAGCCAGAGGTCGCGGCCAGCAGCAGGGCCGCCAGCACCAGGCCACACGGCAGCAAGCCCCACAACAAACCAAAAACGAAAAGCGAAAAGACGCCCGGCGCAGCATTCCGCCCCTGCGCCAGCGCTTCGGCCTGGCGACGCCGTTGCATCGTCCGGCCCCACCAGCGGCTCATTCGTCCCAACAGCAGTTCGGGCGAGGGGGCGCGGCCGATGAGGGCGAGGGCCATGTAGATGGCGGCGATGGCGGCAAGGATGGCGAGACCGCCCTGCCAGGGCGTGAGGGCAGGGAAGGGGGGCGACTGCTCGGCCCCACCGTGGCCAGTGTGCCCTCCGGCGCCCAGCGCATAGCCCACCCCGCCCGCCGCCCCGCCCAGGATGGCGTAGGTGCAGATGCGGCCCAGGTGCAGCGCCAGCAGCCGCCAGCCGCTGACGCTGCGCCCCAGCATAATCGCCACCCCGCTGCACATGCCTACACAGTGGGTGATGCTTCCGGTGAGGCCAAGCAGCAGGGCGGCGAGCATGGGGTGTTGGGAGAGCGGGAGAGCGGGAAACCGGGAGAGCGGGAAGCCAGGAAACCGGGACTCCCGGTCTCCTGGTCTACCGGCCTACCTGATCCACCAGGTGCGGCCCAGGAGCCACCAGTTGGTGAGGTAGTAGGTGAGAAGGAAGGCAAGGAAGGCGAAGGTGAGGATGACGGTGCCGCGCGGGATCAGTTTGCCGCTGATTTCCTTGTCGCGGTTGGGGATGGCGTCTTCGACCAGCGGGTTGCGGCGATCCATGAGCAGGGTCAGGCGGTTGGCTTCGACGCGGGGGCCGGTGAAGACCGAGGCCAGCACCACCACCAGGTACATGATCCCGCCGGTGATGGCGATGAGGGCGCCGATGCCGAAGATGGCCAGGGTGATCTGGGTGGCGCCGGGCAGGGTGGCCTGCATGGGGGCGTTGGTGAAGGTGATGTCCCAGTGGCGGCGGGGTGTGCCCATCAGTCCGGCGCCGATCATGCCGACCGAGACCAGCAACATCCCCAGACCGAAGACGTAGGGCTGCCACTGCGCCATCTTCTTCAGTTTCAGTTCCTTGCGGAAGATGAGCGGGATCAGGTAGTAGGTCAGGCCCATGAAGGCCAGGGTGGTGCCGGAGACGACGGTGGCGTGGAAGTGGCCGGGCAGACGCAGGGTGTTGTGGGCCAGCATGTTGATCTGTTCGGTGCCGATGACTACGCCCGTGACGCCGCCGATCCAGCCGAAGAGGATCATGGAAATGACCAACGATGAGAAGCCCGGCTCGTGCCAGGGGCCTTTGCGCAACCACTCGAAGGCGCCCTTGGTGAAGCCTTTGCGCCGTTGCGCCACCTCGAGGGCGGCCGGGATGGAGAAGGCGTGGATCAGGCTGCCCAACACGGCCAGGTACATGCCGTAAGAGGTGTTGACCATCTTCCAGGCGAAGTCGGGGCCGGGGTCCGAGAGCAGATGGTGGGCCGAACCGAGGTTGATGAAGAAGAGGTAGAGGATGAAGGCCATGCGCGAGAACTTCTCGTTCAGCGGCGTCGCCCCCACCGTCATCGAACCCAGCGCGTACCACACCGATACCATCGCCGCCAGGTTGATCTGCTGGGCCGGGTGGCCGAAGCCCCAAAACATGTTGCGATAGTAGCCGGGGTCGATGCTGGGCAGCAGGCCGATCGACCACAGGAAGGCGGGGACGAAGGCCAGCGCGCCGGCCAGCAGGGTGAAGAAGGCGATGATGGCGGCGGTCATCAGGCCGAAGGTGACCAGCGGCATCGATCCCTGGTAGCGCCCCTCGCGTTTGGCCACGTAGACGGTGATGAAGAAGAGGATGACGGCGACGAGTGCGCCGACGGCGAAGAGGATGACCCCCAGGTAGAAAAGCGGGTGGGCCTTGAGCGGCACATAGGCCGTGAACATGACGTCGGCCTGGCCCATCAGAACGATGACGTTGACCAGAACGGCGCCGGCGACCATGAGGATGAAGGCCACCCAGGCGACCTTGGGCGCCACCAGGCGGGCGTTGAGCAAGATGGCGCTGCCAAAGTAGAGACCGGCGACTTCGAAAAAGACGATCCAGGCCACCAGCATGTCGAAACCGTGGCCGGTGAGGATGCGATAGAACCAGTCGGCGGGCAGCAGGTGGATGGCCTGCCAACGGGTGAGGGCCAGCAGCAAGGCAAACAGGCCGCCAATGGCCAGGAAGACGACGGCGGCGACGGCATTGACGATGATCAGCCGCTCGGCGGCAAGATCGACTTTGAGGGTGGTGACGGGGCAGGTGCGGAAGTCCGTCCGTTCAGCCCCGCGCGGTAGGGTGGCGACAGCCATGGTTCTCTCCTCCTCTCACTCGGTGACGATGATCTTACCGACCATCAGATGATGGCCGATGGCGCAAAACTCGTTGCAGATGACGGAAAACTCGCCGCTGGTCGTGGGGGTGATCGTGGCGACGTAGTCGTAGCCAGGCAACACTTGCAGGTTCAGGTTGGTGGGCTGCAACGAGAAGCCGTGCTGCACATCCTGCGAAGAAATGTGCAGGCGGTAGGTCTGTCCCTTCTGCAGCTTGAGCACCGGGAACCACTGCCACTGCCGGCCCAGCAGGTAGACATCCGAATCGGGCGCGGGCGCCACCACCGGCATGCCGCTCAACTCATCGACCTTGTTCTCCTCGGCCCACTTGTTGACGAAAATGGCAAAGTCCAGCGGATCGACACGGTAGGTGGTGGCGGGGACGTTTTGCTTGCCCAACACCAGCCACAAGGGCATCATCACCGTCAGAAAGATGCAGAAGGCCAGGCCGATGATGAGCCAGGTCTTTTCGTAGCGATGCAGCGGTTTCCACCAGATACGTTGTGGCGAGACCATGTTTGCTCTCCTCCTCAGGGAATGGGCGATGGCGGTAGCGTCAGGACCTGGAACAGACCCCAGGCGGTGTACAGGATGCCGGTGATGGCGATCGAGATGATGAAGAGCACAATCCAGTTGTCGAAGAACTTCTGCCCGCGCGGGATTTCCTGCTCCTGCGCAGCAGACGCCGCCTGGCCTTTGCCTTTTCCTGCTTGCTTGGTCATGGTGACTTCCTCCTCAGTCGGTCATCAGTAGTCAGTGGTTGGTGGTTGGTGGTTGGGAAAATGGGGAGAGCGCCGCCAGGTGTTGGCGACGCTCTCCGGGGGGGCTACTTGTGGATGGAGCGGATGAAGGCGATGATGTCCAGCAGCTGCTCATCGGTCAGGGCGGGGTTGCCACCTTTGGGCGGCATGGCCACGCCGGTGGTGTTGGCCGGGTCGCTGGTGTCGCGGCCTTTTTTGACGAACTCCAGCAGTTGGGCGTCGGACTGGTCGGCGATGAACTGGCTGGTGGTCATGTCTTTGCCCAGGCCGGTCACGCCTTCGCCTTTGGGGCCGTGGCAAGCCACGCAGCTGACGCTGAACAGCTCCTGGCCTTTGGCGGCGTCGCCTTTTGCCACCGCCGCTGGTTCGCTGGCGTTGCCGCCGCCGCCGCCACAGGCAGCGATCAAGAGGGCCGCCAGGGCCAGAAGCAGGACGATGAGGATGATTTTACGCATTGTGTTTTTTTTCCTCCTTAGGGAAATGAGATTTGAGGCGTGAAAGGTGAAGAGGATGAGAACAGGTAGGGGTTGCGTGCTGGTTCAGGAATAGAACAAACCCAAGCGTTTGCGGATGGCCCGGCCGACGAGTTTGCCCAGGTGTCGGGGATAGATGCGCTGCTGGTAGGTGACACGCACCGTCCAGGGGCCATCGCCGTTGTTGCGCATGCTGTGTTGGATGCCGGCCGGGATGAAGACGCATTTGCCTACTTCGCCCGAAACCGGCCGGCCATCGACGATGAATGTGCCCTGCCCACCAATGACGTCGAACAGTTCGTGCGCGTTTTCATGCCGGTGGGGGGAGATGAGGGCGCCGGGCGGCAGCACCACCAGGTCGGCGGTCGTTTCCTCATGGCGATAGAGGTTGACATGGTGCACGCCATAGAGGTGCGGCGGCTGGTAGGATTTGATGTTGAGTTGGCCGAAATCGTCCATGTGGCAGAGGTCAGAGGTCGGAGATCAGAGGGCGGAGGGCGGCAGTTCCAAGTTGACTGTTGACTGTTGATTGTTGATTGTTAGCAGATAATGCTGATCATCGGCGGCAGCAGGCTGGGCCGGGGCCAGCAAGATGAGGAAGGGCAGGGAGATGGCGTTGACCGGGCACACATCCTCGCAGGCCGTGCAGTAGGTGCACAGGTCGGGAAAGCGCAGGTAGGCTTTCTCGTGAGCCTGATCCAGGGCATGAGTTGGGCAGATGTCCACA
>CAYWPZ010000309.1:0-5070 GCA_964460135.1 uncultured Caldilineales bacterium | reverse complement strand
GGGGCGGGTCCCCCCCCACCGTTTTTCCCCCGGCGGGGGGGGGGGGGGGGGGGGGGGGGGGGGGGGGGGGCGGGGCCGGGCGGGCGAGGGCGGCGGCGGCAGCGGCGCTGCCGAGCAAAACGATGAGGGTGAGAAGGGTGGCAAGTCGTTTCATGGTTGGCGAAGGGGTTGAGATGGCAACAAAAGACCGGCGCCGTGGTCGCGCCGGTCGGCTATGTGTGTATGACGGTTGGGAAGACGGAAGTGAAACGTGAAGATGGAGGCGATCAATTCGAGCCCAACTGAGCCTGCACCCAGGCTGCTTCGTCTGGGCCGAGGGGGGGCGGGGGCGGCTGGGTGTAATCGAGCAGGTTTTCGTAGCCCACCAGCTCGAAACAGGCGTCTACGGCCGCCTGCAGGTCGAGGATCACGTCCGGGTCGGGCGGCAGCGGGGGGATGGGAACCAGCGGCAGGCGCTCGTGCAGCTGCACCGGCCAGACTTCGGTGATCGGGCGGCGTTGGAAGCGGCTGAGGTAGATGTAGTAGGGGGCGGGCGGCAACTCGCCTTCGACGACGATGCGATGCCCGCGGCGGATGAGGTCGATTTCGAGCAGATGGGTTGGCGTCTTCAGCAGGTCCAGGCGGCGCTCATGGTACTCGCGCGCGCACCCTCGCCCAGCTTGTTCACCGGCGAAAGGAGGTCGATGGCCGTCACCAGGCGGCGGTTGGCCGTGTCACGGATTTCCAGGCCGAGCACGGGCACTTCTTCGCCCACAGGGCTGATGACCTCCAGGGGCGACACAAGTGTACCGACACCCGCGCGCATAGCCGTAGGCGACATCCTCGGCATCATCACGCCCCCCTCTGGCGGCCTCACGACATGTACATCAGGATAGAGGAGACGAGTGATGCTTTCGATGCCAAGAATGGTGGGAAACGACCGGTTCAGAACATAGCGTTTTTCGAGCAGGGCGACATATTTCGGGCGCAAAGCAGGTATGAGTTGGGCGCGAATGGCTCCTGCCAGAGTTTCGTGAAACTCCTCCCACATCTCGCCTTCTAGATAGGGATCCATGCCGGGGAATGGAGATGGCATTGCTGCCTCCGTCGTGTGGGCCGAACGTCGCCGCTCGACCGGGCGGCTCGTGGGAACGGCCTCCATTGTACAGCAAGATGGTCTATCAGGTCATCTCGCCCGCGCTTGAGCGCGTCATTGCCAGCGAAGTTCGGCAGGGTTTTCGCCGCACAGAGCGAAGCAATCTCATCAGGCCGCCAGGATGGCCTGCACCTTTGCCAGCAATGTGTCTTTGTAGCGCGCTCCTTGCAGCCACTGCGTCCCCGGCGAAGTGTTTGGCTCAACCTCGCTGCGGCCCTGCACCGCTGCGAGCTCCAGGCTGCGGATGCCGAGCAGCCAGGCGATCAGGGCGGCGGCGGCGTTCAGTTGCGCCTCGACGGGCGGCGCAGCGTTGAAGGCGCCGATGAGGGCGATGCCGATGCTGTCGGCGTTGACGGCTGCGGTCGTGCATTGCGCCGTCACTGCCTCCAGCGGCTGCGTCCAGGCGATGACGCCGACCTCGTCGATGGTGAAGTGGTAGCTGATCCCCGGCAGCCCGCGCCGCGTCACCTGGGCCTGGGCGATGGCTGCGGGCGTGGTGGTGGTCGAGGTGACGGTGTGGTGGACGATGAGGCGGCGGATGGCGTCGGCCAGGCGCAGGGGATAGCGCCGGGAGGGGTCGGGATGCTGCGGCAGCGAGGCGCGCAGATCGATCAGGGTCGGTTGGGGCGCTTTGCCGGTGGCGGGCAGGGCGCCGACCTTGACCTGGAGGGCCTGGGTATCGGCCAGGAGGGCGGCCAGGGCGAGGGCGAGGCCGGTTTTGCCCTGGACGGCGGCAACAGCGTCGGCGACGCTCGTTTGCAGAGTCGTGAGGGCGGCGGCGGCGGCGTCGGCCCGGCCGAGGTCGGGCTGCAGCGCCCGCAGCTCGGCGTCGAGCTGGCGGATCGCGGTCAGCAGGGCCTGCGCTTCGCTGCCGGTCTGGCCGTCCAGCCTGCGCGCGACGGCCGCCAGCCGGTCGAATTCGGTTTGGGCGGCGGCGGTGAGGCCGGGCCTGCCGAGCAGGGCGGCGACGGATGGCGCCAGCAGGGCCTGCACGCGCTCGGCCTGCAGCGGCAGGCCATCGACTACGGCCCGGGCCTGGGTGAGGCTGGCGGCAAGGTGCGACAGGCGGGCGACGAGGGTGTCTTTGTCGCCGGACTGGGGCGGCGGGGGCGGCGGCGGGGGCGGGGGTGGGGGCGGGCCGCCAGAGGCAAGCTGCTGGATGCGGTTCATCAACAGGATGGCCTTGCCCTGATTGTCTTCGCCCAGGTGCCGGAAGCTGGTCCAACGGCCGCTGTGGCCAACGCTGAACAGGCAGCAGCCGATCACAGCGGCGTCCTTGCTCAGTTCGTCGTTGTACCAGGCCAGCGCTGCCCAGTATTGGTCTTCGGTGAGGGTTTCGCTGGGGTTGAGCCAGCCTTCGTCGGGTTTGCCGGGGTTGCCGTAGGCTTGCGTCAGCCCGGCTTCGGTGATGATGACGCGGTGGCGGTTGCCGTAGCGGGCGCGAATGCCTTCCATGCAGGTGCGATAGAAGGTGGCGGCGGTATGCACACCCGGCCCCGGCTTGAGCGACGGCCAGCCGTATTCGTGAAAGCCGAGATAGGTGAAGGTTTCCAGGGTGCGAGGGAACCAGTCGAGGTAGTGTTCGGGGCGGATGTAGTTGCCGGCGGCGAAGTTGAAGGCCACGGCTTCCAGGCCCTCGGCCTGCAGTCGTTGGTGGAAGGCGAGCTGGAAGGCGTCGTAGGCCGGGGCGCGCCGCCGGAACTGGGCATCGACGGCAAAGTTGGGGAAGGAGGCTGGGCCGCGCAAGCCTTCGTTCAGGCTCATCCAGGCGTCGATCAGGAGCCGGCCGTTGGCGCCCTTCTCTTGGGCCAGGCCGAAATCGTAGCGGATGATTTCTTCGGCCATCTCGCGCCCGCGCGCGGCCGGGTCGGCGCTATCCAGCCAGGCGTCCTGGACGCTCGGTTCCTTGAAGATGCGCCCGATCACGAACGAATCGGGCGAGAGGTCGCGACGGATTTCGTGCAGCAGGCCGCGATCCTGGGCGTGCAAGAGGATGACCGGGGGTTTGACCTGGCGCAGGGCCTCGCGCATGAAGGGGACGATGGTGACTTCGAGGTAGAAACCGAGTTTGTGCATAGTCTCAGCCTGGGGAGGGCCTGGTGTTCGGGGGCGGATGTGGCGGCTGTGCTTTGGCTGCTGTTTACTCGATGGCAGTGATGGCGCCGGCGACCGGGCGGCGGCTGCGGGCGGTGGCCATCTCTGGGAAGAGCATGTTTTCCAGGCGCAGGCGGGGGTAGGCTTCGGCCCGCGGGGGCGATTCGGGGCCGACATGGGCGGCAATCCAGGCGGGGGGGATGTACCAATCGTCGGCCAGGGGTTCGTCGTCGGTCAGGGCGGCGGCCTGGGCCAACGTCGGCTCGCCCGGCCAGGGTGTGTTGGCCGCGACCAGGGCATCCAGGAGGGCCATGGTGGCGGCTTCTGAGTCCCCGGCCAGCCGTTGCACCTGGCAGCCATTGGCTCGCAGCCGGGCTTCGTCGTCGCCGCTGACGCCGGCGGCGCCGCCGACGATTAGCACCCGCCGCGCCTGCATGGCCTGGTCGATATCGAAGCCGTGGGTGGGCCGGAAGGCGGCGATGTAGTTGCGGGCGTTGGCATAGTCGGCCTGGGCCCAGGTCTGACCGTGATCCCAGAACAAGAGGTAGAAGGAGTTGGTTTTGGCGGCGCGGATGGCCTGTACCCGCTCGTGCAGGGTGTTTTTCCAGGCGGCGCCTGCCAACCATTGGTCGCCGGGGCAGGCCGTCTGCGACTGGGGGACCTCTTTGTGCCCGATGATGTTCCGGATGTCGGTGATCGCCAGTTCCTGCATCAGCCAGGCGATGAGCTGGCAGGCGCTCTCGAATTGGGCCGGCGTGGGCAGGTTGCCGTTCATGAATTCGCCGATCAGGCTGACGCCCAGACTGTAGCCATTGGCGGCGCCGGCATGGTAGGAATGGGTTTCATGGTGGTTGCACTGGTAGATGCCGCCGTCGGCGCCGATGAGATAGTGGTAGCCCACACCCGGCCAGTCGCGCGAGGCGACGTGGTAGCGGGCGATGTCGTAGGGGGTGAGGGTGCTGCGGCCGGTGGTGTGGTGGACGACCAGGCTGGTCAGGCGCTGGGTGCGGTTGGTGTATTGCTTGTTCTCGTGCTTGGGCAGATCGGCGATGATGTCGATGATGGCAGGTCGTGCGACGGCGCCGCCGGGGGGCGCGCCGGCGCAGTGGGTTTTGATGTAGGTCTGCAGGCGTGCGATCTCGGTCTGGCCGGCGGCGAGGGTGGTCTGCAACGAGGCCACTTGCTGTTGCAGGGCCGGCGTCTGCGCGGCCAATGGCTGCAATTCGCTCACCCGCGCTTCGAGCAGGGCCACCTGCGCCCGCAGGCGTTCGATCTCGGCCTGGTCGGGGTCGGCGGGCGCGAGGGCCAGCCGGACGTCGGCCAGGAGTTTGTCCTTGAAGCGGGCGCCGCCCAGCCATTGCGAGCCGGGAGAACCGACGTTTTCGCCCAGTTCGTTGCGCCCGAACAGCGCCTGTTCTGGCAGCTTGCCCAGCCCCAGGGTGTGCATCAGCCAGGCGATGAGTTGCGCCGCCGCCTGACGCTGGATGGGGTTTGGCTCCACGTCTTTGTCGGCGCTGAAGTTCCCGGCCAGGGCCAGGGCGATGCTGTCGGCGTTGGTAGCCTGGTTGGGGCCGGAGTTGAGTTGCAGGACAACGGCTGTTAGCGGCTGTGTGGCCGAGATGGCGCCGTCGCCGTTGACGAGGAAGTGGTAGGCGATGCCCGGCTTGCCCTGGCCGACGTGGACTTCGGCGATGCGTTGGGCCGGCGTATCGGCGCGGGTGACGGTGTGGTGGATGACGATGCGGCGGATGGCGGCCAGTTCGCGGCCCGGCCAGGCGGCGGTTGGGGGTCGCGGCAGGCGGGCGCTCAGGTCTTGGATGGGTGTGGGGGATACGGCGGGG
>CAYWPZ010000308.1:0-5143 GCA_964460135.1 uncultured Caldilineales bacterium | reverse complement strand
CGACGCCAACGATACGGTCTTGCCCGGCCTCTATGCTGCGGGTGAAGCGGCCTGTGTGAGCGTGCATGGGGCCAACCGCCTGGGCACCAATTCGCTGGTAGATCTGGTCACGTTCGGCAAATGGGCGGGCCAGGACATGGCCGAGTATTGCCGGCAGAATCCGCTGCCCCCGCTTCCGGCCGAAACCTGGGAGCCGCTGGCCGCCGAACTAGAGGCCATCCGCAAACGGCCACAGGGCGAGAACGCCGCCGACATCCGCAAAGAGATGCAAAAGCTGATGATGATGAACGTCGGCGTCTTCCGCACTCAGGAACTGCTGGATACAGCCGTCGGCCAGATTCAGGATCTGCGGCGGCGCTTTCGCCGGGTCTCGATCATGGACAAGGGCGTTCGCTTCAACACCGAGCTACTGGAAGCCTGGGAATTGGGCTGTATGCTCGACCTGGCCCTGTTGACGGCGGTCGCCGCCGCCGCCCGGCTGGAATCGCGCGGCGCCCATGCCCGCGATGACTATCCCGACCGCGACGACGCCGCCTGGATGAAGCATTCGCTGGCCTGGTTGGACGAAGAAGGCAACGTCAGGCTGGACTACAAGCCCGTGCGCATCCTCCACAACGCCGATGGCACACCCAAGTATCCGGCCGTCAAACGCGTGTATTGAGTGACACATAGGGGAAACAGAAATGACAAGAGTCAACCTAACCGTTCGCATCCAGCGATTCAACCCAGAAGTCGATAAGAAGCCCCATTGGCAGGAATACAAGGTCGAGGCCGAGCCAAACGCCCAGGTGCTCGATGTGCTCCACGACATCAAGTGGTATCAGGATGGCACCCTCACCCTGCGCCGCTCCTGCGCCCACGGCATCTGCGGCTCGGACGCAATGATGATCAACGGCCGCAACCGCCTGGCCTGCAAGACATTGGTCAGCCATGTGGCCCCCAGGATCACGGTCGAACCGATCCGCGGGCTGCCGGTAATCAAGGACTTGGTGGTGGACATGGAGCCGTTCTTCGCTAAGTACCGCGAGATCCAGCCCTGGTTCATCGACGCCGGCGACCCGCCGCAGCGGGAACGGCTGCAAAGCCAGGAAGACCGCGAGCGTTTCGACGACACCACCAAGTGCATCCTTTGCGCCGCCTGCACCACCTCCTGCCCGTCGTTTTGGGCCAACGGCCAGTATATCGGCCCGGCCGCCATTGTCCAGGCCCACCGCTGGATTTTCGACACCCGCGACCAGGGCGCCTCCGAACGCCTGGACGTGCTCAACCAGCGTTTCGGCGTCTGGTCCTGTCGCACGGCTTTCAACTGCGTCGAGGCCTGTCCGCGCGAGATCAACATCACCAAGGCCATCGGCGAGGTGAAAAAGGCGCTGCTGTTCGGGACGACCGATTTCTGACGCCCGCGTGGATTGCGGCGAAACAAACACCGTCGCCGTTTTAGCTCGAACCGCCGCGCTCTCCCCTGCGGCGGTTCTTGTTTGGCCCCAAAAAACCAAAACCCCGGCTGGCGGGCGGGTCAGCCGGGGTTTTGGTTGAGGAGGAGGAAAGGAGCTTGAGGAGGAACCACCGCTTGGGGTAAATGACCCTGTTGCAACTGTCATGGTACAGCGCCAAGCTGAAAGAAGCATGAAAGCGGGGTTTGGGTTGGGTGAGACTTGGGGTGTAGGTATGCGGATAGGCGCGGATGAACGCGGATTGTGTTAGGAGATTCGATATTCTCGGCATCACCCGTTTGGCCGGGTGAATGGGGCCAGATCATCGGGCTTCAGCAGTAGACCCTCCGTCTTCGCTGCCTCCCACAACTGGCGGTCGAAAGTCGCCAGGGTGATGGGCAGGTGCAATCCTTGCCGCCAGGTCAAGGCCGTGGCCAGATGCACGGCATCGTAGCCGCGCAAACCATGTTGCCAGGCGAGATCGCCAGCGCGGGCGATAGTGGCTTCGGTGATCTGAAGATGGACGACCCTACGCCAATCGCTTTGGATCTCCTCGATCTTGATCAAGGCAAACCTGCGAGTTAGGAGCTGCATGCGCACCAGTTTGGCCATGGTTGCGATCATTTCTGCCTGACCGATGAGGGCGCAGCCAACCAGTTCAGCCTCTCCGATCATCTGTGCGACAAGCTCTGAACCGCTCTCTTTTACATACTGTTTGATGTGAGCACTGGTATCAAGGTACAAGATCATTCACGATCCTCCACCAGCAGATCTGATACCAGGATATTGGTGTTCAAGCACGGCTCCGGCTGTCGCGGCTCCAGCTTTCCTTCTCCCCGGGTCAGCAATCCTGCTTCCTCCAGCGCCTGCATCCGCTCGGCCAGGGTGGGCGGAACGAGTGGGGCGGCGGGTAGCGGGGCAATGTGGCCGATGGGCTTGCCGTGCTCGGTGATGATGACGATGCCGCCTAGCTTCACTTCGTCCAGATAGCGGCTCAGATGAGTTTTCAGTTCGCGCACGCCGACTTGGGTTATCATGGCAATGCCTCGGTTGGGTGGCGGG
This sequence comes from uncultured Caldilineales bacterium, assembly GCA_964460135.1. Taxonomy (GTDB): domain Bacteria; phylum Chloroflexota; class Anaerolineae; order J102; family J102; genus SSF26. The sequence continues at coordinate 2,648 of CAYWPZ010000308.1, read as the reverse complement.
TGGCGATGTTGTTTCTGTTTCACAACCAGTGCGTCACAAGTATGACTACATTATCCTCAATGTGACCACATTCGTCAAGTCGGCGCCGGTTCAGACTACATAAACCGGATTCGAAAACACCCACCCCCTCATCTTCCCCCGCCAGCGCTTCCATGCCTCCACCCGGTAGGCGCCTGGTGCCGAGGCCGTGTGGCGCAGGCTGCGGCCCTGGCTGCGGGCAACCACACCCGCGCCGGCGCGGATCAGGCGGATGTCGGCATCGGCGGGCGTCTCGACCTCGAAGCGCACAGGCTGGCCGGAGGGCAGACGGCCCCCCATCGTCGCCCATGCCTCGCCCTGCCTGCCAATGAAGCGAAAACCTTCGCTGGCATGAACCATGTCGTAGCCAATCCAGCAGCGGCCGGCGGCCAGAGCTTCGTAAACCAGGGGGCGGTCGTGCTGGAGTTCGTGCGTGAAAGGTTCCGTCGTCAGGATGTGCGTGTTCACAGCCCGGAAACAGTAGTCATAGGGCAGGAAGGTGCGGCGGAAGGGGCCGATGTTGAAGACCAGGGCGTGGGCGTCCGAGCCGCCGATGGCCACGGTGGGCCGGCGTTGCAGCAGCTCATCCCATTTGGCCAGCATTTCGGGAAAGGGGCCGATCGAGAACCACCAGGGCAGATAGCCGACGCAGATAGCCTTGAGCTTGTTGCTGGCGTGCGGGCGGAACTCGGACATGAAATTCCACAGCTCGACGCCGGTGAAGCCTTCGAGATCCCATTCAGTCCAGGGATAGGTGGTTGGGACCAGCGGGCTGGCCTTTTCGATGGGGTGGGCGAAGAAGCTCAGCCCGCCCCGCTCGCGCACGGCATCGATCAGCCCTTGAGGACTGGGGGCAAAAGGCGTCACATCCTCCCGCACGCCCAATGTCAGGCAGTGGTTGTGCTCCGGCTTCAGGTTGGGGTCATTGACCTCGATACCGAACAGGGTCAGGACGCCATCCTGCCAGCCCTCGCGCTCCTGATCGAGCAGGATGTTGTGGTCGGTGACGATGATGAACTTCAGCCTCGCCTGGCCGGCCGCGGCGATGAGGTCCTCCGGCCGGCCCGTGCCATCGCTGAAGGTGGTGTGCATGTGGATGTTGCCGCGGTATTCGTGAACCGTGAGGAGTGAAGAGTGAGGAGTGAGCGCCATGTCAGTCAACGCCTTGCGGGTCATCGGTGGGCCAGCCGCCGAATTCGACGGCGCGGCGTTTTTGGCGGCTGTCCGCGCCCCACAGCCGATAGCGGGCGTTCAGTCTGCGGGCGAAGACGAGATAGCCGGTGTGGGCCACCATGCGGTCGGCGGGGCGCAGGCGGTCGGGCACAGGCTTCCATGACCGGACGAGCATCTCCTCGACCCGAATCTCGATGAAATCCCCGGCTTGCAGCGCCGCCAGCAGGTCGCTGACCTGGTTGGTGGTGGGGACGAGCGAGCCAAACAGCCCGCCCTCCATCAGCGCCGCCTGGGCCTGGGGGACGAACTGCCCGGCGTCGCGCACATCCAGAAAGACCGCATCCACCTCACGCTCGTCGAAGCCTTCGCTGATGTCGCGCAGTTTGAGATCGACGTAAGGCAACAGACCGAGCCGTTCCAGGTTCTGCCGGGCCACAGCCTGGTGCTCGGCCCGGGCCTCGTAGCTGTAGACGCGGCCTCGTGGCATGACCGCGCGGGCGAAGGCCAGGGTCAGGCCGCCGCTGCCGGTGCCGGCCTCGATCAGCCGCCGCCCGTCCCACAAATCCAGTTCCATCACCAGTTGGGCAGCGTCTTTGGGGAAGACGATCTGTGTGGTGCGTTTGAGATAGCGGATCAGGTCGGAGGTGGTGGGCCGCAGGAGGAGGAAGTGTTGCCCCTTGTCGGTCGCGACCATGCGCCCAAACGACTGGCCGATCAACTCGTCGAAGAGGATGCGACCCTGGTTGGTGAACCACGAGCCGCCCGGTTGGGCGTAGTGCAGATAGCGTTTGCCTTCATCGTTGATCAGAAGAATGGGGTCATGGGCATTGACAATTGCCACGGGCGCCTTCCTGGATTTGCCGCCTCAAAGACCCGACACGAAGATACAAAGAACGCGAACGAAACACAAAGGAAAAGAGCTTCCTAAGCTTTGTGTCCTTCTTTGTGACCTTTGTGTTCAAAACAGCTGCCGGGGTTGCGGCTGAGTGCTTGCCGGGGTTGAAAGATGGGCGGGATCATAGCACGGCGACGGAACCAGTCCCAAGCCCCGCTCCTCTACCGCGCCACTGCGAGGCGCAAAGCAATCCCCACCCCTCATCAACCAGCGGGTTGCTTCGCTACTCTGCTCGCAACGACAGGCGCCGATCCCCAGATTTGACATGACTAGAACAAATGTGCTATTCTTCAGCTCTACCATCCAAGATCAATAACCAATTACCAATAACCACCATCCACCCCCAGGAGAACCGACATGAGTCCCAGCAATGGCAAATCACAGGCTTTGGAAACCACACTCGCCAATCTGAACAAGCGTTTCGGCGATGGCACGATCATGAAATTGGGCGACGCCACCAGCATGCAAGTCGCCGTCATCCCCTCTGGCGCCCTGGCGCTGGACATTGCCCTGGGCGTGGGCGGGATGCCGCGCGGGCGCGTGATCGAGATCTACGGCCCCG
>CAYWPZ010000307.1:0-5192 GCA_964460135.1 uncultured Caldilineales bacterium | reverse complement strand
CCTTGGCCTGGTAGAGCGCGGCGTCGGCGTCACGGATCAGCATGTCGATGGTGTCCCGCCCCCCTCCCCCGAGGACCCTCCACCATGTCCACCTGCGACTCCATCCCCACCCTTCTCACGCTCCGGCTCGATGGTCAGCTTTCGGCCGCCGAAATCGCCGACCTGGAGGCCGATCTGCGCCAGTGCCCGCAACACCTGGCGCTCGCCCAGACGCTGACCCAGCTCGACCTCATGTTGCGCTCGGCGCCGCTGCTTTCGCCCGGTCGCGACCTCACACGCGAGGTCATGGCCCGCATCGAACAGCGTCGCGAGCAGCGTCTGCTGGGGCTGACCTTCTTGCTGGGGGCTGCGATCTCATTGATCCCCACCCTACTGGCGGCGGCGGCGCTGCTTTTCGGCTTTGTCGTCTCGACCCAACCCGACCTTGCCACCCAAACCCTCGCCGACCTCACCCGCTGGCTTGGTCAGATCGCCGCCCTGATCGAGACGCTGGCCGCCGTCCGCGACCAATTGTTCAGCCCCTGGTTCCTCCCCGCCCTGGCCGCCGCCGCCAGCCTCGGCCTGCTCGGCGTCACCGCCCTCTGGGCCAGGCGCTTCACCCCGGCCCTCACCCTCCCCTAATCCCCGCCCCCTCTACCCCACATCCGTCGCCGAGGGTGCCCGCCATCGGCGACGGCCATGCCAGGTGTAGCCCATCTCACGCTCTACGGAGACACAAACAGCCATGAAACACCCCTCCTTCCGCTTTTGGCTCCTCGTCCTCCTTCTCGTCGCCCTGGCCATGCCGATGGCTGTGGTCAGTGCCCAGGGGCCGGAACCAGGCGACAAAGTCATCTTCGGCGATAGCTACACGCTTGGCAGCGGTGAAACGCTTGCCGGCAGCCTCTTGGTCATGGGCGGCAACGCCACCCTGGAAGAAAACAGCACGGTCAAGGGCGATGTGACCGTGCTCGGCGGCTCGGTCATCGTGCGCGGCCTGGTCGAAGGCAGCGTGTCGGTATTGGGCGGCACGCTCCGCCTTGAAAGCACTGCCGTCGTCGAGGGCGATGCTGCCAGCTTCGGCGGCAGCCTCGACCGTGACCCCGGCGCCGAAATCCAGGGCGAGAGCATCAGCGGCTTCAAGTTCGACTTCGGCGAAATGGGCCGCCCCCAGATCGACATCACCCCCCCGCCCCCCGCCAATGACGGCTTCGCCGGCTGGCTGCTCTACACCTTCATGCGCGGCTTCTCCGCTGTCGCCCTGGCGGCGCTGATGGCCATGCTTGGCATCCTCCTCGTCGTCCTCGCCCCTCAGGCCACCAACCGCGTCGTCGAAACCGCGCACGACAACGCCGGCGTCTCGTTTGGCGTCGGCTGTCTCAGCCAGGTGCTGGCCATCCCGGTCATCGTTCTCCTCTCGATCACCCTCTGCCTGATCCCCCTGGCGCTGATCGTCCTGCTGGCGCTGATCGTCGGCTGGGTGTTCGGTTGGCTGGCGCTCGGCTGGCTGATCGGCCAGCGCCTCGTCAAGGGCCTGCGCAGCTCCAGTGCGAGCGACCGCAACTCCGCCATCCTCGAGATCGTGCTCGGCGTCGTCGCCCTCACCCTGGCCTGGCAACTGCCCACCCTTGTTCCCTGCGTCGGCTGGGTGCTTTCATCACTGATCGGCATCATCGCCGGCAGCATCGGCCTGGGCGCCGTCCTCCTCACCCGTTTCGGCACGCGACCCTATACCCCCGGCGGCGGGCGCAACGGCTCTAGCGCCCCCCTCCTTCCCCCGCCGACGCCCACCCAACCCACTTACGGCGACCCCCTCGACGCCCTGCCCGAACCCGAACCGCCGCAACCCGCGCCTAGCTAAGCCAAGTCGCCTTGAAAGCACAGCTTCTGCTGCTGGCGTGACGATGGACGATTGACGATAGCGCATGCCTCATCCCACCCGCCCATCCGCCCACAACCCTTCACCCCGGCCGGATCGTCACATCGTCGATCCGGCCGTTTTCTTCTTCGAAGACCAACAGTTCATTCTCGGCCTGCAGCCACGAAACCGGCACCTTGTAGAATTCCTGCGGCCCGATCTGCCAGTAGCGACCCAGACTGCGGCCATTCAACCACAAGTGCCCTTTGCCCAGGCCGGGGACAGCCAGGCGCAGAGACTGAGCATCTGCCCAAGCAGCCAGGCAAGCAAAACGAGCCCGGAAAAAGCCAGGGTGACCGGGTTTGGGCGGCCGCTCGGCAGGCGTCACACCGCCCCGGAACCTCCACTCTGCCCGCAACGCCTGCGCCGGATCGAAACGCAACATCGTCGCCCGCCAGGCTGCGCCGGCGTAGTTCGCGATCTGCAACGCCAGCACATTGGCGCCGGGTCGCAGCCAGGCCGTGATCTCGCGCTTGATGAAGCCGCCGCCATGATGCCGCGAGAAACGCTCGACCGTCTGGCCGTTGACATACAAGGCGCCGCTATTGCGGTCGCCCGTCAACTGCACGATCACCCGCTCCCCCGCCCGCTGCTCGATCTCGCGCAACAACCAGACCTGCGGCCCCTGGAAAGCAAAGTGCCCCAGATCCACATCTGCCGCATCGGCGCGCAGATGACCGGGCTTGGCGTTGGCGATGGCCTCACCTGCAAACGCCGCCTCCTGCCACAAGGCCGACCATCCTGTTGTTATGTCAATTTGCTCCCCACTCCAGTAGAGCGTATCCAGCAATCCCTTGCGCTCGCCAGTGTTCGAACCGTAATTGAAACGCCCCAGATTATCGACCAGCAAGCGTAACTCATGCTCGCCTGCGTCCAGGCGCACGGGCAGCGTCCAGCCTGGCCCCTCAGGACTCACGCCCATCGTCCCCATCCGCTCGCCATCGATGAACAAATGCCCGCGGTCAACCAGCCACGGCGCCGCCAGATTGACTTCGACCGGCCCAGCCAGCACAAAGCGGGCGCTGTAGACGCCGTAACCGAGGAAACAGCCCAGATCTTCGCAAGGGCGGGGGAAGTCGAAAAACGGGGTCGTGGCGAAGGGGGTGTACAACTCATCCACCGCAAACGCCTCCCACTTCAGATCGACGGTCGCTTCTTGACCCTTGACCCCCGCCTCTTCTTCTTCCATCCCCCAGCGCTCGGCTTGCTCCTGCACCAGCAACACGATCGTCAGCCGGTCGGTGCGGACGATGGTCGGGCGGTCGCCGATCCAGAAGTACAGCCGCATCTCATCGCCGGCAACGGTGACGCGGGCGCCTCCGGCCTCCTCCACCCGCCAGCCGCCGGCTTTCCGCAACATCAGCTCCCCCACCTCGCCCCGGAACCCGTAGCACACGAGGAGATCGCGATCCTCCCTCACTCCTCGGCCATCATCCCGCCCCCAAAAGCCCAGAATCCGGCAAGAATGATAGCCCAGGGTCAAATCAGCGGCCAGGGACAAATTGGCGAAGATAGGCTTGATGCTGCCGGCCTCGACTTCTACGGCCAGGTGGGCGCGCGGGTCGGCATGAAAAACCTGCACGGTCTGTCGCTCCAGGCCGGTGTTCTGCAGAAAGGCGGCGGAGAAGGAACCGTTGCGGGCCAGGCGATAGGGCGGGTCGCCGCCGGCGGCCCGTCCCTTGACGCCCGCCTGGGTCAGCACCACCGGCCCGCCCTCCCCTGCCTCGGCCAGAAGCTGTGAAAGCCGGGCGCCCAGACTGGCAAAGAAAAGGTGATGCCGCCTGGCGACAAAAAACTTGGGTGTCGGCCGGCCATACTCGTCTACAATGGCGTCGTAATCATAGCTTGTGGTCATGTGAATGGTATCGCCGCCCACCGTGCGCCCGCCCCACCAGCCAAAATTCGTCCCGCCCGCCCACATCCAATGCGAAAAACCACTGGCTCCGACCGCCAACAACTCGTGCAACACGCGGTCGAGCGCGGCCGGCGTCTTGCCATTGTGCGCCGACGCGCCCCAACTGTCGAACCAACCGCTCCATAACTCCGAGACGATCATGGGGTTATCGGGCCAGACGGCGCGCGTCGCCCGCAGTTTATCGGCAATGCCGCTCCAGCCATTGCGAAACTCGGCCACGCCGTTCATCGGCCCCATGCAGGTATAGAACGGCACCGAGATACCCCTGTTGCTCAGCATGCGGGCGAGGGTGGCCTGGTGATCGTCGTGCCCATAAACACCGCTGGCCCAGTGCTCGTTTTCGATTTGGGTGAGAAGAATGGGGCCGCCGCGGTCGATCTGGCGTGCGGCCAGCAGGGGAATGAGCACATCGAACCACTCCCCCACCGCCTCCAGGAAATCGGGGTCATCCGTGCGCAACCTGCCGCCCCGCCCGGTCAACCAGGCAGGGAAGCCGCCGTTCTCCCACTCAGCGCAGATATAGGGGCCGGGCCGGACGATGGCGTAGAGGCCGAGTTCATGGCAGAGATCGAGCCAGGCAGGCAGGTCGGCCTCGTCTTGGAAATAAAAGACCCCCGGCTCCGGCTCGTGCAGGTTCCAGGGGATGACGGTGTCGACTGTGTTCAGTCCGCCGGCTTTGGCTCCCACCAGCAGGCGACGCCACTCGGCGCGCGGCCAACGGAAATAGTGAATTTGGCCGGAGAGCAGATACAACCGCTTCCCGGCTACGGTCAGACCAAGGCGATCAACGGCGACGACCCCCATATCTGCCCTAGATCAGCCGTCCGTAGGAGAAGATCAGGCGGGGGCCCAGTTCGTCGAAGTCGCTGGTGTGAACCAATTCGCCATAGGTTTGCTGGATCACCTCCGTCAGGATGCTGGCCTGACGATCGGTGAAGACCTGCGACAATCGACGCATCATGGTTGGGGTTGCAACAACCATCATTTCTCTCCTTTCTGTCGGCGCCAAAGACGACCAAGCGCAGCCGTTAGTATAGCACAGCCAACCTCAGCTCGCCCCCCAAACCCGTACATGAGCCACCGCCCTTTGCCAGCGATCGAAAGCAGCCTGGCGCTGCTCTGGCCGCAGTTCAGGCGTGAAAGTGGCACTACCGCCGGGCAGCGACGGCAGCTCGGCCAGATGCGCCCACACCCCTGCGCCCAACCCCGCCAGCAGCGCCGCCCCGCGCGCCGTCGTCTCGGTTTCGGCGGGCCGCACCACCGGGATGCCCAGCAAATCGGCCTGCAGCTGGCAGGCCAGGTCGGATTTCGACAGTCCGCCGCCCAGGTGCAACTGCTGCACTTGCAGGCCGGTCTGGGCCGAAATGGTCTCCAGGATGG
>CAYWPZ010000306.1:0-5215 GCA_964460135.1 uncultured Caldilineales bacterium | reverse complement strand
CCCCCCCCCCCCCCCCGCCCGCCCCCCCCCCCCCCCCCCCCGCCCCCCCCCCCCCCCCCCCCCCCCGCGCCCCCCCCCCCCCCCCCCCCCACACATATGCACCTCGATCTAAAATATGGACGCCAACAACCTGGGGCGCAGCAGCGGCGAGAAAGACGAAGTTCAACAGATCGAAGACGAAAGACCTGGAAAAAGCATTGCGCCTTTTGGCGCTTTGTCAAGACCCAAAAATCAGGCGAGTGGCAGGTGGTAGGTGGCAGGTCGCAAGTCGCAAGTCGCAAGTCGCAGGCATTGACTGACTACTGACCACTGACTACTGACCCCTGATCACCGACACAGCGCCGCCCGCAGATACTGCCCGGTGTAGGAGCGCGGATGCTGGGCCACAAGCTCCGGCGAGCCTTCGACCACGATGCGCCCACCCTTGTCGCCGCCCTCCGGCCCCATGTCGATGACCCAATCGGCGGTCTTGATCACGTCCAGGTTGTGCTCGATCACCAGAACGGTGTTGCCGCGATCGGCCAGGTCGTGCAACACATTCAGCAGCTTCTCCACGTCGGCGAAATGAAGCCCGGTGGTTGGCTCATCGAGGATGTACAGAGTCTTGCCGGTGGCCCGGCGTGAGAGTTCCTTGGCCAGCTTGACGCGCTGCGCCTCGCCGCCAGAGAGCGTGGTGGCCGGCTGGCCGAGCTTGATATAGCCCAGGCCGACGCGGAAGATCGTCTCCAGCTTGTTGCGGATGCTGTTGATGTTGGCGAAAAACTCCAGCGCCTCCTCCACCGTCATTTCCAGCACATCGGCGATGCTCTTGCCCTTGTACTTGATCTCCAGCGTCTCGCGATTGTAGCGCTTGCCGTGGCAGACCTCGCATGGCACATAGACATCGGGCAGAAACTGCATCTCGATGCGGATGATGCCATCGCCCTGGCAGGCTTCGCAGCGCCCGCCCTTGACGTTGAACGAGAAGCGCCCCGGCTTGTACCCGCGCAGTTTCGATTCCGGCAGGTCGGCGAAGAGGGTGCGGATGGGCGAGAAGAGGTCGGTGTAGGTGGCGGGGTTGGAGTGCGGCGTGCGGCCGATGGGCGACTGGTCGATGTCGATGACCTTATCCAGCAGTTCCAGCCCTTCCACGCTTTCATGGCTGCCCGGCTTGCCGTGCGCTCCGTACAACCGCCGGGCGATGGCCTGATAGAGCGTATCCACCACCAATGACGACTTGCCCGACCCACTGACGCCGGTGACGACGATGAACTTGCCCAGGGGGAAGCGCACATCCAGATTCTTGAGGTTGTTTTCCGTCGCCCCGCGTACGATCAGGAATTCGCCGTTGCCCGGCCGCCGCTGTTCGGGCACAGCAATCTGGCGGCGACCGGAGAGGAAGGCCCCGGTCAGGCTGTCGGGATGGGCCAGGATGGCCTCGACTGGCCCTTCGGCCACGATTTGGCCGCCGTGCTCGCCCGCGCCCGGCCCCATGTCGATGATCCAGTCGGCGGCGTGCATCGTTTCTTCGTCGTGCTCGACCACCAGTACCGTGTTGCCCAGGTCGCGCAGCCCGCTGAGCGTGCGCAACAGGCGGCCATTGTCGCGTTGGTGCAGCCCGATGCTGGGCTCATCCAGGATGTAGAGCACGCCCGTCAATTGCGAGCCGATCTGCGTGGCCAGGCGGATGCGCTGGGCCTCGCCGCCGCTGAGCGTCCCTGCCTGGCGGTTGAGGGTCAGGTATTCCAGCCCGACATCCTGCATGAAACCCAGCCGGGCCTGGATCTCCTTGAGAATCTGGCGGGCGATAGTCCATTCGCGGGCGCTGAGCGGCGACCCAACCGGGGCTTCTTCGGGCAGGGCGGCGTTGTAGCTTTCGCCGGGCTGTAGCCCGCGCAGGCTGCACACCCATTGCAGCCCCTCGCTCACCGACATCTGTGTGATCTGATGGATGTTCAGGTCCTGCACCGTCACCGCCAGCGCCTCAGGCCGCAGCCGTTTGCCGCCGCAGGCGGGGCAGGGGCGGTGGGTCATGTAGCGTTCGAGATACTCGCTGCGGATGTATTCCGAGGTCGTCTCGCGGTAGCGGCGCTGTAGGTTGGGGATGACGCCCTCGTAGCTGGTCTGATATTCGCGCTCCATGCCCTGTTGATTGACATAACGAACGCGCACTGCATCCTCGCGCTTGCCGCCGTAGAGGATGACGTCCTGTTGTTTGCGGCTGAGTTGTTTCCAGGGCGTCTGGAAGGGGATGCCATAGTGGTGGCCGGCGGCTTCGAGCAGGGCCTGATAGTAGGTGCTGGTATCGGACGACCAGGGTTGGATGGCGCCATCGGCCAGCGAGAGTTCGGGGTCGGGGACGATCAATTCGGGGTCGAACTCCATCTGCGTCCCCAGCCCGGTGCAGGTGGGGCAGGCGCCGTGGGGCGAGTTGAACGAGAAGGTGCGCGGTTCGATCTCGGGCAGGCTGAGGCCGCAGTTGGCGCAGGCCATGTGCTCAGAAAACAGCCGGTCGTTGGGCCGGTCGGGGTCGCTGACATCGGTCAGGGTCATGATGCCGCTGCCCAGGTGCAGAGCTGTCTCGACCGAGTCAGCCAGACGGGTAAAGTCCATGCTGGCGCCGTCGCCGTTGCCATGTTGGACGATGACCCGGTCGACGACGGCCTCGATGGTGTGGGTCTTGTAGCGATCCAGCTCGATTTCGTCGTTGACATCGAAGACATGGCCATCGACGCGTACGCGCACGAAGCCGGCCTTGCGCACATCCTCGAACACGGCTTTGTGCTCGCCCTTGCGGTCTTTGATCAGGGGGGCCAGAATGAGGAGGCGGGTGTGGTCGGGCAAGCCGGCGATGGCATCGACAATCTGCTCGGTTGTCTGGCGGCTGATCGTTTGACCGCAGTTGGGGCAGTGGGGGATGCCGATGCGGGCGAAAAGCAGGCGCAAGTAGTCGTAGACTTCGGTGACGGTGCCGACGGTGGAGCGGGGGTTGCGGCTGGCGCCTTTCTGGTCGATGGAGATGGCGGGGGAGAGGCCCTCGATCTGGTCGATGTCGGGTTTTTCCATCAGGCCCAGGAATTGGCGGGCGTAGGCTGAGAGCGATTCGACATAACGCCGCTGTCCTTCGGCATAGATGGTGTCGAAGGCCAGCGACGATTTGCCCGACCCCGACAGGCCGGTGATCACCACCAGCCGGTCGCGCGGGATCTCGACCGTGATGTTCTTCAGGTTGTGTTCGCGCGCGCCGCGAACAACGAGTTTGTCTTGAGCCATGAGGGTGGGTCAATGGATGCGAAAGAGGTAGGTGGTGCGCATGGGTCCGGGGAAAGTGGCCGCCAGTTCGAGCGTGGACGGAGTCTGGCCGGGTTCGGCAATGTGGGCGAACTGCGGCCGCAACAGTCTCAGCTCGATATCATCGACGGCCAGGAAGCCGGCGCCGTGTCGTCGGGCGTAGCCCAGCACCTGGTCGAGGTCGGCATTGGGCAGGGGCGCGAGGAGGCGGTCGGCGTAGAGGGCGATCTCGCTGTTGCGGGTCATCACGGCCTGGTCGGGATGGCTGTTGGCGGCCAGCCAAAACGCCGCCTGTCTGTGGCCGGGGGTGATCGTGGCCTGGCCTGCCCGCTCGTCGTCGAACTGGCTGTTGGCGGCCAGCGCCGCCATCAGTAGGGCCAGCAAGAGCGGCCAGAGCCAGGCAAGCGGCCGGGCCAGCCGCGGCCAGGGGGATGCAGTGCCGCGGGCCCACTCGACCAGTCGCTGCACCCCCTGCCCGGCCCAGACCAGCGCCACCGGCAGCAAAGGCAGCAGCAGGCGGGGCAGCAGGTGCGTCAGGGGGACGATGAGCAACGGCAGCAGGCAGGCCAGCCAGAAAGCCTGCTCGATCAGCCTCCGGCGGCCCCAGGGCTGCACCCATAGGCCAAGTCCGATCAAGACGATCAGGTGCAGGGGAACAAGCGCGGCCAGGACAACGCCGGGCAGGTTGCGGAGGTTGGCGGACAATCGCTTGAGCGCGCCCAGCGGGTCTGCCTCGACGACCGAGGCGACGCCGACCTGGTAGCGTTCGGGCGACAGCCACAAGACTTCCTGCCCGGAACTGTCGAGGACGACGCTCAAATCTTTGTTGGCACCCTCGGCCTGGAGCAGGGTGATACCGGTCTTGCCGCTGAGCAGCAACTGGCCGGTGCTGCGATAGAGGTAGAGCCAGTAGCTACCGGAGAGGAGGAGGAAGACGAGCAGGTAGAGGACGGTGCCTGGCCAGGCTTTTTGGCGGTCGTCTCGCCGCCAGATGACCAAAACGAGGGCGATGACGGCGAACAGCGCCCACCACAACAAGCCTTCGGGCCGGGTGAGATAGCTGAGCGCCAGGGCGGCGCCGGCGGCCAGCCCGGCCCGCCAGCTGCCGCCGTGCAGCAGCCGCCAAACGGCCCACAGCCCTAGCCAAAGCAAGAGCAGGAAGACCGATTCGGTCATGCTGCCCCAGTAGAGGGGGCGGACGACAAGCGGGGAGGCGATGGTTGCCAGCCAGCCGGTCCATAGGGCCGCCGGCCGGTTGCCGCTGATCTCAAGGGCGATGAGGAAGATCAGGCCGCAGAAGATGGCGCCGGCCAGGGCATGCCACAGGCTCATGGCCAGGTCGACCGGCGCGCCCAGGGCCAGCGAGGCTGTCGCCAGCCAGGGTGCGATGGGAGGGAGATGGGTTTCGGGTAGGCCGAGGATCTGATAGCCCTGGCCGCGCAGCAGGTTGCGGGCCAGCAGCAGGTAGTCGGGCTCGTCCCAGTGCACGGCGCGGGGCCGCAGCGCCCAGAACAGGCGCACGCTGAAGCCAAACGTTGCCAACCCCAGGGCGATCAGCCAGTCGTTCTTGCCGATCGGGCGGGCGGCAGCCACAGACCGGGCGGTCACGGCAACTCGATCGGGGGCGCTTCCTCCCCGGCTATGGCAGACAAGCGGATGATCTTGCCGCCGGCCCCCAGAACCCGGTTGATTTCGTTCGCTGCCTCCACCGCGGCCAGGGCAGGGTGGTCGCCCAGGACGATGTGGTGGAAGTAGCCGTCGGGGTAGGGCAAAGGCAGGAAGAGATGCTCGAAACGGATGTGGTTGGCGTTGAGCCGCGCCCGGTGCAACTCGCCCGCTTCCAGTTCGAGCGGATCGAGGCTGACGATGATGGCCCGTCGTGCGCGCAACGCGACGCGCACGGGGGAGTAGGGATCGGGCGGGAAGAGGAAGAGGATGCGGTGTT
>CAYWPZ010000305.1:0-5281 GCA_964460135.1 uncultured Caldilineales bacterium | reverse complement strand
GCTGGGTTGCCGATTACCCCGACCCGGACAATTTCATGCGCCAGGCCTCGTGCTATGAGTTCTTGCGCCGCCGCGGTTGGAGCGACGCCCGCTACACCGAGTTGGTGGAAGCCGCAGCTCGCACAAGCGACCGCGCCCTGCGGCTGGCCAGGTATCGCGAGGCCGACCGTCTCTTGGTAGCCGAACAGGCGTTGGTGGCGCCGCTGGGTTATGGCGCCAAGGCGGCCAGGACGGTGGCTCAGCCCTGGGTGCAGGGCGTGCGGTTTTCGCCGCTGGGCTATGCGCGCGATAGGATGATTTGCGTGAAACGTGAGGCGTGAGGCATGAGGCGTGGCGTAAAGGGAGTCTGCGCAAGAACGCATCAGGCTCTTCTTCTTTGCCGCTCAAGCGGGCCACAGCCCAGATTCGCCGCCGAACCCCGTTGGACGCCGCCCCTGACTTCTGCTTTCCTGAGCACCCAGTCGCCTGCATTCTTCTGAAACGGAGCAAACCATGAACACGCTTCCCCCGTACACCCTCGCTCTCACGCCTGACGAAGCACAGGCGCGCTTCGAGATGCTTCAGACCCGACTCACGCCGCTGTGGCATTCGATTCGCGCCTTCAATCAGGACCCGCAGACCATTGTCGTCGTTCCCTCGCTCTCGCTCGATCTGCCGGTGGGCGGCGCTATCCTCCAGGCCTATGAGGAACGCTATCTCTTCCTGCTGCTCTTGCTCCGCCAGCCACGCGCCCGTTTGATCTACGTCACCTCGCAGCCCATCCGCCAGGAGATCGTCGATTATTACCTGCACCTGCTGCCCGGCGTCATTGCCAGCCAGGCCCGCCAGCGTCTGTTCCTGGTTGCGCCCATGGATGGCTCTCCCCGGCCCTTGTGCGAGAAACTCCTGGAGCGTCCGCCCCTGCTCGAGCATCTGCGTGCGCTCATCCTCGACCACAGCCGCGCCCATCTGGTGCCCTACATCAGCACCCAGATCGAGCGCGACCTGGCTCTGGCCCTGGACATCCCCATGTACGGCGCCGACCCCAAGTTCTTCTCCTTTGGCACCAAGAGCGGCTGCCGGCGGCTGTTCGCCGAGGAGGGGGTGAAGCATCCGTTGGGGGCCGAGAACCTGCACACCGAGCAGGAGGCAATCGAGGCGCTGGCCGGGCTGCGAGCGCAGCGCCCCGGCCTCCGGCAGGCGGTGATCAAACACAATGAGGGCGTCTCTGGCCTTGGCAACGCCATCATCGACCTGCAAGACCTGCCCGCGCCGGGCGACGCCGCTGAAGCCAAAGCCCTGGCCCGACGCTTGCGGGCGATGCGCTACGAAGCTGCCAGCATCAGTTTTGACTGGTACATGCAGACGTTGGCCAAACACGGCGGCATCGTCGAAGAACGGATCATGGGCGACGAGTTCCGCAGCCCCAGCGCCCAACTCCGCATCACGCCGTTGGGCGAAGTCGAGCTGCTCTCGACCCACGACCAGCTTCTGGGCGGCCCCAGCGGCCAGAGCTATCTGGGGGCCGTCTTCCCGGCGGATGCGGCCTACGCCGTCAAGATCATGCGCGAGGCCGCCAAAGTGGGCCAGCGGCTGGCCAAAGAGGGTGTGTTGGGCCGTTTTGCCATCGATTTTGTGGCCGTGCGGTCGGGCGAGGGCCAAGAATGGGATGTCTATGCCATCGAGCTGAACTTACGCAAGGGCGGCACCACCCATCCCTTCCTCACGCTGCAATTCCTGACCGATGGCGTTTACGATGCGGAAAAGGGGGTGTTTACGACGCCGTTCGGGCAACAGAAATGCTTCGTCGCCAGCGATCACGTCGAATCTCCGCTCTTTCGTGTGTTCACGCCCGATGATCTGTTCGAGATCGTGGCCTTACACGGGCTGCATTTCGACCAGGCCCGGCAGACCGGCATCGTCCTGCACATGATCAGCGCCCTGGGCGAGAGTGGGCATTTTGGTTTCACGGCGGTGGCCAATTCGCACGCCGAAGCGCGGACGCTGTACGACCGGGCGGTGGCGGCTTTCGAGTTGGAAGCGCGGCAGCGGCTGGGGCAATGACTGCTTCTGCCAAAGTGATTTCGCGCCCGCCAATGTGGGAAAGTGTGGGATAATGTGGGATAAACCGCCGTCGAACGAAGACTTATTGCTCTGGCGCCATCACCACTGCTAAACTGAAGTCATTCGCACCGCTACCGACAGCAAAGCATGGACGCACCGCTGACAGAGTTGGCAACGTGACTGCAATCATCGCCGACGCCATTCGTTGGCTGGTGCAGGCGCCGCTCCGCTTCCTGGCGCTGTGGCTGGTCGACGCCGTCTCGCTCGCCCTGACCGCCTGGATCCTGCCGGGGATCAGCATTGGCGGCGATGGGGTGGCGTCGCGCTGGCTGGCGACGGCAGCGGCGGCTTTTCTGTTGGGGGCCGTCAATCTGCTGATCCGGCCCTTCATCCTCTTGTTGGCGGTTCCGCTGGGCTTCTTCCCCCTCCTCGGCGTCGGCCTCGTCGTCAACGCCGTCATGCTCCTGCTCACGGCTCGTATCTTGCCGGGCTTTCAGGTCGAAGGTCTGGTTCCGGCCATGGCGGCGGGCATCGTCATGGCGGCCATCGATGTGGTGCTCACCAACGTCATCGAGATGGATGAAGAAGGGTCGTTCTACCAGCGGCTGATCGAGCGGCTGGCGCGGGGCCAACCCTTCGCCGCCGCCTCCCGGCCCGGTCGCGGCCTGGTGATGATGGAGATCGACGGCCTCAGCTATCATCACATCAAACATGCCATCGCCAGCGGGCTGATGCCGACGCTGAAAGCGCTGATGGAGGGGCAGGGCGGCCAGGCCCCGTATGTGCTCTCACGCATCGATTGCGGCCTGCCGTCGCAGACCTCTGCCTGCCAGGCCGGGATCATGTTCGGCGACAACTACGACATCCCGGCCTTTCGCTGGTACGACAAAGACCTGGGCCGCCTGATCGTCTCTGGCAAAGACGCCGGCCTGCTCAACGCCCGCTATGCCACCGGCCACGGCCTCCTGCGCGGCGGCTCCAGCATCGACAATATGCTCAATGGCGACGCCGAAAAATCGCTCCTGACCCTGGCCGATCTGCAAACCGAAGACGCGCAGGAGCAGAAGCGGCGGGCCGAAGACCTCTACCTGTTGATGCTCAATCCCTACTTCTTGATGCGCACCCTGGCCCTCTTTTTTGGCATGGTCGCGCGCGAGCTTTGGGAGGGCTGGCGACAGCAGCGCCAAAAGGTCTATCCACGCCTCAATCGGCTGCACGGCGGCTATCCTTTGGTGCGGGCCACCACCTCGGTTTTGGTGCGCGACCTGGCCGCCAACCTGACCATCCTCGACATCATCCGCGGCTCACCGGCCATCTATGTGACCTGGCCGGGCTACGACGAGGTGGCGCACCATTCCGGCCCTTGGACGAGCGATGCCCTGGGCGAGCTGCGGCGCTATGATCGGGTCATTGCCCGCGTCCGCCGGGCCATCGCCGAAAAGGCGCCGCGGCCCTATGATCTGATCATTCTCTCTGACCACGGTCAATCGTTTGGCCCCACCTTCTGCCAGCGCTACGGCCAGAGCCTGAAGGAGTACATCGAGCAGCACTTGCCGGTGGGCATGGCCGTCGGCCAGCAGATGGGCGGCGACGACGCCGGCCTGGCCATGGCGGCGATTTCGGGCGAGCTGGATAGCATTCACCAGGCAGGCGCGGCCGGTCGGGCCCGGGGCATGGTGGCCAAACAGGGTGCAAAGGCGTTCGGTCGCGCCCAGGCCCGGCGCGAACAGACTCCGGCGCCCGAGCCGGCCTCGGTCACGGCCTTTGGCAGCGGCAATCTGGCCCAAGTCTATTTCGACCTTCAGCGGCGCAAGATCGGGCTGAGCGAGCTGGAGGCAGCCTATCCCGGCCTGGTGCAGGCTCTGGTCGAGCACGAGGGCATCGGCATCGTCTGCGGCTATGATGACGCCGGCGTTCCCGTTGCCCTGGCCAAGAGCGGCCGGCGCGATTTGCACACGGGCGCGGTGGTGGGCGAGGATCCACTGGCACCCTACGCCCCCACTGACCCAAACGCGGCCGGCGCCGCCGCCATCGAGACCCGCGCCTGGCAAGTGCGCCGGGTCATGGATTTCCCTCATGCCGGCGATCTGATGGTGATCAGTGCGGTCTACGCCGATGGCACGGTGGCGGCGTTGGAAGAACTGATCGGCAGCCACGGCGGTTTGGGCGGCGAGCAAACCGATGCCTTCATCTTTCACCCCGCCGGGCTTAGGGTCCCGCCCACCCGCAATGCAGTCGATGTCTTTCACATCCTCAACAACCACCGCCTCGAGCTTGAAAACGCCGTTGCTGCTCCGATGCAAGCGGGCAGGCCGCCAGGCATGGCCGCTTCCAAGACCTGAGTTGCTTCACCGACCCCATGTCCCTCCTGCCCACCTCCCCCGGCCCCCGCAAACGCCCTGTCGCCGTCACCGTTGTCGGTCTGATCACGCTTGGCGCGGCTCTGGCAACGGTGGCAATCGTTTTGTTGGCGCTGGGGCCGGGCAGGTTGTGGCAACAGGCCCTGAGCCAGCCGCTGATCGTGGGCTGGCGCCTGACGGCGACCGGAGAAGAGTTCGCCCGCGCCGCCGGTCTGCTCATCAGCGGCAGCGTCACCTTCGCCCTCAGTCTTGGTCTGTTCGGCGTCAGGCGGTGGGCGTGGGTGGGTCTGATGACCTGGAGCGGCGCCAATCTGGCCTTTGCCTTGATCCGATACTACTACGGGCGACCCGACTATGCCGCGCTGCTGGTGGGCGCCGTCATCGTCTTTTCACTCAACCTGGCCGAAGTTCAGGAAGCCTTTGGCATTCGCCGACGAGCCGATGAAAGCCTCGAACACAACGACTGACCCGACGACGCCGGCGGCCCCTGACGCTGACATCGAGCTGTTGCGCCGCTTCGAACCGATCGTGCGCTACACGCAAGGCGAACAGTTTTTCCCGGCCGATGTCCGGCCCTACATCGAACACTCCAGCCTTTGGGCGCACTATCCCGATGGCAGCGAAGAGCTGCTGACGCCTGAGGGTCGCTTGACGGTGGCCGCCCTGGTCGAGCCGCGACCGGCCGCGTTTGGCACCGTCCATTTCTTGCGGCTGGTGCCGGTGCTGACCCTGACCGAGAGCGCCCAGGCCATCGCCGACCGCCGCGCCCTCGAACGCCGCGCCCAAAGCGTCTTCCACGCCGGCCAGGGGCGGCTGGCGCGCGGGGGTCTGTTGCCGCGCTTTTTCGACGCCCTCTTCCTGGCCACCTTGCTGCTGCG
>CAYWPZ010000304.1:1413-5324 GCA_964460135.1 uncultured Caldilineales bacterium | reverse complement strand
TTGAACCTGTTGGCGCAAGCGCAGGACGAGATCGACGCCGCGCGCGACTTGTTGGAGAGCCGCTAATGGCGCGCAAACTCCACCGCGTCGGTTTCCACTGGCGCTCCACCTTCCATCACGATAACGTTCTCAACTGGGAAACATGGCTGCGCGAGATCGAGGCGCTGGGGATCGGCGGCCTGTTCATCTGCCATGATGTCAGCGGCATGCGGCACTACGACCCCCGCACCCGGACGCTCGACCCCATTCGCATCCCCGCCGACGCCCGGCCGGGCATCGAAGGCATGGTGCGCGACCTGCTCAGCATCGGCGTCGAACCGGCCCTGCGTCTGAGCGACGGCGACGGCATCCGCCCCAACGCCATCCCGGCCCATGTCTTGGACGGTCTGGCCAAGGCGGGAGTCAAACACGTGCAGATCTGGAACGAACCGAACGACGACCGCGAATGGTATGACAAGAAGGTGCCAAAGGATTGGGCGCGAAAGTCGATCGAGTGGGCCTTGCCGGCCTGTCGCTACGGGCTGGAGAACGGGTTGGAGATGTCGCTGCCGCCGATCAATCCCGGCCCCAACGACAATCAGTTCCAGGTGGTGGTCGATCTGGGCGCCGGCGACCTGTTCGAGAAAGGTCTGGCCGTCAACATCCACCTCTACCCCTTCAATCGCTTGATCTGGAAGGACAAACCCTATCCCTTCGATGACGTCCATCAGCACGGCGAGCAACTGAGCGAAGCCGAATACGCGGCGCTGGACCCCTGGTATTGGCACGGCTACCCGCGCGAGTACATCAACCAAATGCGGCGCGAGCAGGCCAAGCCGGGCTGCACGATCATGGATGACGCCAACGGGCTGATGGGTTGGCTGTGCCACGAGCAGCACATGAAGGCCGTCCTCGGCCCCAACGCCGCCGTACCCTGTCGCATCACCGAGATGGGGCCGCGCCCCTGGCAAGACCTGGACAAACGCTACCCGCGCCTCACGCCCGCCGAACATGCCCGCCAGGTGGCCCTCATCTGCCGTTGGTTGGAGGACGAAATCGATATCGGCGGCTACCGGCGGCCAGAATGGCTCAAGATCGGCTATTTCTGGATCATGGGCGGCAAGGTGCTGGGCGATCTCAGCCATGTCTTCGAGGCCGATGCCTTCTATGGCGATTGGTTCATGGAGCGCCGCGAGCCACAGTATAATTATCCCCAGACCCCCATCGGCCACATGCCGGCAATCGAAGCCATGAAGGCATTGGCGCGCGAGCAGGCGCACGTTGCCGACTATGGCGAGATCATCCGTCATCTCCTGGCAGCGCAACAAGCCCTGGGCGAGGCCAGCAAGGTGATCTCCGGCCTGTAGGCTGCCGGGCGCCGAGGGCGCCTTTTCTCGCTCAATCACCCAGCTCCTTCCCACCGACCCGATCCCATCCACTATGCGCATCAAATGCCTGGGCTGCGAAGTGCTGGCCCGCCCACTCTACACCTGCGCCGCCTCTTCGCCGCACATCGTCGACATCCATCTTTTCCGCCGCGGCTTGCACAACACGCCCCAGGTGCTGCGCAACCACCTCCAACAACACATCGACCAGGCGGCAGGGCAGGGCTATGACGCCGTCGTGATGGGCTATGGGCTGTGCGGGCAGGCCACGGCGGGATTGACGGCTCGCGATACGCCGGTAGTGATCCCGCGCGCCCACGACTGCATCACCCTCTTCTTGGGCGGGCGCGACCGCTACAGCCGGCAGTTCGAGCAAACCCCCGGCACCTACTGGTATGCCCTCGATTACATCGAGCGCGATGACGGCACCGGCGGCAACATGGGGCTTGGCTCTGGCCTGGGCAACAACGGTCAGGATGTCTATCAGGAATACGTGGCGAAATATGGCCAGGAGAACGCCGACTACCTGATGGAGGTGATGGGCGCCTGGCAGTCGCACTATCAGCGCGCGGCCTACATCGAGATGGGGGTGGGCGATGGCAGTCGGGTCGAGGCCAGGGCGCGCGACGACGCCAACCGTCGCGGCTGGCTGTTCGAGCGCATCACCGGCGACCTGGTGCTCATCCGCCGGCTGGTGAATGGCGACTGGGCCGATGATTTTCTCGTCCTGAAACCGGGCGAGCAGACGAAAGTCACCTACGACGAAGCCATCATCGGTTGCGTCTTGGCCGGGTGAAGCCGCCCGCCGCTGAATTTGACACGATGTCAGCATTTCGGTACTATGGTATACCATCGTACCAGAGATCGTCATGCCGCAGATGAACACCCGAATTGCCGACATCGAGCCAATCTCACGCGAACAGCGCCTGTACGAGCGTGTGGCCGAACGCATCCTGGGCCTGGTGCAGGATGCAACCTGGCGTCCTGGCGACCGCCTGCCCACCGAGCGCGAATTGGCCGAGGCCTTCGGTGTCAGCCGCACCGTGGTGCGCGAGGCGGTGAAGGTGTTGGAGGCGCGCGGGGTGCTGGAAACGCAAACCGGCAGCAGGGCCTATGTGCGCAGACCCGATTCGGCCATCGTCTCGCGCTCGCTGCGGACTTATCTGCAGATGATGGGGCAGGACGACATCGACTTGCGGCTGTGGGAGATTCGGCGGGTGCTGGAAGTGGAGACGGCGGCCCTGGCGGCGATGCGGGCCGGCCCCGAACAGTGTCAGGAGTTCCGGCGGCTCTGCGGCGAGATGCGCAGACAGGTGCAATCCCCGCGCGTGCTGGCCGAACTCGACCTGCAATTCCATCTGCTGGTGGCGGAATCCACCCAGAATGAGTTTTTCGGCCTCTTGCTGGCGCCATTGATTGAGCAATTGCGCAGCCATTTCATCTATGGCTGGGAGCACTATGGCGACCGCCCGACCGAACCGATTTTCGGCCAGCACGAATCCATTGCTGCGGCCATCGCCCAGCATGACGCCGCCGCCGCCCGTCGTGCTATGGCCGAGCACCTGGACTATTACGGCGGCATCCTGGAGAGCAGGAGACGCCAACCCCACGACAACGGAAACCAATGATGCCGACCTCAGCCCCTGCCATCATCGACCCCACCGCCTTGCCCATGGCCGCGCACCCTCGCTTTGCCGGCGTCGGCATGCAGCAAGTGTTCACTCAGGCCAGCCACCCCTTTGCCAGCCTCGGCCTCGTCTTCGTCCCGCCTGGCGGCGTCATCGGCCGGCATATTCATCCCAACGAGATCGAGGTGGTACACATCCGGGCCGGGCGGGCCATCCTGATCACGGGCGAAAGCGAGCGCACGTTCGCGGCCGGGCAGTTCGTCGCCATCCCCATCGGCATGGAGCACGGCCTGCGCAACGAGGAAAAAGAGACGGTTGAGCTGATCACCTTCTTCACCCCGCCGATCTTTTGATCCGCGAAGAACGCGAATGAACGCGAAGATCACTTTCTAAACCCAAGTCACTTTGAGAACAAGTGTATGATCTGGTACATCTACACGATTCAAGTCACCCGGCAGGGGATGCTGAGCGAAGGGCCGACGCCCGACGAAGCGGCCATCCTCTCGGTTCATGCCGACTACCTGTCGAACCTGGTCGAGCGGGGCGTGGCCTTCCTGGTCGGACGCACGCTCACAACCGACGAGGGCACGTTCGGCATCTGCATTTTCCAGGCCGAGTCGCCGGAGGAGGCCGAAACGATCATGCGCAGCGACCCCGGCCTCGCGGCTGGCGTCTGGCGCGGCGAACTCCGCCCCTTCCGCATTTCCTTCCTCGCCGACAGCCTTCCGCAGCGTTCAGACCAATAGCTGAAGGCAGGTCACGCCGGAAACAAAGATGCGATCCCCACTTGACGATGGACGGTAGACGATGTCCATCATCACGATCACTACCTCAATGACCAGTTACCAATAACCAATTACCAATATCCCTCCACCCGCCCATGCCCCACACCAAACCCGGCCTTCTCCACATCTACCAC
>CAYWPZ010000304.1:943-1403 GCA_964460135.1 uncultured Caldilineales bacterium | reverse complement strand
GCAGTGGCATTCTACAAATCAGGCGAGCTGCGCGGGTCGCTGCACCCCTGCATCGGCCAGGAAGCAACGGCCGTGGGGGTGGTGCTGCCGCTGCGCCGCGACGACTACCTGACCTGCACCTACCGCGGGCACGGCCACGCCATCGCCAAAGGGCTGGACCCGAAAGAAGGCATGGCCGAGCTGCTGGGCCGGGCCACAGGCTGCAGCCAGGGCAAGGGCGGCTCGATGCATTACACCGACCTCAGCATCGGGCTGCTGGGCGAGAATGCCATCGTCGGCGCCGGCGTGCCCATCGCCGTGGGCGCGGCCCTGCGCGCCAAGCTGGACAAAACCGGCCAGGTGGCGATGACGATTTTCGGCGACGGCGCCATCAACCAGGGCGCGCTGCTGGAGGGCCTGAACCTGGCCGCAGCCTGGAAACTGCCGGTGGTCTTCGTCTGCGAGAACAATCTCTATTCCG
>CAYWPZ010000304.1:0-933 GCA_964460135.1 uncultured Caldilineales bacterium | reverse complement strand
GAGATGACGCCCATTCGCAACACCACCGCCACCACCACGCTGGCCGAGCGCGCCGCCGGGTTCGGCATCAGGACGATGACAGTCGATGGCTACGACGTGCTGGCGACGTATGCGGTCGCGAGTGAGGCGGTGGACTATGCCCGCAGCGGCAATGGCCCCGTCTTCATCGAGGTGATGACCTACCGGCTGTTCGGCCACATGGTCGGCGATAACGAGCCGTACCGCACCAAGGAAGAAGTCGAGCAGTGGCGAGCCAAAGACCCTATCAGCACCTTCCCCCGTCGTCTGATCGAAGAATTCGACCTGGGCGAGGCCGAGATTGCGGCCGTGCAGGCGCAGGTCGAAACCGAGATCGCTGAAATCGCTCGCTTCGCCCGCGAAAGCCCGTGGCCGGAGATGAACGAAATAGCAGGCGATGTGTTTGCCTGAAGAAAAGGAACAGTCAACAATCAACAGTCAACAGTCAACGAGGAACGGAAGGTCGCAAGATGGCGAAGGGTGATGATATTCAGGAGCGGCTGATTCGCTTTGCTGCCAGAATCATCACAGTTTGCGACGCTTTGCCATCTTCCATTGCGGGTCGGCATGTGGCCGGACAGCTTCTGCGGAGTGGGACCGCACCCGCACCGCAGCATGGCGAAGCTCGAAGCGCCGAAAGCACCGATGATTTCATCCACAAACTCAAAATCGCCGTCAAAGAACTCAACGAAAGCGAGGTCTGGCTGCGTATCATCATCGTCAGCGAGATGTTGCCAACTTCGCAATTGACCGACTTGCTGGACGAATGCGAACAACTCCAACGCATCCTCAGCGCCAGCATCAAAACCGCACGCAGTTCAACCAATCGCTAGCCCGTTCGTTGACTGTTGACTGTTGACTGTTGATTGTTGATTGTTGATTGTTGATTGTTGATTGTTGATTGTTGATTGTTGA
>CAYWPZ010000303.1:0-5348 GCA_964460135.1 uncultured Caldilineales bacterium | reverse complement strand
ACGGGCTTCCCGGTCTAGCGCTCGGGGTGGACCCGCCCGAGCGCGACGTGATGCGCCGGCCGCCGCGCCCCCCGACCGAGATCGTGTTCTCCCGGGGGTTGTGGCAGCACGTCATCGTGGTCGGTGAAGCGCGCTTCGGGTTTGCGGCCCAGGTCGAGGACGATCTCGATCAGTTGGTCGGCCTGGTTCAGTTCGTGGAGACGGTTGGTGAGGGCGGGCGGCAGGACGGAAAGAAGGGCGTCCAGGTCATCGGTGATGTTTTGTTGCATAGCTTCGCCAAGTCGGGCGAGAAGGAAGTGAGATGGGTCAGGGAAAGCGGGTCAGGTTGGGGGCTTCGCTGGGGCGCAGGGCCGGGAGGACGGATTCAACCATGTCGCGGGCGGGGGTGGTCTTGCGCACCGGGCTGGTAGTGTATCTGACCAGGTGCGTGAAGGTGAGGTCGGGCGCGAAGCCGAAAGCGAGCAGGGGGGCGCCCAGGCCGATTTGGTAGGGGCGAATAGGGCTGAGGATGGGGCGGGGGCTGTAGTGGGCCAGGGCATGGAGGCTGCACGCCAGCAGTTCACTCAGCGCCGTGGCTGCCAGCGGGTCGCCCAGCAGCCGCAGCCAGTGGACGCTGCGCCCGCGGCTCAGTTGCGCCGCGGCCAGGATGTCGCCTTTGTCCTCATAGACGAAACCTTCGTTGCGTTCCGGCTGCCACCAGCGGCGTAGATCGAGCGGCGAGGGGGTTTCGTCGTTGCTGCTCAGGGCGCCCTCGGCCTGCTGGACGAGGGGCGGGGTGTGGCGGGTGTGCAGCCGCAGGAGGGCGAAGCTGTCGGCTTCGCGCTGCGGGCGGGCGTGCGGCCAGGCGGCGGCGGCGCCGGCCGACAGCGAGGAAAGCGGCTCGTGGCGAAACAGGGTTTCCTGGATGTAGGGGACGAAACCGGCGGCGGCAAGGGTGGCCAGCGGCTCGGCCTCGCCTGTGGGCAGGCAGGCATAAAGGCGGTGGAGGCCGTGTTCGCCGGCTTCGGCGATGAGGCGCTCGAGCAGACGCTGCCAGACGACGGGGGCCAGGGGAGCGGCGTCGTGGGCGGGGGCGATACGGGTGAGGTCGGCTTCGGGGCGGGCAAAACGCTTGACGGCCTGGATGAAGCCGCGCAAGGGAGGGGCATCGGCAGCAGGGAAGTGGAGATAGGTGGCTGCGCCGGCGCCGTGCCAGGGCAAGGGGGAACTCACGGCGGCCCAGAAGCTGGCGTTGGCCTCCGTGAAGTAGTGTTCCAGGCTGAGGGGGACGCTGCGCCGGGTCAGGCTCTGCAAGCGCAGGCTGTTGCGCAGGCCAAAGGTGCGGATCAAGGGCGGAGAATGGCAGACGGCAAGGGGCAGGTTACTCGTTACTCGTTGATTGTTGACTGTTGATTGTTGACTGTTTTTCCTCGTCGCCGCCATTCTTTGCTTTCCGGGCCGCCGCGCGCGCGGCTTCTTTCTGGCGGCGGGCAAGCTCGGCTTCGAGGCGGGCGCTGGATTGGCGGGCAAACTGGCGGATCGAGGGGTCGTCATCCTTGAGCGCGGCGAGCAAGGCGGGCAGGGCGGCGGGGTCGCCGGCGCGACCCAAAGCCAGGCAGACGGCGCGGCGGACGCGCGGGTCAGGGTCGGCGGCGAGGGGGATCAGGGCGGTGGCTGGAGTCTCTGGGTTGGAGGCGGCCAAGGCGCGGGCGGCAGAGGCGCGTAGGAGTGGGTCAGGGGCGCTGAGAAAGCGGGCGGCCAAGGATTGAGCGGCGGGGTCGGCCAGTAGAGCCAGGAGGTCGAGGGCGGCGGCGGCGGTTTCGGGGGCCGGATCGCCGGCGAGCAGGTCGAGGGCGGGCTTGAGGCTGTGTTCGCCGCCCCATGAAGCCAGAGTGCGCACGGACTCGTCGCGCACGATGGGGTCGGGGTCGGCCAGCAGGCGAAGCAGGGAGTCGAGGAGGGCGGGGCGGGGCGAGCCGGCCGCAGCCCGCGCGCTGCGCCAACGCCGGGTGGGGTTGGGGTCGGCCAGTTGTTCAGGCGTGATCGGGGGCGCAGATCCGAAGGAGAGGCGAAGGCGCTGCCAGAAGTTGGGGCGGGGCATGGGGAGGGGGAGACGTAGGGACGCAGGGAGGAAGGGACGCAGGGACGGAGCTCGGAACTCGGAACCCATCTCACGCCCGGATGTGGCCGTCGCCGAGGACGATCCATTTGTAGGTGGTGAGTTCGGCCAGGCCCATGGGGCCGCGGGCGTGTAGTTTTTGGGTGCTGATGGCAACTTCGGCGCCGAGGCCGAATTGACCGCCGTCGTTGAAGCGGGTGGAGGCGTTGACGAAGACGGCGGAGCTATCGACTTCGTTCAGGAAGCGCTGGGCGTTGTTCCAGTTTTGGGTGAGGATGCCGTCGGAGTGGTCGAGGCTGTGCTGGCGGATGTGGTCGATGGCGGCGCTGAGATCGGGGACGATGCGCAGGCCGAGGGTGAGGTTCATCCATTCGGTGTCGAAGTCGGCGGGGCCGGCGGGTTGGACGTTGTCGCGCGCGGCGAGGATGTCCATGGCCGCCTCGTCCGCCCGGAAGCTGACGCCGGCCGGGGTGAGGTGATCGACCACCAGCGGTAGGAAGCGGGCGGCAATGGCTTCGTGCACCAGGAGGGTGTCGAGCGAGTTGCAGACGCTGGGCCGCTGGGTCTTGGCATTGTGGATGACGGGCAGGGCTTTGTCCAGGTCGGCGCTTTCGTCCACGAAGTAGTGGCAGATGCCGACCCCGCCGGTGATGACGGGGATGGTGCTATTCTCGCGGCAGAATTGGTGCAGGCTGGCGCCGCCGCGAGGGATGATGACATCGACGTAGTCGTGGAGTTTGAGCAGGTGGCCGATGAAGGCCCGATCGGGGCTGTCGATGGCTTGGATGGCAGGGCGGGGCAGGCCGATTTGGTCGAGCGCGGCCTGGATGACGGCCAGGATGGCAAGGTTGCTGCGCCTGATCTCTTTGCCCCCGCGCAGGATGGCGGCGTTGCCGGTTTTCAGGGCCAGGGCGGCAATATCGACGGTGACGTTGGGCCGGGCCTCGTAGATGACGCCGAGGACGCCAAGAGGGGTGCGGCGACGGCTGATGCGCAGGCCGTTGGGGAGGAGGCGGGCGTCGAATTCGCTGCCCACCGGGTCGGGCAGGGCGGCGACGGCGCGGGTGTCGGCGGCGAAGCCAGC
The DNA here is from genome assembly GCA_964460135.1 of uncultured Caldilineales bacterium. Lineage (GTDB taxonomy): Bacteria > Chloroflexota > Anaerolineae > J102 > J102 > SSF26. Next base: position 2,166 of record CAYWPZ010000303.1, on the reverse strand, counting down.
CAGCCGGCCGGGGGTGATCGACATGCGGTCGATGAGGTTGTCGCTCAGCCCGGCAGCCCGACCATCATCTATATCGAGGGCGTTGGCGGCCAGGATGTTTTCCTGAGTGGCCACGAGGCCATCAGCAATGGCATGAAGGAGGGCGTTCTTGGTTGCAGTAGAAGCGGTGGCAAGGGCGCGGGCGGCGGCGCGAGCTTGTTGACCGAGGGGGATGAGGGGGTTGGTAGTCATGATGAGCGAACGAGGAAAAACTTGACGCGCTGGGCAGGGGTCTTAGTCGTGCGGTGGATGCCAACCTACGCCTAACCAAAGTTGGCGGGCGATAAGGGCAAGAGGATGGTTAAGGCGAAGCGCTACAACTGTGGTCCGACCGGTTGCTGTCAGACCGACGATCTGTGTGCCCTTGTGGTGCCATGAAAAATGTTCATGCCATGCTTGCGTGGGTAGGTTGAAGAAGGAAGCGGAGCGACCAGTCATTGGATCGATGCCAGCGGTGCGGTCGCCTTTGCATCGGTTACATCGCTCGCAAGCCAACCACAAGTTCTCACGGATTGTTTGCCCGCCTGCAGCTTAAGGGACGATGTGGTCGATGGTCAGTGCCATGCCGGTTATGGCTTCTGAGACGCGACAATAACCACAACGATGACCGGCATTCAGTCGAACCTGGCGCTCAAGTTCAGCGGATACGTAGCTTGTGCTCACACCTCATCCTCGATTGTCTCAAGGGCAGGGAGAGAAGAACCTCGCCAACGCAGGAGCGCATACGCATAGGCCTTTTCTTGATGTCAGTCGATCCGCCAGGTCGCCGAGTCGTTCCATTTCATCTCGCTCCGCGGCGGTAATGACGCCGCGTTGGTTCTGTCGCAGCAAATAAGTCTGGCGTTCTTGTTGCGCTGGTGCGAGCTGGCTACGAGCGACTACCCAAAGATTCTCCTCGTCAAGCCATTGCAGGGGTTCAAGTTCAGCCCGAACGTCGGCGGGCGCCTCTTCGATGGAAGGCGGGATGTTGCCGCTGATGGTTTGCAGGACAACGTCTTCAAGGCGCCGATTCGTCGTCCGTGCTGCTTGTTGCAACTTACGGTAGATGACGTTCGGTAGATGGATTGTCACTGGGGTGCTTTGAGCGATCATGTTTCACCTACAACAGAATCAGATCGTTGCGATGGATGACTTCTTCGCCGTACTCGTAGCCGAGGATGGCTTCGATCTCGCGGGAGTGGCGCCCGCGCAGACGGCGGACTTCATCGGCCTGGTAGTTGGTGAGGCCGCGCGCCAGCTCGCGCCCGGCGGGGCCGAGGATGCTGATGGTGTCGCCGCGCTGGAAGTCGCCCTCGACGGCGGCGATGCCGGCAGGAAGCAGGCTACTGCCGTTGCGAACGAGGGCTTTGGCGGCGCCGGCGTCGACCACAAGGCGGCCGGCGGTGGTGTAACCGGCCAGAAGCCAGCGTTTGCGGCTTTCGGGACGGCTGGCACGGGGCAGAAAGCGCGTGCCCAGGGGCGCGCCTTCGGCCAGGCGCAGGATGACGTCCGCCAGGCCGCCAGAGGCGATGAGGACGGTGGCGCCCCCGCGGGTGGCGGTCTCGGCGGCCTGCAGCTTGGTGGCCATGCCGCCGGTGCCCAGGCCGCTGCCGGTCCCGCCCGCTGCCGCCAGCAGGGCATCGTCGATGCGTTCGACTTCGGGGATCAGTTGGGCGTTGGGGTCTTTGCGCGGGTCGGCGGTGAAGAGGCCGGGCTGGTCGGTGAGGAGGATGAGGAGGTCGGCTTCGGCCAGGGTGGCGACCATGGCCGAGAGGTTGTCGTTGTCGCCCACTCGGATTTCTTCGGCGGTGACTGAGTCGTTTTCGTTGATGATGGGCAAGATGCCGTGCGCCAGCAACGACATCAGGGTGTGGCGGGCGTTGAGGTAGCGGCGGCGTTCTTGCAGGTCGGCGCGGGTGAGCAAGAGTTGGCCGACATGGAGGCCGTAGATCTCGAAGTACTGCTGGTAGAGGGTCATCAGCCAGGGCTGGCCGACGGCGCTGACCATTTGCTTGGCAGGCACACTGGGCGGCAGGGTGGGAAAGCCCAGCTGTTCCTTGCCCGCCGCCATCGCGCCAGAACTGACGACGATCAACTCTGCCCCCCGGTCGCGCAGGCCCGCGCACTGCCGCACCAGATCCACAAGGC
>CAYWPZ010000302.1:0-5351 GCA_964460135.1 uncultured Caldilineales bacterium | reverse complement strand
TCTCCCACTTGCCGGCGCCAAAGACGACGTAGATGAGTTTGTTGCTCACATCCTGGACGACGTAGCCTTTCTCGAACTGCTCGTCGTTGGCCGTGACGCCCTTTTCGCTGTCTTTGGGGCAGCCGAGTTTGGCGCGCACACCGGGGTTGTTGTACCAAACCTGGCCGAAACCGAGGATGGGGGCGATGGAGCAGCCGGGCGGGACGGTGGGCGGGGGCGGGATGGGGCCGGGCGGGGGCGGCCAGTAGGGAGCGCCGGTGCATGTCCACGCCCAGGCGCCATTGACCCAAACCCAGGTGCAGGTGGGCGGCGGCTGGGTGGGGGCGCCGGGGATGCAGAGTTTCTGGCCCGGATAGATGCGGTTGCGGTTGGGGATGTGGTTGGCCTTGACGATGGCGTTGACGGTGACATGGTAGCGAGCGGCGATCTGGTTGAGGATCTCGCCCTTTTTGACCACATGCCACGCTTTGCACGTGCTGGCCTCGGCGCTGGCAGAGGTGAAGCTAAGCGGCAACATCGCCAGCAGCAAGGCGACGATGAGGCCAATCAAGATGGTTTTCTTCATAAGCGGCGCTCCCTTGGGTGGTGAAGGCGGTAGAAGACGATGCAACTCATTATTATCAGAAAGCGAGTGTTTGTCAATGATGCGTGCGCGCGCCGCTCAATCCAACAAAAGGCGTATTGCCCTGCTTATGCACGAATTTGCCCAAAATCCAAGTCACTTCGAACACATCGGATCAAGGAGAAGGGGTGGGGGTCGGCAAGCTCACATCCGACACCAGCCAATAGGGGGACGGGCAGCGCTCGGGCTGCGAGCCGTCCGCGCGCTTGCCGATCACATCGCGCTCCTCGGCGTTCGGCCCCACCACCTCACCGCCGGGAATAACGGCTATCTCACCCAGTTTCACCGTTGTGGCGCCGCCATCGGGCAGCTGCACCCGCACCACGCCTGCCCGTTCATCGACGGTCGCGCCGATGTCCGGTGGCCAGACCAGTGCGCGCCGGTTATCTGCATCGGCATCTGCGACCATGAACAAACACCCCTCTTCATACACCAGATGACCACTGGCGTAGGCCAACAGTCTGGTGGGCTCGGGCCTGGGGCCGGGGGTAGGGGTGAGGTCGCTCGTGCAGGCGACAAGCGCATACACAACGCCAACCACTACCGCCGGCAAGAAACGCCGCCTCGCCGCTGCGCATACTCGGATGGCTACCATGTCAGCAATTGCATATAGAGAACGTTGTAAATGGGGTCTACCGGCCCATAGACCGATTGGCTGCCAATCGTCGAGATGGTCGTCCCATAAGCTGTATTACTGATGAACCAGGGCCCGCCACTATCGCCCGTCTGAGGTTGACCCCACCGTTGCGGGAGAGCAAACAGCATCGGTTGGAGCCGATGCTGTTGAGGGAGAGGCGACGGCGGGATTTGAACCCGCGATCAGGGTTTTGCAGACCCGTGCCTTGCCGCTTGGCTACGTCGCCATCGATTGTTGGCTATTCTAGCAAAAGCTGGGCCGCTTGCCAAAAGCGCAAACGGTGAACGATGGACGGGCGAGAGCATGCGCCCGGCGGATGCAATCAATGCAAGAGCAGAGGCAACCAGAGCGGCGCGGTCGTCAGCCGGTAGATGGCTTTTTCGTCGCGGGCGCTGATGTACAGGCTGCCGTCCGGCCCGGCGGCCACATCTAGTTTACAGGCGGCCGGCCAGATATCGTACTCCTCCTCGGCCACGATCCGGGTGCGGGTTGCGTCCAGGTCGAAGCGATACAGGCGCCCTGTGCGCCAGGCGCACATCAGCAAGTCGCCATGCCAGCCCCACAGTTTGTAGCCGCGGTAGAAACTAAGACCGGTAGGAGCGATGGGCGGCGTCCAGGCCCAGGCCGGGGGCAGATAGGGCGGGCCGGGGTCGATGCAGTCGAAGTAGCTGGGGCTGCTGAGCGGCCAACCGTAGTTGGCGCCGGCGACGATGTGGTTGACTTCGTCGCCGCAGCCGGGACCATTCTCGCTCTCCCAGACGTTGCCTGTTTCCGGGTCGATGGTCAGGCCAAAGGGGTTGCGCACGCCCAGCGCCCAGATGCGGTCGTCGTTGGGGCCGTCGCTATCGAAAAAGGGGTTATCGGGCTGGGCCAAGCCGTCGGCAGGGCTGAGGCGCAGGATTTTGCCCTGGGGGATGGTCATATCCTGGGCGAGGGCGTCGATGCAGTTCTCGCCAAAGGAGATGAACAGGGCGCCATCCTGGCCAAAGGCCAGCTTGCCGCCGTTGTGCTCCAGGCAGTCGCCGGGGACGGGGGCCGAAAACAGGGTGAATGGGTCGCTGGCGACGCCGTTGGCATAGCGGAAGCGCAGGACGCGGTTGCTAAGTGGGTCGGTGTGGGTGTAGAAGACGTACAAGAGGGGCTGCGCGGGGAAGGCAGGGTCAAGGGCGAGACCATAGAGGTCTTTGACATCGCCCGCCGGCAGGGGGATGGGGATAGAATCGACCAGGGCGCCGGTGACATCGCGCACCTGGATGAGGTGCAGGTTCTTTTCGGTGTGGTAAAGACGGCCATCCGGCCCCCAAACGAGGGCGATGGGCACGTCGGTTCCCGTCAGCCAGGTTTCGATGCGGATGTGCGATGGCAGAGGCTGGGCGGTGGGGGTGGGGGTAAGCAACGGGGCGAGAGCCGGGGCGAGGGGCAGCGGTGGGGTGGGGTTGCCGGCAGAGGCCGGGCGCGGCGCGGCGGCAAGGCAGATCGCCAACAGAAGCAGCAGCCGGAGGGAAGATCGAGACATGGTTGGCGGCGCTCAGCGGCTGTAGCGCCGGAGGTAGTCGGGTAGGGCGACGCCCGCAGTCAGTTTTGGGTCGGGGATTGGCTCGCCGAGATCGAGGCCGGTGGGGAGCACACCGGCCCAGATCGGTAGAGCATAGTCAGCTTCGTCGTCGCCGGGCGGGCCGCTGCGGATCTTGGCCGAGGCGCGCTCGATGGCGATGCTGACAACGGCGGTGGCGTCCATTTCTTTGGGCGTGGGCTGGCGCGCCTCGGCCCAGCGGCCGCGGGCGATGTGCTCGGTCAGGGCCTCCACCGCTTGCCATTTCTCGTCCGCGTCTTCGATCAACCGTCCGTGGCCGAAGACGACCACCGAGCGGTAGTTCATGGAGTGGTTGAAGACCGAGCGGGCAAAGACCAGCCCATCCAGCAGGGTGATGGCGACGCAGACCGGCCCCCCGGCGGCGATGTGCTTGAGCATGCGGCTGGCTTTGGCACCGTGCAGGATGAGGGCGTCGTCGAGTCGGGCGTGGATGGTGGGGATGACGATGGGCTGGTCGTCCTGAACGAAGCCGACATGGCAATAGAGGGCCTCGTCGATGATACCGTAGACAACATTGCGCTCGTACGAACCGCGCTGTGGTTTGCGTTTGATTTGGTTGAGGTCGTCGATGGTGAAGTGGGGCATGGGGGAGTGGAGAGTGGGGAGTGGGGAGTAAGAAGTAAGGAGTGGGGGGCGAGGGGGCGATGACAGTATAGGCCGGCGGCATGGGTCGGTCAATTGGTGCAGGCCGGCTGATAGATGCCTCGCATCCCAGACGCCGCCCGGTCACGGGTGGTAGGTTCTCATAGTGCGACCGGAAGGCTTTTTTGAATGCGGGCGGGTTCTATGCTATCATTCGCACTGCGTTCTTAGCACTCTACCAGCACGAGTGCTAAGAACGTATTCTTGCACACGCGATTGCAGAAACACCATGACCGACGCCCCCATCCCCGCCGCCGATGACCTCACGGCCCGCCAACGCGCCATTTTGGGCCTCATCGTCCGCCAGTTCGTTGCTTCCGCCGAGCCGGTGGGGTCGCGCACGCTGGTCGAGGCCTACGAGCTGGGCCTCTCGCCGGCCACCGTGCGCAATGAGATGAAGGCGTTGGAAGACCTGGGCTATCTCACCCACCCGCATACCTCGGCCGGCCGCGTGCCCACGCACAAGGGCTATCGCTATTTTGTGCAGAACGTCCTCCAGGAATCGCAGCTCCCGGCGGCCATCGAGCACACCATCCGCCATCAGTTCTATCAAGTGCAGCAGGAACTTGACCAATGGGTGCGACTTTCGGCCAGCGTGCTGGCCCGCACGGTGCAGAGCGCGGCCATTACCACCCGGCTGCGGCCCACCAGCGCCCTGTTCAAACACATCGAACTGATCAGCTTGCAGCCGCGCATGGTGCTGATGGTGCTGGTGCAGCAGGGTGGCGTTGTGCGCCAGCAGCTCATCGCCCTTGAGGACCCCTGGTCGCAGGCTGAGCTGTCGCAGCTCAGCGCCAGCCTCAACCGCCGCTTGGCCAGCCTGGACGCCGCCCGCGCCCGGCACTCTGAGGGCGATCCCGATCCCCTGGCCCGGCAGATCGTCGATTTGGTGGTCGAAATCCTGACCCACGAAGACGACCGCAGCGAGCAAATCTATCGCGATGGCTTGAGCAACGTCCTCCAGGCGCCCGAATTCATCGATCAGGCGGAGGCGCGACGCTTCCTGGAGATTTTCGAGGAACCGTCGCCCATCGAGCCGATCATCCAGGAGGCCCGACAGTTGCCCGGCGTGCAGGTGATCATCGGCGGCGAACACCCCTACCACAATCTGCCCGATGTCAGCCTGGTGCTCTCGCGCTATGGCCAACCCAGCCAGGGTACCGGCATCCTCGGCGTCATCGGTCCCATGCGCATGCCCTACGGACGCACCATTTCTGCCGTCCGCTTTATGTCAAATCTTATGAGTAGCCTGGTCGCCAACCTGTATGGCGAGGAAGAGGGCGGCGACCTCCGACCAGCCAACGACGCCTGAGGGAACCCGGGCCGCTCAACACCCAGACAAATCTTATGAACACCGACGAGACCGTGCGCTCCACCGACCTGCCAACCGCAGACGCCGCCGACCAGGCCGACGACGAGATCATCGCCAGCCTGGTAGCCGAAGTGACCGAAGCCAAGAAGGCTGCCGACGCCGCCCGCGACCAACTGTTGCGCGCTCAGGCCGACCTGCAGAACTTCCGCAAGCGCAAAGAGCGCGAGACCGAAGAACGCGTGGGCCAGGCCAACGCTCGCCTGCTGCTCGAACTACTCCCCGTCATCGACGATTTCGAACGCGCCTTTGCCAGCGTGCCCAGTGGCGAAAGCGAGGCCGCCTGGGTGAAGGGCTTCGAGTTGATCCTGCGCAAGTTGCAGATGGTCGTCGAGCGCGAAGGCGTCACCGTCATCCCCGCCGCCGGCCCGTTCGACCCCAACCTGCATGAAGCCATCAGCATCGAAGCCAACGACGCCGTCGCCAGCGGCGATATCATCGCCGAGATCCGGCGCGGCTACCGACTCAACGACCGCATCCTGCGCCC
>CAYWPZ010000301.1:0-5354 GCA_964460135.1 uncultured Caldilineales bacterium | reverse complement strand
CTTTCGCGTCCGGCCCGACAACCTGAACCAGGCTGATCCGGCGAGCGAGGAGATCCTCCTCACCGTCGCTCAGCCCTACGCCAACCATAACGGCGGCCAGATCGCCTTCAGCCCCAGCGATGGCTATCTCTACATCGGCATGGGCGATGGCGGCGATGGCGGCGACCCCCACAATTACGGCCAGTCGCCGGACGTGCTCCTGGGCAAGCTGTTGCGGATCGATGTCGAAGCTGGGGTCGAGCCTTATGCCATCCCGCCCAGCAATCCCTTCACGACCACCCCCGGCTATCGGGGCGAGATCTGGGCGCTGGGGTTGCGCAACCCCTGGCGCTTCAGCTTCGACCGGCTGAGCGGCGACCTCTATCTGGGCGATGTGGGTCAGTACGAGTGGGAGGAAATCGATTTCCAGGCCGCTGGCAGCGCCGGGGGCGAGAACTACGGCTGGCGGCTGAGCGAAGGCAATCACTGCTTCCTGCCGACCAACTGCGACTCGACGGGTCTGACGCCGCCGGTGGCTGAATATGACCACAGCCTGGGTTGCGCCGTCACCGGCGGGAGCCTCTACCGGGGCGAGCGCTATGACCGGATGGAGGGCGTCTACTTCTTCGCCGATTATTGCAGCGGCCGCATCTGGGGGTTGCGCCGGCAGGGCGGGGCTTGGGAAAGCCAATTGCTCTTCGACGCCCCCTTCCCCATCAGCAGCTTTGGCGAAGACCAGGACGGCGAAATCTACCTGGCCGACTACCGCAACGGCGCCATCCACCAGCTGAGCGAGCTGCACCGGCTCTGGCTGCCGGCCTGGGTGCAACCATGAACCGGCCCCTGCTCAAGGGGTCATTGGACGGGGACAAGGGCGATCACTACAATGGCGGCATACCCTACCGAGACGCCGCCCATGCTAAGCTATCAGATCGCCTCCCCTCCTCATCCCACCGACGACGCCCCCGTGTTGATCTTGCTCCACGGACGCGGGGCCGACGAGACCGACATGCTGGCGCTGGCCCGTTTTTTCCCCGACCTGGTGCTTGTGGCACCGCGAGCGCCCTTCGCTGCCGCGCCGCTGGGCTATGGCCCTGGCTTTGCCTGGTATCGCTACCTGGGCGGCGCCCGCCCTGATCCCGACCACTTCCAACACTCGCTCGACGAACTGCACACCCTGCTCGACGCACTGCCCTCACATCTGCCGGTGCAGCCCGGCCCACTCTTCCTGGGCGGATTCAGCCAGGGCGGCACCGTCAGCCTGGGCTACGCCCTCGGCCATCCCGAACGCATCCACACCGTCCTCAATCTCTCCGGTTTTCTGGCCGACCATCCGGCAGTCAAAGTCACGCTGCAGAGTGTGGCCCACACCCGTTTCTACTGGCCACACGGCACACTCGACGCCAACATACCCCACACCCTCGCCCAGCAGGGTCGCGGCCAACTCCTGGCTGCCGACGCCTTCCTGGCTGCGCCCGACTATCCCATCGGCCACACCATCAACCATGACGAGATCGGCGACATACGCGAACTCCTGCGCACGATTTGAGTGGTGGGTGGCAGGTCGCAGGTGGTAGGTGGCAGGTTGCCGGTGGCAGGTGGTAGGTGGCAGGTCGCCGGTGGCAGGTGGCAAGTGTCGAGTGTCAAGGTCAGGTGCCAAGTAGTGTCAGGTTCGGGATACCGAGTTCCTACTGTCCCGGTCTACCGGTCTACCGCTCTCCCCCTCTCTCCGTCTCCCGGTACCCCCACCTCCCGTTATGATCCGCATCGTCACCGATAGCACCGCCGGCCTGCCCGCCGAATTGGCCGCACAGCACGGCATTGCCGTCGTGCCGCAAGTCATCATCTTTGGCGAAGAGCAGTTCTTGGAAATGGAAGAACTGAGCGGCGATGCCTTCATGACCCGTTTGCAGACAACGCGCATCCTGCCCAAGACGGCCGCCCCCTCGCCTGGCGCCTTCGAGACCGTCTACCGGCCCTGGGCCGAAGCCGGCGACACGATCCTTTCCCTCCACCCCTCCGCCGACATCAGCGGCACGGTGCGCGGGGCCACCGCCGCCGCCGCCGCGTTCCCAGGCACCGACATCCGCATCCTCGACACCCGCACCATCGCCGGCCCGCTGGGGCGGCTGACGCTGCTGGCCGCCGAGATGGCTGCCGAAGGCCGCGCGGCTGACGAAATCTGGGGCCGTCTGAATGCTCTGGCCCCGCGCGCCCGCATCTACTTCCTGGTCGATACGCTCGAATATCTGCAACGGGGTGGTCGCATCGGCGGCGCCGCGGCGTTGGTGGGCAGCGTCTTGCAGATCAAACCCATTCTGGGATTGCACGAAGGCAAGGTGGTAGTGATCGAACGGCAGCGCACCCACAGCCGCGCCCTTTCCCGCCTGAAAGAACTCGTCATCGCCGCCGCCGCCAGGGGTGAGGCCGCCTATCTCGCGGTCATGGACGCCGGCCGGCCGTTGCTGGCCCAAACGCTGGCCGACGAACTCCAGACCGCCCTCGACGCCCCCGATGTCTTCAGCGCCGACCTGGTCCCCGCCATCGTCACCCACACCGGGCCAGGCGCATTGGGCGTGGGCTTCTTCGTCCCCGAAACCGCATGATCACAGTTCGCACCCTCGACACAACCCGCCGCGGCGATGTCCGCGCCTGGATCAGCCTGCCCTATCGACTCTATGCCGGCGACCCGCTGTGGGTGCCGCAAATGGTGGACGAGGCCCGCATGCAGCTCGACCGCAGGCAAAACCCCTTCTTCCTCCACTCCCAGGCGGATTTTCTGCTGGCCGAGCAGGATGGCCAGGCCGTGGGCCGGCTGGCCGTGATGGAAAACACCCGCTACAACGCCCGCCGCGGCAGCAAAGCGGCGTTGTTCACCCACTTCGAAGCCATCGCCAACTTCGAGGTGACGCAGTCCCTGTTCGAGGCTGCTTTCGACTGGATGCGGGCGTGCGGCCTTGACACCCTCATCGGCCCCAAGGGCTTTCTCACCGCCGATGGGCTGGGGCTGCTGGTCGAAGGCTTCCACCGCCGCCCGGCCATCGGCATCGCCTACAACCCACCCTTCTATCACGAACACCTGCTGCGGCTCGGCTTCGCACGCGAGACCGACTTCGTCTCCGGCTATCTGCCCGCCAACCACGAGGTCCCCGAACGTATCTTCCGCCTCGCCGACAAAGTCAAACAACGCTACGGCTTTCGCATCGAACAGTATCGTAGCAAAAAAGAGCTCCAGGCTATCGTGCCCAAGGTGGTGGAGACCTACAACCAAAGCTTCGTCGATAACTGGGAGTATGTGCCGATCACGCCGGCAGAGGCAAGAGTAATCGCCAAACGGCTGCTCGACATCATCGAGCCGGCGCTGGTCAAGCTGGTGTGGAAGGGCGAGGAACTGGTGGGCTTCCTGCTCTGTTATCCCGATATTTCCGCCGCCATCCAGCGTACGGGCGGGCGGCTGTGGCCGTTTGGCTTCATCACCCTGCTACGCGAGTTTGGCCGCACCGAGTGGGTCAACGTCAACGGCGCCGGCATCCTGGCGCAGCACCGGGGCCGCGGGGTAGATGCCATGTTGTTCGCTGAAATCGCCCGCACCATTGGCCAGAGCCGCTACAAACACGCCATCGTTGTCCAGATTGACGAAGGCAACGCCAAGATGCAGGCCGAAATGGCGGCCCTGGGCGTGACCTTCGACACCCGCCATCGTATCTTCCACCGCCAACTGGCGTGATTTGTAACAGGGCAAGCTATGACCATTGCGCTCGAAATCGCCGTCATTTTCCTGCTGATCGGGATCAACGGCGTCCTGGCCATGTCCGAGATCGCCATCCTCTCGGCCCGCAAACTGCGGCTGCGCCAGATGGCTGCACAAGGCCACCGCTCCGCGCAGACCGCGCTTGACCTGGCTACCGAACCGGCCGACTTCCTCGCCACCGTCCAGGTCGGGATCACCCTGCTGGGCATCCTTTCCGGCGTCTTCGGCGGGGCCACGCTGGTGCTGACGCTCGAACGACGCCTGGGGCAGCTCCCTGCCCTGGCCCCTTTCAGCCCCGAAATCGCCCTGCTGATCGTCGTCTCGGCCATCACCTACTTCTCGCTGGTGCTGGGCGAACTCTCACCCAAACGCTACGGTCTGGCCCACGCCGAACGCATCGCCGTGCGCATGGCCCCGGCCATGCGTCGGCTGGCGCGGCTGGCCTCGCCGGTGGTGCGGCTGCTCAGCTTCTCTAGCAGCCTGGTCCTAAGGCTGTTACGCATGCAACCTGCCGCCGATGCGGCTGTCACCGAAGACGAAATCAGGGCGATGATCGAACAGGGAGCCAACGCCGGCGTTCTGGAGCCGATCGAGGAGGAGATGGTCGGCCGCGTCTTCCGCCTCAGTGACCAGCGCACCCAGGCCCTGATCACCCCTCGCACCGAAATCGATTGGATCGACCTCGACGAACCGCTCGCCGCCGTTTTGCAGGCCGTCGCCTCCCATCCCCATGTTCAATATCCTGTCGCTCGCGGCAGCCTGGACAGCGTGGTGGGCGTGATCCGCGCTCAGGATCTGCTGGCCCAGGCCCTCTCTGCACAGCCGATCGACCTGGAAGCGCTCGTGCAACCGGCCATCTTCGTGCCCGAAACCCTGCCCGCCCTCGACCTGTTGGCGCAGCTGCGCGACCGGCGCAGCCGCATCGCCCTGGTCATCGATGAATACGGCGGTCTCGAAGGTCTGGTGACGATGACCGATGTGCTGGAAGCCATCATCGGCGAATTCAAGGCCCTTGCCCCCTCCGAGCAAGAGATCGTGCGGATGGAGGATGGCTCGTATCTCTTGGATGGCATGGTTGCCATCGCCGAACTCAAGCACCTGCTGGCGCAGCGAACGCTGCCGATGGAGGACGAGCGCGCCTACAGCAGTCTGGGCGGCATGGTCATGGCCGTACTGGGGCGCATCCCCAGCATCGGCGATGGCTTCAGCTGGGGTGGGTTCCGTTTCGAGGTGGTGGATATGGACGGGGCGCGCGTGGATCGGGTGAGGGTGACGCCAGCGATGCGAGCCGGTCTCAACCCGCCAGCGCCTCTTTGAGCCGCTTAGCCCGTGTTGTCGGTGGAGACGTCGCGGCCGGTGGAGATGTCTCAACCCGCCAGCGCCTCTTTGAGCCGCTTAGCCGCCTTGTCGCGCTCGAACTTCTCCAGCAGGCGCTTGCGGATGCGCAGGCTGGCAGGGGTCACTTCCAGCAGCTCGTCGTCGGCCAAATATTCGATGCACTCGTCCAGGCTCATCACCAGGGGCGGGGTCAGTCGCTCGTCGATCTCCTTGGTCGAACTGCGGATGTTGTCCAGATGCTTGCGCTTGCAGACATTGACATCCAAATCGCCCGGACGTTGGTGCT
>CAYWPZ010000300.1:0-5358 GCA_964460135.1 uncultured Caldilineales bacterium | reverse complement strand
GGCCCCCCCCCCCCCCCCCCCCCCCCCCCCCCCCCCCCCCCCCCCCCCCCACCCCCACCAGCACGGCCACAGCCACGCCGGTCCCGTACCTGCAACGGGTGAATGTGGGCGGCACGGTCTACAGCGACATCTCCGGCAATCCCTGGGCCGCCGACAAAGCCTTTACTTCCGGCTCATGGGGTTTTACGTCCGGCAACAACAAATCCTCCGGTTCGGCGTTGGCAAACACTACCGACGACCTGCTCTATCAGAAATACAAAGAGATCAGCGGCGAGTACCGCTTCACCGCCCCCAACGGCGTCTACCAGATCACGCTCAAATTCGCCGAGTTTGCGGTCAACGGCGCCGGCCAGCGTCGAGAGCGGATCACGATCGAAGATGTGGTGGTCGAAGACGCCCTCGACATCTTTGCCCTGGCCGGTGGAAAGAACCTGGCCCTGGATCGCAGCTATGTCGTGAACCTATCGGATGGGCTGCTGAGCATTGCCTTTGCCCAGAACGGCGGCGCCAAGACGCCGGTTGTGTCGGCCATCGAGGTGCGCCAGCTTGGTAGCAACGAGACGCCCATCCCCACACCCACGGCCACGCCTACACCCACGCCCACGGCCACGCCAACCCCCTACCTGTTGCGCGTCAACGCTGCCGGCAATGCCTATACCGACGATCTGGGCCAGACCTGGTTGGCCGATGCCGGTGGGACCTGGCAGTGGAGCCGCGGCGCCGACGAGCGTTTTGTTGCCGACCTGGCCGGTAGCCAGATCGCGAATGCCGCCCTCTATCAGGACTGGAAGGAAGCGCCCCGGCTTGAGTTCAAGACCGACCTGCCCAACGGCCCCTATAAGGTGGGGCTGCGCCTGGCCGATTTCGACGCCACGGCCGCCGGCCAGCGGGTGATGAAGGTCAGCCTGGAAAGTAATCAGGTCGAGGTCGGTCTGGATGTGTTCTCATTGGTGGGCGGCAGGGCCGCGCTCGATCGCAACTATGTCGTCACGGTGACGGACGGACAGTTGAACATCGTTCTCGAACGGGTGGCGAGCGGCCTTCTGCCGGCGATGTTGGCGGCGGTCGAGATCCAGGTGTTTGACCCGGATGCTCCCGCGCCGCCCCAACCCGGCCCCTACGTGCGGCGCGTCAATGTCGCCCGTTTGACCAGCTATGTCGACACCCAGAATCAGACCTGGGACCCCGACCAGGTCTGGAACGGCAGCTGGGGCTATCTGGATGGCGCCACCGCCAGCGTCGCCGTGAACGAGACCGTTGCCGTCGCCAGTACGCTGGACGACCCGCTCTACCAGGGCTGGCGCAACAAAGTCAATCAGTATCAATTTGCCGCTCCGGCCGGCGTCTACCGGCTCTTGCTCAAGTTCGCCGAATTCGAGAGCAGGAGCGCCAACAACCGGCTGATGCGGGTGAGCATCGAGGGGGCGGTAGTCGAATCGGCGCTGGATGTGTGGGCGCAGGTTGGGGCGGAGACGGCTCACGACCGCGTCTACTACACGCAGACGAGCGATGGCATTCTCAATTTGGCCTTCGCCAAGGCCGGCGGCAGCCGCAACACGATGATTTCTGCCATCGAGGTGCAGCAAATCGGCGAAATCGGCGGCCCCTATGCGAATACGATCGACCTCACCGACGCCGCCGGGGCTTCGCTCAGCACGGTTCGCATCGGCAACCGTTTGTACGTCACCCTCCCCGACGCCGACGAGAACGACGATGATGGCAGCGCCCAGACGGTGGTTGTGCAAGCCGCCGACGCGCTCGGCGGCGACGAGGAGACGATCACCCTGACCGAGATTGCTGCCAATATCGGTATCTTCCGCGGCAACGTCATGCTTTCGTCAGCGGTCGGGCAGACCGATAACGACGGCTTCCTCCATACGGGCGCCGACCGTATCATCCAGGTGTGCTACGCCGACGCCAATGATCCCACCGACCAGCGCTGTAATGAGGCCAAGACGCTGGCGCCGGGCAGCGTTGACCTGCAACTGAGCGCCTACTTCAGTGATAACACGCCGGACGAAGACCAGAACGTGAGCGCCCTGCTGAAGGTGCGGAACAATCACGGCCCCGATGCCGCCACCAACCTGGTCATCGATGTTCTGGCGCCGGTCGGCATCGCGGTGCAATCCTACGATGTCACCCAGGGCGTCTTCGACGCCACCAGCCGGAAGTGGTACATCGAGTCCTTGCCGAAAGATGCCGAGGCCGTGCTCAGCGCCAACGGCATCGTGACCGCCCGCAGCGGCGAATCTATTGGCAACGGGGCGGCTGTGCAGGCCGCAGATCAAAGCGAGCGGACGCCCGGCGACGAAACGGCCAGCGGCAGCGTAATGGTCAACCCGGCCGATATGCGGGTCACCCTGGCAGCCAATGACACATCCCCCGATGAAGGTCAGACCATCCGCCTGACCGTGGCCGCCAAGAACCTGGGGCCGGCCGCGCTGGCCTCAGGGTTGGCCGTAGCTGCGCCTGTGCCGGCGGCGCTGGAGTTGATGGCGGCCTCGGTCGAGCAGGGCAGCTACGATGCCGCCTCCGGACTGTGGACGGTGGGCAGTCTGGGTTTGAACGTCGAAAAGCGCCTGTTCCTGGATGTCCGCCCCCGGCCCGGTACAGGCGGGCAGACGGTCGCCGTCAACGCCGTCCTCACCGGCATCGATCAGGCGGAGACGAACTCCGGCAACAACGCCGCTGCCGTTTCCCTGGCCGTCAACGGCGTCGACATCGTGATCACGGCCGCGGCCGACGCTGCCGTTGCTGCCGAGGGTCAAACTCTGGCTTTCACCATCAGCGCCAAGAACGATGGGCCGGGCAGTCTGGCTACGGGCATCGTCGTGCGCGATGTGTTGCCGGCGGGCCTCGGTTTTCTCTCTGCTTCGGCCGAACAGGGCAGCTACAGCCAGGCCACCGGTCTGTGGTCGGTGGGCAGCCTGAGCAAGGGGACGACCAGGCGACTGACTTTGACCGCCGAGGTGGCGATGGGGACGACAGGTCAGACCATCGTCAACGTGGCCGAGCTGACGGCTGTCGATCAATTCGAGACCGACGGCTCCGATAACAGCAGTAGCGTTGCCTTGACCGTGGCGACGCCGACGCCAACAGCGACGCCGACCTCCACCGCCACGCCGACCGCCACCCCCACCGCCACGCCGACCGCCACCCCCACCCCTGCACCCAACCAGAACGTGGCCGACGATTTCGACCCCAACGCCGACTATACCGGCAGCGACGGCAGCGAACCCTGGCTGGGTTTCTGGCAAACTCTGGGCGATGCCAGCGGCCAGGTGGGCAGCTATGTCCAGATCCAACCCGGCTGCCAGTCTGGCGCCTGCCTGAGCATCAGCGTTGGCGGGGGCATCCCCGGTCACGGCATCCGCCGCGCCGTCGATTTGGATGGCGTGTCTTTGCCAGTGCTCTCTTTCGATCTCAACGCCGATCCAGGCCCGGCTGACGGGCAACTGGCCGTGCAGGCTTCGCTCGACGGCGTCGATTGGACGACGTTGGCGACCTTTGTCCTGGGCGCCAGCTATCCCAGCCATCAGACCCTGGCCCTGAGCGGGCTGGCCGGCGCTTCCACCCAGATCCGTTTCTACGTGGCCTCCGCCGCGGTCGAGCAGGCAACGATGTACGTTGACAACGTCTCGATCTCGTTCTTCCGCCCACCGCCCACGCCCACTTCTACGGCGACGCCAACTGCCACCCCCACGCCGACGATCACTCCCACCGCCACCGAAACGCCGACGCCGACGCCGACGCCCACCCCGCCGCCCTACCTCAAGCGGGTGAACAGCGGCGGTTTGGCCTTCACCGACGCGCTCGGCCAGCTCTGGTCGGCGGATCAGAGCTACAGCGCCGCCGGCTGGTGGGGCTATCTCAGCGGCGCGGCCAAATCGACGACCAAGGCCGTGGCCGGCACCAGCGACGACTTGCTCTATCAGAAATGGCGTGAGAACCCGGTCGAATACCGTTTTGCCGTCCCCAATGGCGTCTATCAGGTTACGCTCAAATTTGCCGAGTTCGAGGTCACAAAAGCCACGGATCGCTTGATGAAGATCACCATCGAAGGTGTGGAGGTGCAAAGCTCGTTGAGCATCTACGGCCTGGTGGGCAAAGAAACGGCCCTGGACCGAACCTACACGGTAACGGTGACGGATGGCGAACTGAACCTCCTCTTTGCCAAGAACGGTGGTCGCAAACCGCCTGTCATCAGCGCTATCGAGATCAGACCCTAAAGGTCGCCAAGACTTTGAGGGTCTCTGCCCGTAGATGATGCCATGAACCACTTCTACAAATTTCGACTTTCGCTTGGGCTGCTGCTCATCCTGGCCGGCGTGGTCGTTTTCGGCCTGTTGCCGGGCGTCAGCCGCGGCCAGGGTCAGGACGCGGCCGCGATCGGCGGCGTCGTCTTTTTCGACGCCAACGCCGACGGCGTCGGCGTCGATGAACCCGGTCTGGGCAGTTTCGCGGTCGAAATCCGCGACGCCGCCACCGGCGGTGAGACGTTCATGGCGGCAACCATCACCGCCGCCGATGGCAGCTATGTCTTCGCCGGCCTGACGCCGGGCGATTACCTCGTCATCCAGCCAGCCGCGCCCGGCTACACCCACACCACACCCGACAGCCAGCAGGCGACCGTTGCGCCGGGCGAGATAGCAACCATCGATTTCGGCCTCGTCGTTCTGCGCACAGTGAGCGGCACAGTCTATAACGATTTCAATACGAACGGTGAGCATGACCTGACCGAGCCGGTGGTGATGGATGCGCAGGTCGAGGTCTTCGACGACGCCAATGCCAACGGGCAGGCCGACCCGGAGGAGCCGCTATTGGGCGCAGATGTGAGCGACGAGCAGGGCAACTATGCCATTCCCGGCCTGCTACCGGGCTTGCGCGTTGTCCGTATCCAGCCGCCCGCCGGCAGCGGTGTGACCGAGCAAGTGCCGTTGCCTATCTATGGCGGGCAGCTTGGCGGCGGCGCCGCAACCGACATCGGGCTGCAAACGATGACCGGAACTTTGCCGGCGGCCGGGTCGCAGGCGGGAAAGGAGCCGGCTTTGGGCAAGTGCGCCAACGACCGGCTCACCGTTCGTTTCGTGGCCGAGACGGCGCCCGCGACCAGCGACCGCATCCTCAGCCGTTTCGATCTCAAGCTCATCCGCCTGATCGAGCCACTGGGCATCTATGTGCTTGGCGCAACCGATGGCAACGCCAAAGCCGTCGTCCGGCGGCTGAACCGGCTGGCGTCTGTGGACTATGCCGCCGTCGATTGCCGGGTTGGCGGCGAGGCAACGCCGACCCTGAACCCCGATGACCCCTACTACAACGACCCCAGCAAGGTCTACGGCCCGCAGATGATCAACGCCC
>CAYWPZ010000299.1:0-5382 GCA_964460135.1 uncultured Caldilineales bacterium | reverse complement strand
TCCGCTGAGCTTCTTTATGGATGCCGAGGATTTCGGCGTCCAGCTTGTCGGCCTTGATCTGCGGCATGGAGAGGCCGCCGGGGATGATGCTCTTGATCGGGCGGTCGTCGGGCGTGCCGCCGGCGTAGTCGTAGATCAATTGGCGCAGGGTCGTGCCATAGGGGATTTCGTACACGCCCGGCTTGTTCACCTGCCCGCTCAGGCAGACAAGCTGGAAGCCGGGGCTTTTTTCGGTGCCCCACTGCCGATACCAGTCGGCCCCGTGCTCGATCACATGCCGGACATGGGAGATGGTCTCGACATTGTTGACGATGGTCGGCTTCGAGTAGAGGCCGGCCACGGCCGGGAAGGGCGGCTTGAGGCGGGGATGGCCGCGATTGCCTTCGAGTGAGGTTAGCAAGGCGGTCTCTTCGCCGCAGATGTAGGCCCCGGCGCCGGGATGGACGATGACTTCCAGGTCGAAATCGGCGCCGAAGATGCCCTGACCCAGGAACCCATGCGCTTTCGCTTCAGCGATGGCCCCCTCCAACCGCTGCTTGCCGAACATGTACTCCCCACGGATATAGACAAAGGCATGATGGGACTGGATGGCCCAGGCGGCGCAGATGATGCCTTCGAGTAGTTGGTGCGGGTCGTATTCGATGATCAAGCGGTCTTTGAAGGTGCCCGGCTCGGATTCGTCGGCGTTGACCACCAGATAGCGCGGGAACATGTCTTTGGGCAGAAAGCCCCACTTCACGCCGGCGGGGAAGCCGGCGCCCCCGCGCCCGCGCACCCCGGCCTTCTTCACTTCCTCCACCACGGCCCCCGGCTCCATCCCCACGGCCTTACGCGCCGCCTGATAGCCGCCGTCGGCCAGGTACGATTCGATGCTGTGGCTGTTGGGCTTGTCGATGCGGGCGAGGAGGAAGTTGGTTTCGGGGTGATGGTCGTGATGGTAGGGGCCGGCGGGGTGGCGCTCCATGGGCAACTCTAGCGCCCTCGTCGTCACGACGGATTCGCTGTGCTCACCGCTGGCTTCAGTCGCTGTTTCTTCATGCGAAGAAGAACGACTCAAGTCGTGACTACGAAGCTCTTCGATCATGGCATCGGCCGTTTCCGGCGTCAGATTCTCGTAGTAGCGGCCCCAGTTCGACTGCTGGCGGCGCGCGAACAACATCGGCGCCGTGGCGCAAGCGCCCAGACATTCCATGTGATCCAGCCGAAAGACGCCGTCGGCCGTCGTCTGGCCAAACTCGATCCCCAACCGCTGCTTCAGGTGCTCGGCCAGTTCCTCGGCCCCGCGCAACATGCAGGGCACGTTCGTGCACACTTCCAGATGGAATTTGCCGTGCGGCTCTTTATAGAGCATGTTGTAGAAGCCAGCAATGGCATAGACCTCCATCGGCTCGATGCCGAAAATCGCCGCCACTTCGTCCAGGGTCTCGTTCGGCAGCCAGCCAATCTCCTGCTGAGCGACATAGAGGGCAGGGACGATGGCCGAGCGGGCGCGCGGGTAGCGGGCCATCAGGGTTTGGATTTCGGTGCGGGCGGCGGTGGAGAGCATGGTGAGGGGTTATTGGTTATTAGGCAGTAGTTATTAGTTATTGGTTATTGGGCAATAACCAATAACCATCATCTATCGACATCGCCAAGAACGATATCGATGGAACCGATGATGGTGACGAGATCGGAGAAGAGATGGCCTTTGGCCATCAGATCGATGGCTTGGAGGTTGACGAAGCTGGGGGTGCGGACGCGACAGCGGTAGGGGTGGGCCGAGCCGTCCGCGACCAGGTAGATGCCCATCTCGCCTTTCGAGGCTTCGATGCCGTGGTAGGCTTCGCCGGCGGGCGGGCGGAAGCCCTCGGTGAAGAGCTTGAAGTGGTGGATGACGGCTTCCATGCTCTGGTCGAGCAGCTCGCGCTTGGGCGGGGCGATCTTGGGGTCGTCGATCAGAAAGTCGCCCTCGGGCAGGGCGTCCAACGCCTGCCGGACGATGCGCACCGACTGGCGCATTTCTTCCAGGCGCACGAAATAGCGGGCGTAGCTGTCGCCCTGGGGATAGCAGGGGATCTCAAAGTCGTACTGCTCGTAGCCGCAGTAGGGCTGGGCTTTGCGCAAGTCGTGCTTCACGCCGCTGCCGCGCAGCATGGGGCCGGTGACGCCCATGGCGATGCAGGTTTCGGCGCTGAGCACGCCGATGCCCTCCAGTCGGCGGCGAAAAACAGGGTTGTCGGTCAACATGCGCTCGTATTCGTCGAAACGGGCGGGCAGGCGACCCAACAAATCGCGCACTTTCGGCGCGAAGGCGGGCGGAAAATCCCAGTTGACGCCGCCCACGCGCAGGTAGGAGGTGGTCAGCCGAGCACCGCATACCATCTCGAAGAGATCGAGGATTTCCTCGCGCTCGCGGAAGGCGTACATCAGCAGGGACATGCCGGTGCCGCCCACATCCAGCACATGCGTGGCCAACCAGACCAGATGGCTGGCGATGCGCTGGAGTTCGCAGATGATGACGCGGATGGCCTGGCCGCGCGGGGGCGTCTCGATTCCCATCAACTTCTCTACCGCCAGGCAGTAGGCCAGGTTGTTCTGCATGGCCGAGACGTAATCCATGCGGTCGGTGTAGTAGACGAAATCCTTGTAGCGGATGTGCTCGCCCTGTTTCTCGAAGCCGCTGTGCAGGTAGCCGAGGTCGGGCTGGACGGCGATGATGCGCTCGCCGTCGAGTTCGACGATGAGGCGGAGGACGCCGTGGGTGGCGGGGTGCTGCGGTCCCATGTTCACCACCATGTGCTTGCTGTCCATCCGCCCCGGAAGCGGCTCCGGCTGCTGGTTGGTCTGCATGATCTGCTTGCCCAGATGCCTGAATTCCTCGTCCTCCCAGGTCATGCTAAAGGGGACGCGCTCGCCGCCCAGGGGCTGGTCTTTGCGCAGGGGGTGGGTGGGCCAGTCCGCCGGCATGAGGATGCGGCGAAGGTCGGGATGACCTTCGTCGCGCACCCCAAAGAGGTCATAGGCCTCGCGTTCGTGCCAGTCGGCGGTGGGCCACAGCCCAGCGACGCTGGGGGCAAGCGGTGTATCGCCGCCGGGCAAGGGAACCTTCAGTTGCAGCAAGGCGCCGCCGTTGGTGATGGAACGCAACTGGTAGATGCCGTGGAAGCGGGCGCCGTGCTGCTCTCCGCCCAGATTCAGCGTATCGACCACCGTCAAGTCGCTGAGCAGGTCGTAGCGCAGGTCGGGCGCGTCGCGCAAGAAGCGCCCCACCTCCAGCAGCCGCGCGGCCGGGATGGTGACGATGGGCGTATGACGATAGACCGTGCTGGCGAGGACGGCGTCGGGGAAGGCGGCGCTAATGAGAGCTTCAGAGTCGGCCATAAAAGGTTCGCCGAAAATGGGAAATGGTATGAACTACAGCAATTCGTTGAACTGCTCAACAGTCAGGCGAGCCTGCTTGAGAATGTTGAGAAAGCGTGGAACGTTTGATAGGGCGGTGCGCAGGTACCGTGTCTTGAGGATCACTTTCAATAGCATCTTGATTCATCTCCAGAAGGTATCTGGTCACGTTCTGTCATTGCGAGGGGCTATCGTCGTCCTGAACGCCGTGAAGGACGCAGTCCCCAAATCGCATCAGGAAGTCGGGGATTGCTTACTTCGTTTCACTCAGTACCCTATGGTCTCGCAATGACATACAAGGTGAATACTTACTCCAGAAGGTATGAGAAACAACGGCTTGTCCCTATCAAGGTAGCGGCGGCAAATCGGATAGTTCGGGCAAGATCGCCGCCGCTGGCGTGATGGTGTGATCGGTCAGTTTCTCCTTGTCGATCTTGGCCTGCAACTGGGTGAGGGCGAAGAGCAGGGCTTCGGGCCGAGGCGGGCAGCCGGGCACATAGACATCGACCGGGATGATCTTGTCCACGCCCTGGACGATGGCGTAGTTGTTGAACGGACCCCCGGCGCTGGCGCAGATGCCCATGGCGATGACCCATTTCGGCTCGGCCATCTGGTCATACAGGCGCTTGATCACCGGCGCCATTTTGTTGCTCACACGGCCGGCCACGATCATCAGATCGGCCTGGCGGGGCGAGGCGCGGAACAACTCCGAGCCAAAACGGGCGATGTCGTGCCGCGCCGTGCCCGTGGTGATCATCTCGATGGCGCAGCAGGCCAGGCCAAAGAGCAGGGGCCAGACCGAGTTCTTGCGACTCCAGTTGACCATGTATTCGAGCGAGGTGGTGACGACGCCGGCGTTGGAGAGATGTTGTTCTAATCCCACTCAAAGGCTCCTTTTTTCCAGACATAGAAGTAGCCGATCAAGAGAATCCCCAGAAAAACGGCCATTTCGATCAGGCCGAAGAGTTTGAGTTTGTTCAGGATCACCGCCCAGGGATAGAAGAAGATGACCTCGACATCGAAGATGATGAAGAGCATGGCCACCATGTAATACTGCACCGGGAAGCGCCGCCAGGCCCCGGCAAAGGGGATCATGCCCGACTCGATCGGCTCCTGCTTCATCTTGTTGGGGTTGCGCGGGCCGAGCGCCGAAGGCAGGATGATGGCGATGGCGGCGAAGGCGCCGGCAACCACGAAAAGGACCAGGAGGGGCAGATAGTCAGAGGTCATGGTGCAACCATCGAACAAGAGGGGTGTGCATTTGTGCCATTTGGCACGTAGCTGTGCATTCTATCACGAACGGTTTTGCAGCGTCAATTTGCTTCTAAACCCGCCCGCTGCTGGGGCAGAGCGACAGGAGCGAGGCGGCTCGCCACGATGCCGTCAAGGTGAAACGGTCACCTTTCCCTTCATGCCCGAATCGTAGTGGACGCCGCTGAGCAGAAAACAACCCATCTCCCATTCTCCGACCATCTTTTCCTCGACGGTGAAGACCATGGTTGCCTCTTTGCCGGGCGCCACCACCACCATATGGCCTTCGTGATCATGCGTGTGGCTCATTTCGCCGCCGATGACCTTCGGCTCGACCCCGGCGGCGCTGAACATGTCGGTGTGGAAGCCGTTGGGCCGGCCGTTTTCGGTCATCACCTCGCGCCCGAACATGATCTCGTGCTCCAACTGACCCTTGTTCACCAGCTTGAGTGTGACGACATCGCCCACACGCAGGTCGAGCGAGGCGGGAGTGAAGGCATATTCGCTCAACTCGATGGTTTGGTTGATGGCTTCGGGTTTGGCGCCGCCGCAGGCCGCCAGCCACAAAGCAGAGAGAAACAGGATAAGGCAAGAGAGGAGGCGTTTCATGGTTGCTTTTCCTTGTGGGTTCGGAGCATTTTGGGGCAAGGTCGCCCCGTGAGCTCTATTGTGAAGTAGGATACGAACCTGACACAAATCAGGCAGGCAAGGCCACGGCATCTTCGGGACGGTCGACATCGACGGCGAGAGCGG
>CAYWPZ010000298.1:0-5392 GCA_964460135.1 uncultured Caldilineales bacterium | reverse complement strand
CACCATCTCGCCCGGCGCCGCCGCCTCGGGCGAGGCCGTCGCCGTCAGGCGCAGCCAGGCCGGCGCTGGTTCATCGGCCGGTTGGGTGGGGCTCCCCTCGTTACTGTTTGCGGCCGGTGTTTGACTTCCGGCCCCGCCTTCTTGCGCCCGCCTGCTCGCTGCCCTACTCTGCCCCTCGCCGCCAAACGCCAGTCCCGGCGCGGCGCTGCCCAACAACAAGCTGATCGCAATCAGCAGGTTGATCAGGTGCTTCACCTTACGATTTGCGGGGGGGGGGTACATAGGCGCCTCGCTGAAGGGCGATGTCGGCCAGGATTTGGCCAGGTCGGGGGCGAGAAAAGGGAGAAAGCAAAACCAAACGTCAGAACGCACTTCTTGCCTTCATTCTATCCAGCTTCATGCAGAAGAAAGTGATTCAAGTCACATTCGCAACGGATTTCTTTGCATTCCTACCATATCAGTCCCCGCACCCCACACCCGAAACGCGCTCACCCCCACGCCCACCTCCTCCACCCGCCCCACCACTTCATGCCCCGGCATCAACGGCAAACGGGCCGGTCGTCCCAGACCACTGGCCGGGCGCTGGCGACGCCCCCGCCGTTTCCCCTTTCCCCGGCCATCGTGTAACATTTCCCTATTAGCTTGATTGCCCTCGAACCCGCCTGGATTGACCCCCTCGCTACGGCCATGCGCCGATCCTTCGACGTCCTCCTCCTCTTTCTGCTCCTCGGCGCCCGGCTGCGCATCAACAGCTTTGCCGAAGCCGGGTTGTACGAGCACTTCGAGAATATCGCCCGGCATCCCTGGCTGGGCGGCCTTCTTTCGCAGCGCGCCCTCGCCGCCTTCGGCCCCTGGTTCGGCGACCCCATCTTCCTGCTCCTGGCCGCGCTCAGCCTGCTGGCCTGGCTGGGCTACGCCCTGGTGGATTTTTGGGATAACGATGAAGCGGGCGACGGTGTACGCTGGCCCTACAGCGTCAAGCGCACCTTGCTTTGGGTCATCCTTGCCGCTGTCCTCTTTGCCCCCACCCTCAAACTGGCCCTGCTCCGCCACGACAATCTGCCCCACTCCTACAGCCACGATGGCGGCGTCATCCAGACCGAAATCACCATCGACTACCTGCTGGCAGGCCGCAACCCCTACATCGAGAGCTACGCCGACACGCCAATGGCCGAATGGGGCTTCCCCGAATTCCGCACCGCCCTCGAACACTACCCCTATCTCCCGGCCACCTTCGTCCTCTCGTCGCCCGTCAAACTGCTCTCGGATGCCATCCTGGGCTGGTACGACCAGCGATTCGTCTATCTGCTGCTGGTGCTGCTGGTGCTGCTGCTGTTGCCTGGGCTGGTCAGACATCGCCGCGGCGACGTCCTGGCCCTGACCATGCTCGTCGGTCTCAACCCCATCATGGGTCTCGATGTCGTCTTCGGGCAGAACGACGTTTTCGTGGCGGCGCTGGTCGTGATCAGCCTCTGGTTCTTGCAGCGCCGGCGGCTGGCTTGGAGCGGCGTCTTCTTCGGCCTGGCCTGCGCCTCCAAGCCCACGGCCTGGTTCCTGGCCCCATTCTGGGCGCTGGCTCTGCTGGCCGGCGCCCCCCTCTCCTGGCGAGACCTGCCCCGCCGCCTGCCGCAACTCCTGAGCCGGGCCTGGCCCGCCCTGGCCGCCTTCCTGCTCCTCGTTCTGCCCTATCTGCTCTGGGATGCCAACGCCTTCATCGATGATGTCTGGCGCTGGGCCGCGGGCACATCGGTCACCCACTACCAGATCTGGGGCTGGGGCTTTGCCAACTTCGTCCTCGCCGCCGGCGACCTGCCCGACCGCTTCGCCCAATGGCCGTTCTGGATACCGGAACTGCTGGTCGGCCTGCCCTTGCTCGTCTTCCTGGCCGCCCGGCAGATGCGGCAGAACACCCTGGCCAACCTCTGCTGGCATGGCGCCCTCCTCCTCTTCGCCTTCGCCTTTTTCTCGCGCTTCCTCAACGAAAACTACCTGGGCTTTCTCCTCGTCCTCCTGGCCCTGGGCTACTTCCTTCAGCCCCAACCATCGCCCCGAAAAGACCCCGTTTGACAGCATCTGTACCCGAACATACACTTTTGGCAATGATGGCGGACACTCAAGCCCTTGTCGGCAGCCAGGTTGATTTGTTTTCAAGATCGCAAAGCCTGAAGCGTGAGAAAACGTCGGCGCATTTCACGCACCATGTTTCGGTGCGAAATCGCCATCGTCCATCGTCTACCGTCCGTCATCCATCGTCAAGCCGTCACGGAACTGATGTTTCTGCAAGGAGTCTGCACCCATGTTGAACCTCGCCATCCTCCTCGAAGCCAGCGCCCAGGATTACCCCGACCACCTCGCCGTCATCTTCAACGACCGCAAGCTCACCTACGCCCAACTCAACGCCGCCGCCAACATGGCTGCCAACGGCTTGCGCAAATTGGGCGTGCAACGCGGCGACAAAGTGGCGTTGATGATGCCCAACCTGCCCTTCTTCCCCATCGCCTACTACGGCATCCTCAAGGCCGGGGCCACCGTCGTCCCCTTCAACGTCCTGTTCACCGCCCGCGAGGTGGCCTACCACCTGCAAGATAGCGACGCCGTTGCCCTGATTGGCTTCGCCAATTTCTTCGAGCCGGCCTATGGCGGCTTCAAGCAGGTCGACGCCTGTCGCAACCTCATCATCGCCAGCGCCGACCCCAGCCAGCCTTTTGCCCATGATGACGCCGCCATCATCGACTTCAACCGTTTTCTGGGCATGGGCGGCTCGCCGGTCTTCGACACCGTACAAACCCAGGCCGACGATACCGCCGTCATCCTCTACACCTCTGGCACCACCGGCAACCCCAAGGGCGCCCAACTCAGCCACAGCAACATGGTGATGAACGCCGATATCTGCCTCGACCTGCTGGAGGCCAAACCCGGCGATGTCGCTCTCGTCACCTTGCCGCTCTTCCACTCCTTCGGCCAGACGGTGCTGATGAACGGCTGTTTCATGGCCGGGGCCGCCCTCAGCCTGCTGCCTCGCTTCACCCCCGACGCCGCCCTGGGCATCATGCAGCGCGACGGCGTCACCATCTTTGCCGGCGTGCCGACGATGTACTGGGCCTTGTTCAGCTATCCCCATGCCGAAGAACAATTCGACATGGCCAGAATCGCCGGCCAGCTCCACACCGCCGTGTCGGGCGGGTCGGCGCTGCCGGTCGAGTTGCTGCGCAACTTCGAGGCCCGCTTCAAAGTCCCTATCCTCGAAGGCTATGGCCTCAGCGAGACGTCCCCGGTCGCTTCGTTCAACCTCCGCCGCAAAGTGCGCAAACCCGGCTCCATCGGCATCCCGGTCTGGGGCGTTCAGATGGCCCTGGTGGACGAAAACGAGAACTTCATCGCCAAACCCGGCGCCGAAGGCGAACTCAGCGCCGTGGGCGAGATCGTCGTCCGCGGCCACAATGTCATGAAGGGCTACTACAAGCGCCCCGAAGCTACCGCCGAGGTGATGAAGGGCGGCTGGTTCCACACCGGCGACCTGGCCCGCATGGACAGCGACGGCTACTTCTTCATTGTCGACCGCAAAAAAGAGATGATCCTGCGCGGCGGCTTCAACGTCTACCCGCGCGAGGTCGAGGAATTCTTGATGACCCATCCCAAAGTCTCGTTGGTGGCGGTCAAGGCCGTGCCCGACGAAAAACTGGGCGAAGAAGTCAAGGCCTACATCGTCCTCAAGGCCGGGCAATCTGCCACCGCCGACGAGATCATCGACTTCGCCAAAACCGGCCTGGCCTCGTACAAATATCCGCGCGCCATCGAATTCCGCTCCGAACTGCCGATGACGGCCACCGGCAAAATTCTCAAGCGCGAGCTGAAGGACTGACGCCCTGCCCATGCCCACCGACCCTCGACCTCGCTCCATCACCCTCGACCGTCCCCGCCGCCTGCTCATCATCGACTGGCAGGATGGCGCCCATTGCCGCTACCCGTTGCCCGGCGTCCGTTTCATCTGCCCTTGCGTCAGTTGTCGCGGCGGGCACGAATTCATGGGCCAGGCCATCGACCCCGCCGACCTCTACAAAACCCCGCCGCCTGGCGTCTCGACCGAAGTCACAGGCGCCGCCTTTGTTGGCGACTACGCCCTGCAGATCACCTGGGCCGACGGCCACAACAGCGGCATCTATGGCTGGAGCCTGCTCCGCCCCCTCTGCCCCGACGCCTGACCTTCCCAACTGCTTTCTCCCCTCCGCCCCCAGGAGGCCCCCCATGCCCGCCCCTCGCGTCCGTCTCCCCTTCGCCGGCGCCTTTCGCCTTACTCAGGGCTTCGCCGCCCGTCCCGAAGTCTACAAGCAGTTCGGGTTGGTCGGCCACAACGGCCTCGACTGGGGCACCCCCACCGGCACGCCCATCCTGGCCGTCGCCGACGGCAAAGCCGTCGAGGTGGCGTTCAAAGCCGGCCCTGGCGGCGCCGACGCCGACGGTTTCGGCAACTACGTCAAGCTGGAGCACGACTGGGGCGAATCACTCTATGCCCATCTCAGCAAGGTCAGCCTCAAGAAAGATGACGCCATCAAAGAAGGCGAGCAGCTTGGCTTGGCCGGGAACACCGGCTTCAGCACCGCCGCCCATCTGCACTTTGGCCTGCGCGTCAACCCCTACAACCGTGAGGATGGCTGGCGCGGCTACACCAACCCGGCCTGGTTCCTGGTCGGACCTGGCTTCAACGAGGCCACCGACGCCGCCCAACTGGCCGCGATCAACCGCCAGCTCCAGGCCGCCCAGCAGTCCGAGGCCGCAGCCCGGCAAGAACTGACCGCCGCCCAAGCCGGCTTTGAGTTCCAGCGCCAGGAACTGACCACGCAGGCCGATCTCTACCGCGAACGCATCGGCGACCTGCTGAAGCGCTTTGCCGGCCAGATCCCCCCCAACACCGACCTGTTGGCCTCGCTCGAAATCCTGGTACAGAAGGACGCCTGGAACTTCGAGCGCCAGGAACTCAACGCCCAGGCCAACCTCTGGCGCGAGAAAGTCGTTGAACTCCTGCGCCGCCACATCCCCGGCCAGTTGCCGGCCAATGCCGACCCCCTGGCTACGCTCGAGGCCCTGATGAAGCAGTGGGCCGACGAGATCAAACAGGCCCGATCCTCGCAACTGGCCGGGCTGGCGGCCTCGTTCGCCGCCAGTCTGCCTTCGTCCGACCCTACCATCTCCGGCCCCGCCCGCGCCCGCCCTCGTTCGAACTAGACCAGCACCGCTTCGGAAAGGCCCGTTTCGTGGCTGAGTGGACGATGGGTGATGGACGGTGGACGGCAAACAATAGCCACCCCCGCCCCCCGCCACCCCCTACCCGCCCCCCGTGTCCCCCCTCCCCTACCGCCGCATCGTCCTCAAACTCGGCACCAGCGTCCTCACC
>CAYWPZ010000297.1:0-5477 GCA_964460135.1 uncultured Caldilineales bacterium | reverse complement strand
GGCCGTGTTGCCGCTCGGCGCCACCGAGTTGGCGTTGTTGCTCAACTCCCACCAGACCGCCACCCCCACGTTGTCCTCGAAACGATTCCCCACCAGCTGGGCCGGAAAGACATTGTCGAACCGGGCGCCGTTCTCGCCGCTGTGGACGATGGCGCTGTCCCTGATCGTCACGCCGGGCGTCCCCATGTACACCGCTTCGTACCAGTCGCCGCCGCCGTAGCGGACGATGGCGTGGTCGAGCACGCTGCCGCTGCTGCCCGGTTGGAAACGCAGGCTGTCCCAATCGTTTGGCGCCGGTTGGGTGGCGTTCCCGTCGCCATTTGTGTCTCCGCCGGCCGTGTCGTCCTTGATCGAGGTGAAGGTGATCGGCTGGCCCTCCTCACCCGCCGCGACCAGCGCCCCATCGACCCAGATCGAATCGTAGTAATCGCGGAACTTGAGCACCGTCCCCGGCGTCAGGGTCAGCTTCGCCCCCTGGTTGATGGCCAGATCATCCCAGACGACGAAAGGAAAGAGGTCGTCGCCGTCCCAGGTCGCCTCGCCGCCGATCGACCCTCTCAGGGCGATGCCGTTGATCAGGTTGCCCGAGGCCGTGTTGCCGCTCGGCGCCACCGAGTTGGCGTTGTTGCTCAACTCCCACCAGGCCGCCACCCCCACGTTGTCCTCGAAGCGATTCCCCACCAGCTGGGCCGGAAAGACATTGTCGAACCGAGCGCCGTTCTCGCCGCTGCGGATAATGGCGCTGTCCCTGATCGTCACGCCGGGCGTGCCCACGTACACCGCTTCGTACCAGTCGCCGCCGCCGTAGCGGACGATGGCATGGTCGAGCACGCTGCCGCTACTGCCCGGTTGGAAACGCAGGCTGTCCCAATCGTTTGGTCCCGGTTGGGTGGCGTTCCCGTCGCCATTTGTGTCTCCGCCGGCCGTGTCGTCCTTGATCGAGGTGAAGATGATCGGCTGGCCGGCTGTGCCGTCGGCAATCAATGTTCCATCCACCCAGATGGTTTCGTAGTAGCCGTTGAACTTTACGATCACGCCGGCAGCGATGTTCAGAGTGACGCCAGCGTTCACGGCCACGTCGCAGGTGACGCGATAAGGGCTGCCGGCCAGGTTCCAGGTCGTGTTGGCGCTGATGGTTCCGCACACATCGGTGGCGGTGGCCGTCGGGCGGGCGGTGTAAGGCTGTCCAGTGGGTCGAGTGTCCTGGCCGGCGGGCAGGTCGGCGGCGGCGGTAGGCGGGCCGGCATGAGGCCCAGGCTGGGGCCGAGGCGTGTGTCCGGGATCGGCGCTGGCCGAGGGTGCGGAAACCGGGTCGGCCTGGGGGTTGGCCGGTGGTGTTCCGATAGCAGGGGCAAGCGATCCATCCGCTTTTTCCCCCGCGTTTGCCTGCGAACCGGCGACAGCTGTGCTTCCGACCGCCACGATGTAGTCGTAGTTGACGGTGGAGCGGACGCCGGGCGTCAGCAGTTGGGTGGTCACGGCGTCCGGCTTGTGGGGGATGGCGTTGGTGTAGATGTAGGTCGCCCGCGTGAGGCCATCCTCATAGGAAAGCAGGTCATCGATGGTGTTGTAGGCATAGGCCACACCGCCGCCGCTGCTGTAGCTTTCGCTCAGACGGCGATTGGCGGCGTCGTAGGTGTAGGTGGCGCTGTTTCCGGCGGGGTCGATGACCTTCGTCAGGTTGCCGACGGCGTCGTATTCGTAATGTGTGGTCCGGTTCAGGGGGTCGGTCTCAGCGGTGGGGCGGTCGAGGGCGTCATGGGTCAGGGTTGTGACGTTGCCGCGAGCGTCGGTGGCCTGGATGAGGTTGTCGTTGGCGTCGTACTCGAAGCGCGTCGTTCGGCCCAGAGCGTCGGTTGCGGCCGTCACCCGGTCCATGACATCGTAGGTGAAGCCGCTGGCATGGTTCTCGGCATCTGTGGCCCCGGTCAGATTGCCGCGCCCGTCGTAGCTCATCTGCTGGACGAAGCCCATGGGGTCGGTGATGCGCGTGGGGTTGCCGAAGGCGTCGTAGTCGAAACGGACCGTCTGGTTGAGGGGATCGGTGAGTTGCACCGGTTGGCCGTAGGCGTCGTAGGCCGCCCGGTTGATATGACCGGCGGCGTCGATGGTCTGCACGCGGTTGCCGCGGGCGTCGTAGGTGTAGGTGGTGGTGTTGCGGGCGCCGTCGGTATAGCTGGCCGGCTGGTTGAAGACAGGCTCGTAGCTCCAGCGCTGGCTGATGGCGCCGTTTTCTTCCACCAGATTGCCGCGGGCATCGTAGGCCAGGCGGCGATAGGGCGCATCTGTGCCCAAGAGCTGGCGGGTGTCATCCCAGAGATAGCTCACGGTCTGCACCGGGTTGCGCCATTGCGTGACCGCGGCGTAGCTGTTGAAGAGATAGGTAGTGGGGACGCCGCGTTCGTCGGTGAAGGTGTTGCGGCTGGGCTGGTAGTTGGCGGTGCGCACGCCGCCGAGGGCGTCGGTGTGGCTGCTCAGGCGGCGGCGCTGGTCGTAGGTCAGGCGCACATCGTTTCCCTTGGGATGGACGACGCGGGTGAGCAGGTGGTTGGTGTCGTATTCATAAGCTGTGGTTCGGCCCAGGGGGTCGGTGATGGCGGTGAGATTGCCGGCGGCGTCGTGAGCGAGGGTGAAGGTGCGGCCCACGGGGTCAGTGACCCGGTCAACGTAGCCATCGGCGCCGTAGCGGAACTGGTAGCTGCGGCCGCTGGCGTCGGTGACGCCACTCAACCGCTCGCTCAGTCCCCAGGCGCCTTCGGGGATGGGCGAAGCGCTGGGTTCATAGGCCAGGGTGTGGTCGTTGCCGTTGCGGTCTTCCAGGTGGGTCAGGCGGCCGGTAGGGCTGAACCACTGGCGCAGGCCCTGTGGCGACGTACGCAGCCAACTGCCGTCGGCAAAGCGCACCAGGGTGCTAAAGTCCTCAGCCGAGGGAACAAAGCGACCGTTCGCATCGCGAGTGTAGGTCAGGTACTGGCCGTCGCTTTGGATGACGGTGACGGCGGTGGTGCGGTCGACGAGCAACGTATCGTAGGTGGACATCCAGCCAAAACCGAATGGCCAGATGTCGCCGCGCCGCACCTCGACCGTGCCCTGAGCACGCAGACTGGGCTGGGCGCCGCTATCGTAATAAAACGTCTCGGTGGCGGTGAAGGGATAGGGGCCAGGCGCCACGCGCTCGCCCAGGGCGTTGCGGGTGTCGATCATCGCCTCGGCGTCGTAGCCCTCGCCGCTGTAGACCCGACCCTGGAAGTCGATGCGCCAGGTGGCGCGGGCTGGCATCTGGCTGGTGATGGTGAAGGGAACGCGGGCGAGGGCGACGGGCGTATCGCTGCTTGTGCTGTAGCGGAGTTCCAGCGCCAACGGCCCGCCGCGAGCGGGAAGGGAAGGAAAGGCATAGCTTTCGGACACCGAACCGGTGCCCATATTGATTTCGCAGCCTGGTCAGGTGAAGCCGCTTGGCCCCTCACCGATATTGGCCACAGTTACGGTGGGGTCGCCCGCCTGGCCCGGCTGCTGCCCGGCGATCCCCGGCACGGCGTGGCCGTAGAACGAGAAATGCGGCACCTTCGCCTGCAGGGCCTTCTGGCCGCCCCTCCTTCCTGGCCGCCCCCCAGATCCACCACTTTCCCCGGCACCGGGTCGCGCCAGCGCTGCTCCACGCCATCCCACCAGTAGCAGAGGGTGTCGGCGCCGATGGGCAGGGTACCGGTGTATGCCACTGTCCACAATACTTCCTTCCCCGCCGGGAAGACCGCGCCCTCCGGCTCGAAGCTGCTGAAGCCCATGGGCGCGGAGCCATCGGGGAAGAAGCCGGGCAGGTCGGGGTTGGCGACATAGGTCACGCGCACCTCTTCTTTGCCGGCCAGGGCGCCGGGTGGAAACTGCACACTGCTGTTGCCCAGGCTGTTTTGCGCCGTCCCCCCGGTTGCGCCCAGTTCGGTCACCACCGGGTCTTGCGGGTGCAGGCGGATGTCTTCCAGGCGCAGGACTTCGTTGGCGCGCACGGGCCGGCTGCGCTGATCGGGCGTGTAGCCGGGATGGGTGAAGGTCAGGGTGTAATCGCCGGCGGGGATGGCGAAGAGGAAGTCGCCCTGGGCGTCGGTGGTGGTGGTGAAGACGGCCGTCTCATGGGGCGAAGGCGCCAGGGTGAGCGGCGCTGGCATAGCGCCGGCGCGGATCCCACGATTGGGCGCAGCCGGCGGGTTGGCTGCCAGCAGTAATGGCAGATAGAGCGGCAGGGGCAAGGCGTCGAGCACGCCCTCAGCCACCACCTGTACGCCCGCCAGCGGCTGCTCGTCTGTCGCTTCCACCACGCGACCGAGCAAGGTGCCGGCAAAGACCTCGTCAAGCGGGTCCGACGATGGTGCCAGCGCCGCACCTTCAGACAGCGCTCCACCCGCAGGGCTGGCTGCCCCGGCCGCCGGCGCCGCTGCCGCCGGCGCGGGCACAGAGGTGATCAGGATAGCCGCACAGGTCGCCAGGCTGATCCAACGACGAAGGAATTCTTCCATTGTGCTCCATAGACGGGTCAACATGGCCGGCCTCTCCACAAGAGAAACACAGATGCAGTACAATATTGGCACTACCTACCGTTCATGGCGCAGTATACACCTATCTGTGATACGATACCAGCGCTGCGAGGCAGTCTCAGGCTGGCGCAGGTGCAAAGGCCACAAGGGAATAGACCCGGCGCGACCTCCCTGGCGCCATCCTGGCCTTACCCACCCACCATCACAACCAGGAGCAATCGATATGGCACATGCAATCATCATTGGCGACGGCCCCTCCGGCCTCAGCGCCGCCCTCTTCCTGGCCAAGAACGGCGTTCAGACCACCGTGTTCGGCCAGGGCAAAACCAACATGAACTACGCCCTGCTGCACAACTACCTGGGCGTCCGCGAGATGCTGGGCGCCGACTTCATCGTCATCGCTCGCGAGCAGGTTGAGCGGTTCGGCGCCAGTCTGGACATGCGACCTGTAACCGGCATCGAAACCGGCGAGGGCGGCTTTCGTGTACAGACTGGCGACGGCGAGGTGCACGCGGCCGATTTCGTCGTCATTGCCGAAGGCAAAGCCGCCAAGCTAGCCATCGGCCTGGGTTTGGAGAAGAATGACTCCGGCATCGTCGTCGATCGCGATGGCCGCACAGCCCTCCCCGGACTTTATGTCGTGGGCCGGGCCACACGACGCACCCGCAGTCAGGCCATCATCTCCGCCGGCGAAGGCGCAGCCGCCGCGCTTGACATCCTCTCCCAGGTGCACGGCAAGGAGTTCAACGACTTCGACGAACCGCCCAAGCAGTAAGCAGCGAGTGGCCGAGCACAAAGGACGAAAGACGGAGAGCCAATCTCCAATCTCTAATCCCCAATCTCCCATCCCCCCCAAGCCCAGCCCCAATTTCGGCTTTAACAACCCCGAAGAGGCCAGGTTCTTCATGAAATGAGGGCACAAACTGGCGCGCCAGGAAGCACCCAGCA
>CAYWPZ010000296.1:0-5500 GCA_964460135.1 uncultured Caldilineales bacterium | reverse complement strand
CGCCGGCAGTTTGGGCACGCGCCATCGGGCCGGGATCGGGGTTTCGGAGGGCGCCGACGCCCTCGCCATCATCGTCAGTGAAGAAACAGGGGTGATCTCGGTGGCGCGCAACGGCCGGCTGGTACGGCGCCTGGACGAGAAGCGTCTGCGCCGGGTGTTGGAGCAGTTCTACGAGACGCGCGGGCAGAGTGTACATCTAGAGGAGGGGGATGGCCGCGGCCAGATGGAGCCGCGAGCCGGGGGAGGGACGCCATGAGCAGGTTGGCTGGCGCGAGGTGGGCGCGCATCCGTTTCCCGTTCGATCAGCTCGGCTCCTTTCTGCTGGCGCTGGTGCTGGCGCTGGTGGTGTGGGTGGTGGCCGAGCAGCAGCAGAACCCGATCGAATCCCGCGCCATCCGCCGTATCCCGGTGACAGTGCACAACCTGCCGAGCGATTTGATTCTGATCGATGGCGGCGCTACGCCAACCGTCGATATCGAGGCGCGCGCCACCCGCAGCACCTGGGAACGATTGAATACGAGCGATATCCTGGCCTATGTCGATCTGAGCGCGGCCACGGCCGGGCGCCACGAACTACCGGTGGTGATCGACCCGCCCGAAGCCAATGTCGAAGTCCTGACGATCACGCCGGCGGCGGCGGTGGTGCGGCTAGAAAGCCGGGTGGAGCGCAATATCTTCGTCACCATCACCGTCCTCGATGCCCCCCCCTTTGGCTATGTCGCCGGCCCGGCGACTGCCACGCCGCCCTTCGTGCGGGTGGCGGGCGTCAAAAGTGTGGTAGACGCCGTGGCCGAGGCCGAAGTGCGCGTGCGCATCGCCGACGCACGCGCAAACCTGGAAACCAGCGAATTCGTAACCCTGCGCGACCGCAGCGGCGCCGTCGTTACCGGCTTGGAGGTGGATCCGCGCACGATCGCGGTCGCGATCCCTATCAACCAGCGCCAGGGGGTGAGCGAAAAGTCGGTGTTGCCGCGCGTCCAGGGCCAACCGGCGGCCAATTATCGGCTGGTGGGCATCAGCGCCGACCCGGCCACGGTGACGCTGATCGGCGACCCGGCGGCGTTGGAGGCGCTGCCTTCGTTCGTCGAGACGACGCCGATCACAATCGAGAATGCCACGGGCAACATCGAAGAACGGGTGCCACTGGTTCTGCCCGAGACGGTCTCGGCTGCAACCTCGCAGAGTGTGGTGGTGCGCATCGCCATCGAGCCGATTTTTGGCAGCCAGACCATGACCCTGAAAGCGGTGGTGCAGGGCCTGAGCGCCGGCCTGCAGGTGGTCTCGATTTCGCCCGAGACCATCGACGTCATCCTCCAGGGGCCGTTGCCCCGTCTGCAAACCCTGACCGAGCAAAACGTGCAGGCGGTGATCGACCTGTCGGAACTGGGCATAGGGACGCATACGATCAAACCCCTCCTCCTCCTGCCCGATGGCGTCTCGAGCGAGACGATCCTGCCTGAAACCGTGCAGGTGATCATCGCCCCACCCACCACTACTTCACCGACGCCAGCGGCCACGAGCACGCCGGCTGGCGCTCAGGCCACCCCCAAACCGAAATGAGCAAACCTGTCGTCGCCCTCGTCGGTCGGCCCAACACCGGCAAGTCCACGCTTTTCAACCGCATCATCGGCCGCCGGCAGGCCATCGTCGAAGACCTGCCCGGCACCACCCGCGACCGGCTGTACGCCGAGGCCGAATGGAATGGAGTGGGTTTCTTGCTGGTGGATACGGGCGGGATCGAGCCTCTGCCCGAACGCGGGGGTGCAGCCCAGACGCCCGCCAACCCCCTTGCCACCGCCTCGGCTGGGTTCGTGCGCGAGATCCGCGAGCAGGCCGAGCTGGCCATCGGCGAGGCCGATGTCATCGTCATGCTGGTGGACAGCGAAGAAGGACTGACGGCGGCGGATGAAGAGGTGGCAAACTTGCTGCGGGGCGCCGACAAGCCCATCCTCCTGGCCGCCAACAAGGCCGACAACGCTTCGCGTCGCCTGGATGCGGTCGAATTCTATGCCCTAGGCCTGGGCGAGCCGATCGTGCTCTCGGCCTATCATGGCACTGGCAGCGGCGACCTGCTCGATGCCATCGTCGCCCACCTGCCGCCGCACCCGCCGCCTGATGAGGACGATGGCATCCCCCGCATTGCCATTGTCGGCCGGCCGAATGTGGGCAAATCATCGCTGCTGAACGCCCTTTTGGGCCAGGAGCGCGCCATCGTCAGCGATCTGCCAGGGACGACGCGCGACCCCATCGACACCCATCTGCTGTGGGAGGGGACGCCGCTGGCGCTGGTGGATACGGCCGGCATCCGCCGGCGGGGGCACATCGACGCCGGGGCCGAGAAGTACAGCGTGTTGCGGGCGTTGAAGGCCATCGGCCGCGCCGATGTGGTGCTGCTGGTGCTGGATGCGGTGGATGGCGTGACCGCTCAGGATGCCCATGTGGCCGGCTATATCCTGGAAGAACGGAAGAGCTTGATCGTGGTCGTGAACAAGTGGGATGCGGTGGAGAAGGACAGCCACACCATGGCCGCCTATGAGCGCAACCTGCGCACAGAACTGAAGTTCCTTGACTACGTGCCCATTCTCTATATTTCGGCCCTGACTCGCCAGCGCGTCCAGCAAGTGATCCCAACCGCCCTGCGGGTGCGCGAGGCCCGCTATCAGCGGCTGGGCACGGCGGAGCTGAATCGTTTGTTGCAGGATGCCGTGGCCGCCAGCCCGCCCAGAGCGGTGAAGGGCCGCCAGGCACGCTTTTATTATGCCACCCAGGTTGGCATCGACCCGCCCACCTTTGTTTTCTTTGTCAACGAGGCCGAGGCGGTGCACTTCAGCTATGTACGTTATCTCGAAAACCAGATCCGTCGCCAGTTTCCCTTCGAGGGCACGCCGTTGCGGCTGGAGGTGCGTGGCAAGCCGGCCAGGGGCAGGGAGAAACGCGCGTGAGAGCGATCCGCCCGACCCAGGTGTTGACGGTGCTCGTCTTCGCCCTGGCGCTTGTTTATCTCGGCTGGCTGGGCTATGGCGTCCTGCCGCCGCTGTTCCCCACCCCCACGCCTTCACCCACGCCGGCGCTGGTGTTGGAGGCCGAGCGCGTCCTGGCCCTGGCGCAGAAGCAGTGCGATTTCGGCCCGCGGCCCAGCGGCTCTTTGGCCAACCGGCAGACGGGCGATTGGATCCGCCAGGAGCTGGAGGCGCAGGGGTGGGCGGTGGAAATGCACGAGTTCGTGTGGAACGAGACGCCGGTGCGTAATCTCATCGCCAGGGTGGGGGAGGAGGGCGAGACGCAGGGAGGAGGGGGGGCGATTTTGTTGGGGGCGCATTATGATACACGGCTGGTCGCCGACCAGGATCCCGACCCCAACCGCCGGGGGGAGCCGGTGATCGGCGGCAATGATGGCGCTTCGGGCGTGGCTGTGTTGTTGGAATTGGCCCGTGTGCTGGACAAGCAGAAGCTGACAAGCCCGTTGTGGCTGGCTTTCTTCGACGCCGAGGATAACGGCCGGTTGCCCGGCTGGGAGCTGTGGGGCATCGGCTCCACCCGGCTGGCCGAGGATTGGGCCGCGGCCGGGACGCTCCCCGCCGCCATGATCCTGGTCGATATGATCGGCGACGAGGATCAGCGCATCCCCATGGAGGCCAATTCCGACCTGGTGCTCAGCCAGGCCATTTTCGATCTGGCGGCGGAGATGGGCTACGAGGAGTGGTTCCCAGCCACGCCCGGCCCGGCGATCATCGACGACCACATCGCCTTCGTGCAACGCGGTGTGCCCAGCGTCGATCTGATCGATTTCGACTATCCTTACTATCACACAACCGCCGACACTTGCGACAAACTCAGCGCCGCCAGCCTGGAGCGAGTAGGGAGGCTGCTCCTCAGGTTGGTGGAGGAGGGCCGGGTGCAGGCGGCGTTGCAAAGGAGAGAGCAAGCATCGAACGAATGATCACGTTGCAGCCGGTTGTCGAACTGGGTCTGCTGGTGGGTGTGGAGACGAAGCAGGAGCCGAGTCTGTTCGAGTTGGACGACTCGCTGGCCGAGTTGCGCCGCCTGGCCGAGACGGCGGGGGTGACGGTGGTGGATGCCATCACGCAGTCGATCAGCCAGCCTAACCCGGCCACCTTCATCGGCAAGGGCAAGCTGGAGGAGTTGGTGCTGCGCGTGCGCGAGCAGGGGGTGCAGGTGGTGATCTTCGACCACCCGCTCAGCCCTCGCCAGCAGCGCGAGATCGAGAAGGCGCTGGAGAAGGGTGGGGGAGGGGAGCGAGCCGGGGCGCCGGTGAAGGTGTTGGATCGCACCGCCCTCATCCTCGATATTTTTGCCCAACATGCGCACACACGCGAGGGGGCGCTGCAAGTGGAGTTGGCGCAGTACGAATATCGGTTGCCGCGGCTGACGCGGGCCTGGACGCATCTGGCCCGGCAGGCGGGCGGGCGGGCCGGCGGCGCCGGGATGGGTGCATCCTCTGGGGGTGTGG
The DNA here is from genome assembly GCA_964460135.1 of uncultured Caldilineales bacterium. Taxonomy (GTDB): domain Bacteria; phylum Chloroflexota; class Anaerolineae; order J102; family J102; genus SSF26. The sequence goes on along the minus strand of CAYWPZ010000296.1, from coordinate 1,029 downwards.
GGGTGCGCGGCCCCGGCGAGACGCAGCTGGAGGTGGATCGCCGCCAGATCGGCCGGCGCATTGCCTTGCTGCGCCGCGAGCTCGAGGAGGTGCGGACGCATCGCGAGCAATATCGCAGCCGTCGCCGGCGGTCGAATACGCCCCTGATTGCTCTCGTTGGCTACACGAATGCGGGTAAATCGACGCTGCTAAACACGCTCAGCCAGGCGCGGGACGAGAACGCCGTGCTGACCGCCGACCAGTTGTTCGCCACGCTGGATCCCACCACCCGTCGTTTGCTGCTGCCATCGGGGCGCGAGGCGCTGATCACCGACACGGTTGGCTTCATCCAGAAGTTGCCGACGCAGCTGATCGCCGCTTTCCGGGCCACGCTGGAGGAGATCCTGGACGCCGATCTGCTGTTACATGTGGTGGATGCCTCGCATCCGAATGTGTTGGAGCAGGCGGCGGCGGTGGAAGAGGTGTTGGAGGAGTTGGGGGCGTTCGATCCTTTGCTGCGCTCAGGGCAGGGGCTGCCGCTGCTGACGGCGCTGAACAAGGTGGATCTGGGCTTGCTCGACCCGGAGGTGGAGGCGTCGCTGCCGGGCGGCATCCCTATCTCGGCCCTCAGTGGGCAGGGGCTGGAGGCGCTGCTCGACCACATCGACCTGGCCCTGGCCGAGGCGATGGTTGCGGTCGAGGCGCTGATTCCGTATGAAAGAGGCGACCTGGTGGATTGGTTCCACCGCCGCGGGATGGTGAGCCGCGAGGAGCACCGCCCGGACGGGACCTTGCTGGCGGGTCGTTTGCCGCCCTCGGATCTGGCGCGCTTTCGGTTGTATGTGACGGCGCGTCAAAAGAGTTAACATAAACGTGGGGATGGCTGGCACCGGACCGGATGGGGGAGATGCGGCGCGGCATCCAGGAGCGGCTGGAAGACGGAGATTGGGCGCTGTTGCCAGCCACCCACCCGGCAATTCATTGTCGGGCTGGTACAGCCACCCACCCGGCAATTCATTGTCGGGCTGGTACAGCCACCCACCCGGCAAT
>CAYWPZ010000295.1:0-5513 GCA_964460135.1 uncultured Caldilineales bacterium | reverse complement strand
TGGCTCAGATCGTGGCCGACACGCAGTACTACGTGCGCGACGCGGTCATCGACTACGTCCAGGCCATGACGGTCGTTTCGCCTACGGTCGAGGGACGTCTGGTGTTCCAGGCGCCGTGATCGTGCCCGTTCTCCGTTCGTCATTCGCGAACCCGTCGGGATTCCCGGCGGGTTCGCCTTTGTCGTCGCTTTCATTTCCGCTAGTGAACCACCCAACCTCCGCCGGCCCAAGTTGATGATCCGACTATGGTGGTTTAGAATGACCCGACCGGTGGCAGTCAGCCATCGGCTCTGCGAGGTGATGCCATGTCCCGCAACATCTATGACCTACTTGCTTCCCACCGTTTCGTCGTCGGCGATGGTGCCATGGGCACCATGCTCCAGCAGGCTGGCCTGACCACCGGCGGCGCGCCGGAGCTGTGGAACGTCGAGCGCCCCGACATCGTGGCCGGCATCTATCGGGCCTATGTCGAGGCCGGCGCCCAAATCATCGAGACCAACAGCTTTGGCGGCACCTCCTTCCGGCTGAAGCTGCACCAGGCCCAGGATCGCGTGGCCGAACTGAACCGCGCCGCCGCTGCCCTGGCGCGCCAGGCCGCCGGCGACGCCGTCCTTGTTGCCGGTTCCATTGGCCCCACCGGCGAGCTAATGGAGCCGATGGGCGCTCTCACGCCCGAGACCGCCGCCGATGCCTTTGCCGAACAGGCTGCCGCCCTGCAGTCGGGCGGCGTCGATCTCTTCATCGTCGAAACCATGAGCGATCTCTCCGAGGTCGAGGCCGCCATTGCCGGCATCCGCCGCGTCAGCGATCTGCCCATCGCCGCCACCCTCACCTTCGACACCAAATTCCACACCATGATGGGGGTCGCGCCCGTCCGGGCCCTGCGCCGGCTGGCCGAGTTGGGCGTCAGGATCATCGGCGCCAACTGCGGCAACGGCCCCGACGAAATCCGCCGGGTGGTGGGCGAGATGGCCGCGGCCCGGCCCGAGGGCGTCTACCTCATAGCCCAAAGCAACGCCGGCTTGCCCAAGTGGGTCGAGGGTCACGTCCACTACGACGGCACTCCCGAAGTGATGGCCGAGTATGCCCTGGACATGGCCGGCATGGGCGTCAGCTACATTGGCGCCTGCTGCGGCAGCACCCCTGAGCACATCCAGGCGATGCGAGACGCCCTGGCCACCCGTCCCCTCCCCGACTACCGGCCCGTTTTCGCTGCCAGCAGCGCCAACGACGACCACCGCTCCGAACGTCGCTCCGAACGTCGCTCCGAACGTCGCCAACGCACGGCGGCAACATAGCCTGAAGAAACAAGAGCTCTGAATCGAATCGAGCCTTGGAAATCGGCATTCCCGATGCAATTCACCCTGTCATTGCGAGCGCAGCGAAGCAATCTCCTGCCGGCAAAGGCAGAGATTGCTTCGTCGCTGCGCTCCTCGCAATGACAGACCACACGGCCACGCGCCACGCCATTCGTTAGCGATTCCGCCCGTACTTCTCGTGGCTAGAAACCCAGTCGGATGAGGAAATGGCCGAACCAAGCGAAATCTCGCCCGCCAACACCACCCCAGCGATGATCTCGGCCAGCTTGTTGACCTTGCCCTTGCCCGTGCAGCCCAACATCGCCAGGCTTTCCTGCTGGGTGGCTAGCCCTGTGCCGCCGCCATAGGTAGCCACGATCAGCGAGGGGATGGTCATCGAAATATAGAGGTCGCGGTTGGGGGTCAGGTCGGTGTAGAGGATGCCCGCCGACGACTCGGAGACATTGGCCACATCCTGCCCGGTGGCGATGAACATGGCCGTGATGCCGTTGGCCGAATGGGCGCCGTTGTTGTTGGCCCCAGAGAGGATGGCGCCGATATTGGCGATGCCGTAGTGATAGGCCAGGGCCTCCGGTTCGACCCGCATGTGTTGGATGAGGACATCGCGCGGGATCGTGGCCTCGGCCGTCACCCGCTTCCCGCGCGTCCGCATGATATTCACCTGCGAGGCCTTCTTGTCCGTTGCCAGATTGGACTCCAGATAGAAATGCTCGACGCCCTGATAGTGGTCGAGAATCCAGCTACAGGCGGCGAAGGTGGCCCGCCCGACCATGTTCTGCCCGGCGGCGTCGCCCGTGGTGAAATTGAAGCGCAGATAGGCGAATTTACTGGCCAGATAGGGATCGATATAGTCCAGCCTGGCCACGCTCGATGTCGCCTCGGCTTCGTCGCGGATGGCGTCCAGGTTTTCGTTCACCCACCTGATGAACTCACGGGCGGCAATGGCATCTTTGAACACGAACACCGGCGCTCGCTGCATCGAATCGCCCACCACCGTGCACTGCACCCCGCCCGACAGGTTCAGCACCTTGATGCCCCGGTTGTACGAGGCGATCAGCGTGCCTTCGGAGGTGGCCATGGGGATGAGAAAATCGCCCTGGGCGTGCTCGCCGCGGATGGTGATGGGGCCGGCGATGCCGAGCGGGATCTGCGCCACGCCCATGAAATGCTCGGCGTTGCCCTTGACCTTGTGGGCGTCGAACGAATAGTGCGGGATATGCTGGAGCTTGACCCCTGTGTACTCCTCGACGAAACGCTGCCGGGCGGCGATGATGGCGTCGCTGTAATCATCGTTGCTATCGCGTGGGATGTGCACCCCGCGTTCTACCTCCTTCGCCACCGCGCCATCCACCTTGAGGGTGAGCGCGCCGTAGCCGCTGGCCTCGAATTTGATCTCGATGCGGTGCTTGCCGTCGGGCAGAGCCGGGACGCGGGAGATGATGTCCATCGTCCGGCGCAAAGGAAAATCGATCGGGTTGGCCGCCAGCTGATCGGGCGTCAGCGTCTTGCCGTCGCCCAGGACAAGAGTGATGGCGTCACGGGGAACCTGAACGTCGTCGAATCTGACATGGTGCAGGGCGGTGACGGTGACATCGGTCAGACGGTTCTTGAGTGAGAACTTGACACCCTGAGCGGTGTTCTTGAGGCTGTCGAAGGTGTAGAGTTGCTTGAGCAACAGGCTGGGGATGGTGAAGGCCATTTGGCAACCTCCTGAAGGATGGGAGCGGGGGTGGAGATAGGATGGGGGGGATGATAGCACATGAGCGAGCGGAAGGGCATCCGCCGGGCAAGTGAGCTCAGGCCAGTTCCGCCAGCGCCTCGCTCATCTGGGCCAGCGCCTGCATCATCGTTGACCGCGGGCAACCGAAATTGAAGCGCACGCAGCCCCCGCCGCCCGGCCCAAACGAAGGGCCGTCGTTCAGCGCCACCCGCGCCCGCTCCAGGAAGAAGCTGTGCGGGTTGGTGGGCAGGCCGGCCTGGCGAAAATCGAGCCAGGCGAGAAAGGTTGCCGTCGGGGCCGTGGCGACCACCCCGGGCAGGCGTTGATCGATGAAGGCCAGCAAGGCATCGCGATTGGCGGTCAGATAGGCTTGCAGCGCCGCCAACCACTCGTCGCAACGGCTGAAGGCAGCCTGAGCGGCCGCCAGACCCAGGACATTGACGTGCGGCACGATGCCGGCCGCTGCCTGCTCAAGCCGCGCCCGCAGCCGGGGATTGCTCACGACGGCAAAACTGCATCCCAGGCCAGGGATGTTAAAAGTCTTGCTGGGGGCCATGAGCGTGACTGTGTGATCGGCGACCTCCGGCCCCAGGGTGGCGAAGGGCGTGTGGCGGCAATTATCCAACATCAAGTCGCAGTGGATTTCGTCGGCGCAGATGAGAACATCGCGCTCCAGGCAGAGCGCGGCCAATCGCTCCATTTCGGCCACCGTGAACTCGCGGCCGATGGGGTTGTGGGGATGGCACAGCAAGAACAGCCTGGTGCGTGGGGTGATGGCGGCAGCCAGGGCGTCGAAGTCGATCTCGTAGTGCAGCCGTCCCTCGCGCAGCGATGACTGCAACTGCACTGCATCGGCAGCCAGACCCTGGTGAACCGGCGCGCTGAGGAAGGGCGAGTAGACGGGCGTGAGCATCGCAGCCCGGTCGCCGGTGTAGCCGTAGGCGCGACAGACCAGGTTGAGGCCACTGACCAGGCCGGGGAGGAAGACGATGTCATCGGGCGCAACCTTCCAGGCGTGGCGGCGGGCCAGCCAGGCGACGACGGTCTCTTTCAGGCTCAGGCTGGGGTTTTCGTAGCCGAAGACGCCGTGGTCGATGCGCTCGCGCAGGGCTTGCAGGATCGGTTCCGGCGCAGCAAAGTCCATGTCGGCAATCCAGGCCGGCAATACGTCAGGCCCATAACGGGTCCATTTCGTGCAGTCGGTGCAGCGCCGGTCGATGATGTGGTCGAAATCGAAGGTCATGGGGAAGTGAGCGGTGAGCAGTGGGCGGTGATGGGGGAGCGGTGTGGGGCGCATGTTAGCCGGTTGGCGGCCCAACGACAACTTGCGCCACCCCCGACCTGGGGAAGGGCTTTTGACAGTGCGCGACGGCCACGCGATAATCTCGGCCATGAGCTTGTCACAGCGTCCTCAACCCCTCGGCCTCACTCTGATCGCCCTCATCTTCCTGTTCGAGGCCCTCGCCGCCCTCGGCCTGGCCGCCTTCCTGCTCCTCAGCCCCACCGGCGCCACCGCCTACGGCGCTCTGTTCGACCGCCTGGCCTGGCCGGCCGCCCTCTCCAGCCTGCTGGCCGTGCCGCCGCTGCTCACGGCTGCGTTGGCCGGGATGGTCTTTCGTGGGCTTTGGCGCCTGGCTGCGTGGGCGCGCATGGCGGCATTGGTGATCAGCTTTCTTTTCGTCCTCCTCGCCATCGCCGTCATCGCCTTCCTGGCTGCGTTTGCGGCCCTGGATGCCGTCCGTATCATGGCGGCGGCGGCCGGGCTGATCATCGCCGGTTTCGCTTTCATCTACCTCTTGCGCGCCCGCATCGAGGGGCCAGAGCCAACCGGCCCCTCTGCCCCAGCCGCCGCCTTGCCCCAGGCGCCGTTGGCGCCGCCGGGCAAGGGTGAACGCCCTCCCATCCCTGCCCCGTCGCCGGCCGTCGCGCCCCCCATTGCCGGCGTCCCGGCGGTGGTGGGCGTCGCCGGCAACCTGGTGCCGCCGCCGCCGCGTCCTCGTCCGGGCCGTGAGAGCGGGTCCGCCGTGGCCGCCGCCGCGCTCCATGACTCCGACACGCTCGCCTCGGCCCCATCGACGCAGCAACTTGCGCCGGCGCCGTCGGCTGCGGCCGACCCGGCCATCGCCTGGCTGGTCGTGCGCAGCGGCCAACAGCTGGGCCAGAGCTTCGCCCTCCACCCCGGCCAGACCCTCGTCCTCGGCCGCGACCCGGCCCGGGCCAACGCCGTCCTCAGCGACCCCACCGTCAGTGGCCTGCACGCCCAGCTTCGCCAGGAGCACGGGCGCTTCGTCATCTACGATCTGGGCAGCACCAACGGCACCTTCTTGGGCAGCGAAACCGGCTACACCACCGCCATCCAGCGCCAACCCTTGCAGGATGGCGACGAACTACGGTTGGGCGGCGTCAGTCTGCTCTTCACCACCGGCAAACCCTGATGCCGCTTCCCGACCCGCCCCCTCCGCCCGCGCCAGAAC
>CAYWPZ010000294.1:4021-5527 GCA_964460135.1 uncultured Caldilineales bacterium | reverse complement strand
TTGGCATTGGCCCGGACGATAGCGAATTCCCCCCATTCAGGCGGGCTGATCGTCCATCGTCTAGGGTCTATCGTCATTGCCAAAACTCCTGATCCTGAAGTGACTTCCGTTTAACACCTGACGGGTTGGCCGCCGCAGGCAGCGGAGGCGACGATGGCATCGTAGAGGCGGGCCATGCGCAGGCCGACTTCGGGCGGGCAGGGGTTGGGGGTGTCGCCGCGGCGCACGGCCAGGAATTGCTCCCACACGCCCAACGAGGCGGGGACGGGGACGCGACGCAGGTGATGGCGGCCAGGGCGCTGGAGTTCCAGGCGCTCGCCGTGGAAGCCGGTGCGGAGGTTGCCCCGCGAGCAGAAGACGCGGATGTCGGAGCCGAAGCTGGGCATGGCTTCGCCGCAAGCGTGCATGGTTACCCAGGCGCCCGATTGCAGCCGGCCGATGACAACGCCCATGGTCTCGACCGGGCGGCCGTTGTTGTCCAGCCAAGCTGCCACCTGGCTGAATTCCTCGCCGGCCAGGTCGACGACGGTGTTGAGGAGGTGGGCGCCGGTATCGAAGAGGAAGCCGCCGCCGGAGAGCGCCGGCACCTGACGCCAGGTGCCAGCGGTGTTCGGTCCCCAGTTTTGCCAGCAAACGGCGCTGAGGCTGAGGATACGGCCCAATTTGCCCGACCGCAACATGCCAACGGCGGTGCGGATCTGGGGCGAGAGGCTGCCAGGGAAGGCGACAACGAGCAGCCGGCCGCTGCGCCGCTGGACGGTGATCAGGCTTTCGGCTTCGGCGGCGTTCATCACCATCGGTTTTTCCAGCAGCACGTCCAACCCGGCTTCCAGACAGGCGACGGTCTGGTCGTGGTGGAAGGCGTGGGGGGTGATGATAAAAGCGGCGTCGAGGGGATGGGCGGCCAGGAGTCTGGTCAGGTCAGGTTCGTTGGGCGGGGGCGTCAGGCCGGCCTCCTCGAAGATGGCGGCGGCTTCGGCATAGGCGGCGGCCGACGGTTCACAGATGGCGGCAATGGCGGTGGTGTCCTGCTGTTTCAGCATCTGACGGATGTGGTGGCGGGCCATGCCGCCGCAGCCGATGAGGGTGACGCGGGTGGGGTGGGTCATGGGGTGGGGCGGCGTGGTCTGGCAGCAATGGGGGGGACGAGTGAGGTGCGACGCACCTGCACGGCGATTCTATGCTTTGGTGGATGCAAGTGCAATTCTGAAATGGTTGATCGATGCGGCGCATCAGCGGCCCCGTGAATTCATTCACGGTCCGGCGGCCCCGTGAATGAATTCACGGTCTGGCGGCCCCGTGAATGAATTCACGGTCTGGTACCCAAAACCTGCTGAAGCAGGTTGACCCAGACGCCGCCAACCCGTTTCAACGGGTTTTCATTACCAGACGCCGAATTCATTCGGCGGATCTCGGCGAATCTCAGCAGATCTCGACGGCGGGTCGCATCGCAACCCGTTTCAACGGGTTTTCATTACCAGACGCCGAATTCATTCGGCGGATCTG
>CAYWPZ010000294.1:0-3921 GCA_964460135.1 uncultured Caldilineales bacterium | reverse complement strand
CGTGAATGAATTCACGGTCTGGTACCCAAAACCTGCTGAAGCAGGTTGACCCAGACGCCGCCAACCCGTTTCAACGGGTTTTCATTACCAGACGCCGAATTCATTCGGCGGATCTGGCGGCCCCGTGAATTCATTCACGGGCTGGCGGCCACGTGAATGAATTCACGGTCTGGTACCCAAAACCTGCTGAAGCAGGTTGACCCAGACGCCGCCAACCCGTTTCAACGGGTTTTCATTACCAGGATCTCATTCTCATTCGGCGGAATTCGACGGAATGAGGCAAAATTCGGCGGATCTCAGCAGATCATGTTCTCTCTTGCCATCACCCACTCATCACCCACCCATCACCCTTCAAGGAGACCCACCATGTCCTTCTGGCGCAACTACTACCACCTCGTTTGGGCCACTCGTAACCGCGAACCATTGATCACCCCGGAAATCGAACCGCGTTTGTTCGCCTACATCACGCGCAAATCCGCCGAACTTGGCGCCTACATCTATGCCATCAATGCCTGGATCGAACACATGCACGTCGTCGCCTCGATTCCGCCCGATGTCGCTGTCTCTCACTGGGTCAAGACTGTGAAAGGCGCTTCCTCCCATGACCTCAACCAGCAAGGTCTCCCGTTCTACTTCAGCTGGCAGCGCGGCTACGGCGTCCTGACCTTGGGACAGCTGCAAAGAGCAGACGCCGAAACCTATGTGCGCCTCCAGAAGCAACATCATGCCAACAACACCGCCAAAGCCTGGCTGGAACGCTACGAGGAGACTGACGAAGGCCCGCCCGATGCCATCCTCAGCCACACCCCGCCGGTGCCCTCCTTGCGCGAGCCTCTTCCCAACTATGGGATGCCTGACGAGCCTTCTTTCTAACCATCGATTCCTATCACGGCAGGGTGCAAGCCCTCACCTTGTCCACATCCGCCCAAACCCAAGAACCACTGGGGTGAGGGTTGTAGATAAGCTCGAACGACAGCAGCACTTTGCGGCCGCCGAAGGCGCTGAGATCGATATTGGCAGTATTCCACTGACCGTCCGTCGATGCCGGCAACGAGAGCGCGGCTAACTGGCGCAGACCGCGCCGATCAAACAAGAGCGCGCGCGGGGGATCGTTGGCTATGGCTGTCGAGCTGGAACGATAGGAGAACTCGAGCGTCATCCCCGCCGCCTGAGTGGGAATGACGAACGTTTGCTGGGCGATGGATCGCCCGTCGCGACGGGGGGCCGGACGATCGGGTGACGCCCCCAGCTGCAAGAAGGGACTGCCGGCGTCATCGGGGTCGGCAAGAATGCGGGCCGGAATCCGGGTGGGCAGAAGCTGCCACCCGCCCTGAGCCTCGAAATCGCCGTTGCCAATGAGGTTGTGGCAGATTGACGACCTTGTGACCGGTTGGATTTCCTGTATCCGGGTGTTGTCCCACTCCGCCTTGCCGATCACTTCGTTTCCCCACTTGAATTCGACCTGCTTGCCCTCGCCCTGGCAGACAGCAGGGGATTCGGCGATGTCATCGGGGACGGCGATGGTAGATGTGAAGCTGACTGTGGCGGCGACGCTGTGCAGCGTGCCTTTACCACAAAGTACGCCATCCACCCAGGCCGTCAGGTGGTTTTCGGCCTCAGGGGGGATCAGGTCAGCGCCACGGGTGAGCGAGATTGCGTAGAGGGCCGGCAGCAGTCCAAAATCGGGCGCCATCACTTTACCCTGGGCCAGAGCCGAGGTTGTAGTTGTGTAAGGAAGCGTTGATTCGAAACCACCAGCAAGGCTGAGTGTCACAGGCTCACGCACATGAATGAGGTAGCCACGGCCAAATTCCAGCGCGTCAAGACTGTTCGCCCAGGTCGGGGCTTTCGGGTCGTACACCTGCCAGGGCGCGGATGGCTGCACAGGGTCTAAGCCGTAGACGATGCTGTAGTGGCCGTCGATGGCTTGCAGACTTTCGGATATGGCGGGCCGCGAGGCGAGGTCGGGCGTGGGCAGAGGATAGCCGACCAGGTTCCAGCCGGGCCGGAGGGGGATTTCGAGCCGGGCGAGCAGTGTATAGAGGCCGGCGCCGAGCGCTCGCGCCGAGGCCTGGTTCTGGACAGGGTCGACGCGCGTCGGCAAGGGCAGCCATTCACCGTTAGCCTCATCCCGATAGTAGATGCTCAGGGCGCTTTCCTGGCCGGGGGGCACGTCTCGACCCAGATAGCCAAAGTTGATAAAGGCCTCGCTGAGGTCGAGGTTGGCGGGGACGGCGACGAGACGATAGGCCTCGCCCACCAGTTGGGCGCCGGCCGGCAGATCGCGGATGGAAGCGGTGGTCTGAATGGTGAGGAATTCGTTATCCTGGAACTCCTTGTCCCAGTAGAGGATGAGCTGACCGTCGCCCGACATGACCGGCGCGTTGCCCGAGCGGAAGGGCGCTCCCGTGCCCTTGCGAAAGGCCCCAGTGCCCTTGCGAAAGGCGGGGCTCGAGCCGATCATAAAGTCCCCCGCAAGATCTCTGACGATGTCGCCAGCGGACGATCGCGAATCAGCGTCGCCATCGCCCGGAACTCAGGATTCCGCAGCGCCGTCCAATCCAAAGGCTCTGGTCCGGCGCGGCCCGATGACTCAGTTTCGGCCATGACCGCGAAGCCATCTTCCGAACGGACGATGACGATCTTGAGATCGATCGAACTGACCATCGCGAATCTCCGGGGGAACGGGAAAGGGAGGGCGGCGGTTCCAGTCAGGGCCGGTTGGCCCTCGCTCCGTGCAAGGGCGACAGCGACGCTTCGTGGATGATCTGGTTCTGGTACAAGCCTGTTATCGTTCTGTGCTGGCGTGACCCGCCGTGATTATAGCGCAGATTGAGCAAACTAGCTGAAAGCGGCGTGGACTTCGATTGGGTCGGTACAACATCTCAGACAGAAAACCCCTGACTCAATGGCTACCGATCTGACAGGAAGAAGGTGATTGGCGAGTTCTGAACATCATCCCATCCTCAACTGCCATCAGCACTCATCCCCCCGCAGTAACACCCAAACAACACCCCCCTCACCACCATCCCGCCACACAAACCAAAGCAGAAAGCACCACCAGCGCCAGACTTCGCCTCTGCCCGACGCACATCGCCAAAAGTTGCCCCAACCATCGGCTTGGCATAGAATTGCGCCCAATCAATCACCCAACCTGGTCTCGCCCGGCAAACGAGCCCCGACGCCGAGGCTGGCTTTTTTTGGAAGCAAACGTATGATCGAAGTCTCCCACCTCTCCAAAGCCTATGGCCCCATCCAGGCCCTCGATGGCGTCTCCTTCTCCATCCACCAGGGCGAGATCGTCGGCCTGCTCGGCCCCAACGGCGCCGGCAAGACCACCCTGATGAAAATCCTCACCGGCTACCTGCAGGCCGATAGCGGTGAAGCCCGCATCGGCGGACTGGATGTGCTGACGCAGCGCCGCCAGGTGCAGGCCCTGATCGGCTACCTGCCTGAAAACGCCCCACTCTACCACGAACTCTCGGTGCAGGGCTACTTGAAAATGATGGCCGACCTGCGCGAGATCCCTTCCATCCAGCAGCCCTCGCGCCTCTCGTCGGCCGTGCGCGCGGCCGGGTTGGAAGAACGCCTGACCCAGCCCATCGGCACGCTCAGCAAAGGCTTCCGCCAGCGCGTTGGTTTGGCCCAGGCCATCCTCCACCGACCCCAGCTTCTCATCCTCGATGAACCCACCGTCGGCCTCGACCCCACCCAGATCGTCGAAATCCGCCACCTCATCCGCCGCCTGGCCAAAACCAGCACCATCCTCCTGTCTACCCACATCCTGCCCGAAGTCGAACAGGTCTGCGACCGTGTCATCATCTTGATGAACGGCGAAATCAAGGCCGACGCCCGCCTGGCCGAGCTATCCGCCGCCGCCAGCGCCGACCTCGTCCTCCAGCAGGCCCCGGCCGGCGACGA
>CAYWPZ010000293.1:0-5548 GCA_964460135.1 uncultured Caldilineales bacterium | reverse complement strand
GCTCTTGCGCGTGATCACCATCAGTTTGGGTACGGTGGCCTCCGAGTAGGCGTAGATCATGCGGGCGCCGTTGCGGATGATGCCGCCGTATTCCTGGTGGCGGCCGGGCAGGAAACCGGGCACATCTTGTAGGGTGATGATGGGGATGTTGAAGGCATCGCAGGTGCGGATGAAGTGGGCGGCCTTGATCGAGGCTTTGATGTCGATGCAGCCGGCCAACACCATCGGCTGATTGGCCACCACGCCCACCACCCAGCCGTTCAGCCGGGCGAAGCCCACCACCATGTTCTCGGCCCACAACCGGTGCACTTCCAGGAAACGGCCATCGTCGAAGATGTTGGCGATCACCTTGCGCACGTCGTAGGGCCGGCGGGAATCGACCGGGACGAGTTCTTCCAGTTCGGGACAGCGGCGGTCGGGGTCATCGACCGGTGGGATGTAGGGTGGGTCGTCCTGGTTGGTAGAGGGCAGGTAGTTCAGCAACTCTCGCACCAGCAACAAGCATTCGCGGTCGTCTTTGGAGAGGAAATGGCTGACCCCGCTTTCTTTGCTGTGGATGAGGCCGCCGCCCAGCTCCTCGAAACTGACTTGCTCTTGCATCACCGCCCGCACCACTTCTGGCCCGGTGATGAACATGTAGGAGTTTTCGGTCATGAAGACGAAATCGGTGAGGGCCGGGGAGTAGACGGCGCCGCCCGCGCACGGCCCCAGAATGACCGACAACTGGGGGATGACGCCGGACGCTTCGCAGTTGGCGTCGAAGATCTTGGCATAGCCGGCCAGGCTGTCCACCCCCTCCTGGATGCGCGCCCCGCCGGAGTCGTTGAGGGCGATGAAGGGGGCGCCGTATTTGAGCGCCATCTGCATCACTTTGACGATCTTATTGGCATGCATTTCGCCCAACGAGCCGCCCATCACGCCCGCCACCTGCGAGGCGGCGAAGACGTGACGGCCGTTGACGAGACCGAAGCCGGTGATGACGCCGTCGCCATAACGCGAGGCGCGGCCATCCAGGTACTTTTCGGTGCGGGGCAGGGCCAGGGTGTCGATTTCCTCGAACGTGCCGGGGTCGAACAGCAGGTCGATGCGCTCGCGGGCGCTCAGGCGGCCCTTCTGGTGCTGCGCCTCGGTTTCTTTATCATAGCCGGCGGCGATGGCTTTGCGTTGGCGGAGTTTGCTGAGATAGGTGTCCACGGTTGAATCTTAGGAAGATGATAGGAGGAGTGGGGTGATCGCAGGTGTTGCACCCGGCTGAGGAAGTTCTCCAGGACGAAGATCTTGCGGTTGCGGAAGGGCAAAGGGCTTTCGACCAGTGCAATGGCCTTCAGATTCTCCAGGCCTGACGGAAACCACGGCTCTCGGCAGGCGGGAACTTCCAGAATCCACTTTGGGACTGGCAGATTCATCTCACGGCAAAGCGTCTCGGCCGTAGCGGCCAGGATGGCGTCCATGCGTTCATCGCCTTTTTCGAAAGGCTCGGCAATGGCCGCGGATCGCTTGTGGCGGCGGAAATCATCGACGAAATCCATGAGAGGGATGAGTCAATGCAACTTGGCCGCATCCATTTCTTGCCTGGTCTGCTTAAGCGTGATCATTGGTCGAAAAGTTCCTCGATGAAGAACTGAGTAGCTGGTTTGATTCGGTGGCCAGGAAAGTAGTTCTCCATTTGCCTTCAATCGATTGTCAGTTGGAAACGGTTGCCGGCGGTTGGCAGCAGGCCAAGGTGAGAATGAAATCAGACATTGTCTGCCACCAGCAGGTCAGTTGGCTCGGCTGAAAACTCGCGAAACCGGGCGTATTGAATTCTACCAGGAAGGGATTCCAACTTCCTTCCAACGCCGAGACGTTGGCCATGGTGCAAGTCAGATGCCGGGTGTCGGCCCGCAGCCCCACCCGCAGCGCCTTGAGCACAGCCTCCTTCGCGCTCCAGATGGCTGTGATCAGCATGTCGCGCTGGTCAGGCGGCGCGGCGCGGACGGCGGCGATCTCGGCGGGGGTGAAGAACTGCTCGACGAAGCCCGGCTCGCGTGGCTCGATTCGCTCGATGTCAGCCCCCACTGTAGCGCCTGGCTCGTCCGTCAGGGCGCAGAAAGAGCGATCGGCGGAGTGGCTGATGGAGAGGGAGAGACGGGAGGCGGGTTCCGAGACGGGGGTGGTAAGCAGGCTGGCGTAGGGGGCGCCGTCGGAGGCGGGGAGGATGAGGATGGCGGGTAACGAGTGGTGGGTGGCGGTCGTAGCGAAGAGGTATTGCTGGATGAGGTGCTTGGCTGTCCAGCGGCCCAGCAACCAGTCGCGGCGGCGCTTGACCACGCGGAAGGCGTCGAGTTGGGCTTGCTCGCTGGGGTGCAGCAGGCCAGGCGGGGCGACGCCCTCGGCCAGGGCGGGGTGGGCGGCGAGGGTTTGTAGGAGGTGAAGGAGCATTCCGCTTCAATAGCCGTAGTTGCTGCCGAAGATGGCCGCTTTCATGCCCATGACGGAGAACATGAAAAACGTGCAGATTCGCCGGGAAAGGCTTGCAGAAGAAGCGGGTGTAGCTTCAGGAGAGAATTGGAGATCGATTGCGGAGAAGTCTACTCTCCGATCAACCAATCTCCAATCTCCTTTCCGAGCATCGATTCAACATCACGCCGGCCGCGCCACCGTCCGATAGCCGTTCAGTTCGACGAAGACGTTTCCGGCCTCGTCCACCACTCGGCAATCGAAGGTTTCGCCGGCGTCGGCGGTGGCGACGATGCCGTACAGTCGCCCGGCTGCGTCCGCTTCCTGGCGATAGGCCGTCACGGACTGGAAACCAAGCGGGAAGGCCATATTCCCGTGCGTTTCTTGATGCCACAGCGCCGCCAACTGGAAGCACAACTCGACCAGCCGCGGGGCCATCAGCGATGCGGCTTCGGTGGGGGCGGTGTTGGGCGGCAGTTGGGCGGGGAAGAGGCCGATGGCCTGGTTCCCGGCCACCATCGCTCGCTCGATCACCTGATAGGCCGGGCCGTGGAAGAAACGTTTGTACACCGCTTCGGCGGTGATGGGCAAGCTGGCGGGCGGGGCAAATTCGCCGGCCGGTAGGGGCGAGGTCTCCTCGCCCTCCTCGCCCTTGCGCAACCGCACATCCGCGGCGAAGTGCTCTTTCACCTGCACGGGCAGGCCCTCTTTGGTCGGTTTCGTCATCGAGCGCAGGGTCACTCGGGCGACCAGGTCGTTTTCGGCCGCGGGGGTGATGACGGCGTTGAGGTAGAGCGTGCGCGACTCCATGCGGAAGAACTTGAACGCGCCCATCATCTCCTCGTTCTCGACCGCCACCACGCCGTAGCCGGGGGCCAACAGGCTGGCGACCTCGGCCAGGCTTTCGGTGGCCATCACGCCGGGCAGCCAGGGAGTGTCGGGGTCGGGCATGTGGTCGAAGAGGAAGGGCTGGGCTTTCGGATCGAGCGCTGTCTCCACCTCGATGCCGCCGTACAGTCTGGCGGCTTTGATCTCGCCAACCAGGGGCAAGCGGGGCGAGCAGGCAGCCAGGGCTGCACCCGCTTTGGCCGGGTCCAGTCCGCCGGTCGGGTCGCGCTCCTCCAGCCAGGCGCCCAGGCGGCCGGCTACGACGACCTCGCCGCGGGTGGCGCCGTAGGTCAGCTCGCGGCGGATGGTGGGGACGCCGGCCTCGGCCGGGAGCATGTCCACGCCCAGGGCCTCCATGATCTGCGGCACCGAGCCGCGCGAGGCCATGCCGATCTGCCCCCAGGCCGTCCAGTCGATGGCGATGCCGCGCGTGTTGGGCCGCCAAGCGCGCATCGAGCTGGTGATCTTGCACAGCAAGTCGTTGGCCGAGGAGTAGTCGCTCTGGCCGTTGTTGCCAAAGCGTCCGGCCACCGAACTGAACGAGACCGTCGCCCCGATGGGCAGCCCCTTGGCCGCTTTCAGCAGGCTGAAGAAGCCATCGGCCTTGACATCGAAGACCAGATCGAACTGGTTCGGTTCTTTGTTGGGCAGGGTGCGGTCGATGAGCAGACCGCCGGCGTGCAGCAGGACGTCGATCTTGCCGTAGCGCACCCGGATGTCATCCACCACCCGGCTCACGGCCTCGCCATCGCGCAGGTCGAGGGCGAAGTAGTGGACGGTGGCGCCGGCAGCTTCAGCGGTCTCGACCGCGCGCAGGGCCGCCTCCGAGCGTTCGATGCCGATGATCTGCTGGTCGATCTGCTTGGGCGTGGGCTTTTCGCCCTTGCTGCGCGCTTCTTCGATCAGCTTGAGCTTGAGCGCCTCTTTGTCGCTGCGGAACAGGCGCACGTTTTCGTCATTGCGAGCCGGGCAGGGCACCAAATCCAGCAGGTAGAAGACGCCGCGGCTGGCCACAGCCAGGTCGGTGACGATGGCGCTGGTGATGCCGCCGGCCGCGCCGGTGACGACGAAAAGCGTCTCTGGCCCCAGCGCCATGCCCGGATTCCCGTCCTTGGCCGCTTTCTCGACCAGGGTGATGGCGAAACGGAGGCCGTCGTGGTAGCCGATCTCGACGGCGCCGGGGTCGAACAGCGTTTCGGCGATGAGTTGGTCGGCGGGGTCGGCAGTCTTGCGGCTGATCTCGAAATCCACCGCCTTGACCAGCAGGCCCTGGCCTTCGGGCTTCATGCCCTGTTCGATGTTGTAGGACTTGCTGAAGCCGACGACGGCGCCGCCCAGGGGAGCGGATGCGCCCTCGGGTCCGTAGCCGTGCAGCCCGCCCAGCCGGGTGGCCGAGACCAGGAATCGGCCGGGACCGCGCACCGATTCGTACAGCGCCCGCATCGTGGTGTAGAGATTCTTGACCCGCTGGCGATTGAGTTCGCGCCACTCGGGCAGGGTCATGTCTTCGAGAGCCGGTTCCACATCGAGAGCCGGCAGCCAGTACACGCCCTGGATGGGGCCAGCGGCCAGCCAGCCCTTGAGTTGTGCGTCCAGATCGGCGGCGGCGATGCCCGGCTCCACGACCAGCGTGCTGACCCCCAGCTTTTCCAGCCGGTTGACCAACGATTTGCCGACCCCGCCCCGATCCATCATCACCACCACCCGGCTGCCCTCGCCCAGCGTGACGCCGGTGGGTTTGCAGAGGTCGATGGCGGGCCGCAGGCTGGGGACTGGCACGCGACGGGGCATTTTGTCAGCATCGGCGAGGGTGCCGATTGTTGGCACAGGGGGGACGAGGGCGAGGACTTGGGGGATGACGGGGTCGGCGGCGGGGGCGGGAGATTGGAGATTGGAGATTGGAGATTGGGCGAGCGCAGGCGCGGCCTCTAATCTCTGATCCCTAATCTCCAATCTCTCCAAATCCGGGCGCATGGCCCGCACGAAGCCGACGACGCTGGCCAGGGTGGGGTAGTCGCGCAGGCTTAGCCCCTCTTGGAAGGGGATGCCGAAGGTCGCGCGGATGGCGGCGAAGGTCTCGGCCTGTTTGACTGTATCGATGCCCAGGTCGGCTTCCAGGTCGAGGTCGAGATCGAGCATGTCCTGGGGGTAGCCGGTCTTGGCGGCGACGAGGGCGAGGACTTGGGGGATGACGGGGTCGGCGGCGGGGGCGGGAGATTGG
>CAYWPZ010000292.1:0-5554 GCA_964460135.1 uncultured Caldilineales bacterium | reverse complement strand
GCATCTTCGTCATCTCTGTCTCTTTATGCGATTCTCAAGGTGCGAAAAACAGGCTTAGGGTCTGTCTGGGGCAAGGGGAGCGACCAGGAGGCTTTGGGCCTGAAGGACGCGCACCTGACCCGGCCGGCCGCCTGGGATGCGCCGCAGATGGCGGCGCTGCGTGTGGATCACAGATACCTTGCCGTCGTGCCGGGCCTGCGACTGGTAGGCAGCCCATGCGGCAGCTTGCCGCAGCGCGCTTTCAGTTACCTCGCGGCCCTCGGTTTTGATGACGACGTGCGAGCCAGGGACACGCTCGCTGTGCAGCCACAGGTCATCCGGCCCGGCCAGTTCCCAGGTGACACGTTCGTTCTGCACGGCGTTGCGGCCGATGATGACAGTGAATCCGTCCGCCGTGCGCAGGCGGAAAGGCTGCGAGCGCTGGATAGTTGGATGCCGCCGCTTTTCGGCGGCAGGCGCCAGACCCGAAGCCAGCAGCGCCTCGCGTAGTTCTTCGATCTGAGCGGCATTGTCAGCCAATCCCAGATCGATCTGCAGTTGGTCGATGTACTCCAGATCGCGATCGACCTCGGCCAGCAGGCCGGGGATGCGCCCCGCTGCGCGTTTGACCTTGTGGTAGCGGGCGAAGTAGGCCTGGGCGTTCTCGCTGGGCGAGAGCGTAGGGTCGAGGGGGATGCGGAGGAGACCATCGCCGGTATCGGCCAGCAGTTCGGCATCGCCCGGTCGGATCTGCCAGGCATAGGCCAGGATCCATTCACCAAAGCTCCGGGCTTCGTCCACCTCTTCTTCGCCGGCGGCCTGTTCGCCCAGGCTGATCCTGCGCCCGTTCAGCCGCCGGCGGGCGTCATCCAGCAACGACTGCACCTGCTTGCGCCTGCCGGCATAGGCATCAGCGCCGACCAGGGCGGCATAGTAGGCGGAAGCAGCCTGGCTGACGGAGGGTAGCAGTTCATACTGGCCGAGGTGGCTCAACTGATAGGGAGCAAAAGCGACTGGCTCGCCGCTGGCGGCATCGAAGACGAGCGAAGGCGCCCAGCCGCCCTGCCGCGGCAGATCCCGCAGCCAGATCACGGCGTCGAAAAGCGCATGCGGCCGGGCGTTGGCATGGCTGAAGGCGGCCTGGGCATCGCCGGTGGCGCGAAAGACCAGTTCACGAGCAACCAGGGGGCTGATCCCGGCCATCTGCCCCACCAGCGCCCGCCACACCGGGCCTGCCGGAGCGAGGTCGCAGAGGCGTTCGAGGTCGGCCAGGGTGAGGAGGTCGATGGGGGTCTTGCCAGGCTGGGGCGGCGGCGGCAGATAGGGGCGGCCAGGCAGGATGGGGCGGTGGGGATTCTGGTCAGGGCCAAAACGGCGCACGGCTTCCAGGATGACGCCCTCCTCGCTCAGCAGCAGCAGATTGCTCCATTTGCCCATGATCTCCGCCGCCAGAGTGGTCTTGCCCAGTTCGGGGTGCTCGCAGCTACAGAAGAGGACACGCTCCCAGGCGGGCTGGAAGACATCGACCAGGCGGGCGCCCAACAGCCGCTTGCGCGCCAGTAAGAGGAAAGGCGCATCGGTCTCGGCCCCGCGGCGGGCTTTTTCGGGCAGGAGATGGGCGCGGGCCGAGGAGGGCTGCGTATCGAACAGCAGCCACTGCCGCCCCTCGCGGCCAAACACTTCCAGCGCCAGGCTGCGCTCGTCGGGCTGCACCACGGCCTGGATGCGCCCTCCGGCCACGGTCTCGTTCAGTTCGCGGGCGATGGCGGTGAGGGTGATGGCGTCCATAGCAGCAGCCAGACCCAAAAGGTTTTGGAAACCTTGAGGGTCTTTGCGCTTATTTATCCTGTGCGGCCAGTTTTGCCCGCTCTTCCTCCACTAGCACCCGGCGCAGGAACTTGCCCACCATCGATTTGGGCAGCTCGGAGCGGAACTCGACCTGGGAGGGGACCTTGTAGGGGGCCAGGTTCAGCCGGCAATGGGCGATGATTTCCTCGGCAGTGGCGCTTTCGCCGGACTTGAGCACCACATAGGCTTTCACCGTCTCGCCGCGACGTGCGTCGGGCACGCCTGCCACAACGGCTTCCTGCACCTTCGGGTACTCGAACAGCACTTCCTCGACCTCGCGTGGGATGAT
Source organism: uncultured Caldilineales bacterium (assembly GCA_964460135.1). GTDB lineage: Bacteria > Chloroflexota > Anaerolineae > J102 > J102 > SSF26. The sequence continues at coordinate 3,438 of CAYWPZ010000292.1, read as the reverse complement.
ATTGAAGCCGGAGGCAATGATGAGGTCTTTCTTGCGGTCGACGATGTAGAAGTAGCCGTCTGTATCCATCTTGGCGATGTCGCCGGTGTACAGCCAGCCTTCGGCGTCCTTCACCTTGCGGGTCTCGTCCTCGTGACCCCAATAGCCTACCATCACTTGCGGCCCGCGCACGGCCAGCTCGCCCTCTTCGCCCACGCCCAATGTCTGGAAGACGCCGTCAGGGCCAGGGTCGAGCGAGACGATGCGGGCCTCGACATCAGGCAGCGGCACGCCGATGGAACCGGGCTTGGAGGCGCCCCAGATGGGGTTGGCGTGGGTCACAGGCGCAGCCTCGGTCAGCCCGTAGCCCTCCCGCAGCCGGCCGCCGGTCAGTTCCTCGAAGCGTTTCTGTACTTCCACCGGCAGCGGCGCCGCGCCCGAAATGCAGGCCTTGATGGTGTGCAGATTGTATTTGGCCACGTCCTTGTGGTTGATGATGCCGATGTACATCGCCGGCACGCCCGGATAGAGGGTGCAGCCCTCGCGCTGGATCATGTCCATGACGGCGACGAGGTCACGCGGGTTGGGCACGACGAAGATCTCGGCTCCCAGCTTCAGACCCAGCAGCATGCAGATAGTCATGCCATAGACATGGAAGAAGGGGATGGCGCCCATTACCTTCTCTTTGCCTGGGTCCACGTGCGTGAACCAGGCCTGGCACTGCAAGACGTTGGCCACCAGGTTACGATGGCTGAGCATGGCCGCTTTGGGCACACCCGTGGTGCCGCCGGTGTATTGGAACAGGGCGATGTCGTCGGGGGCGATATGGACGTCGGGCGGGTTGGGCGGGTTGGTCTTGATCAGGGTCGTCAGGTGATGGATGTTGCCGCCCTCAGCCACCTCGACCCACGTCCCTTCTTTCTCGCGCGCCCGTTTCACCAGGGTCGCGAAGGGCTGACCGATGAAGTCGTTCAGGTGGTAGAGGATGACGTTCTTGATCTTCGTTTCGGCCTGGATTTCTTGCAGCTTGGGGTAGAGCTCATTCCAGATGATGATCGTTTCGGCGCCGGAATCCTGCAACTGGTGGCGCATCTCGCGCGGGGTGTAGATAGGGTTGGTGTTGATGACGATGGCCCCCAAACGGATGGCGGCCAGAAAGGCGATGACGCCGCCCGGCGAATTGGGCGTTTGTACAGCCACGCGGTCACCCTTTTTCACGCCCATCCCTGCCAGCGCCGTCGCCAGGCGATTGATGCGATCTTCGAGCTGGCGATAGGTCAGGCTGACGCCGATTTTCAACCCCGCCGGCAGATAGCGGAGGTTCATCGTCAGCGCTTTGTGGTACATGTATTCGGCAAACGGCGTCTGCAACAGATCCCACAACGACTTGTCGGGATAGTGAAGCGAAGGCGGCGCTTCCGCTTCGTAGTGTTTCAGCCAGGGTTTCTCCATGTAAGGCTCCTTTGCAGACGCAAAGGCAAGGCGCCCAGTTGCGCCTGATTTGTGCTGCGCCTGCACGCCGATTATACGCAGCATGACGCAGTGCGTCAAAAGAGAGATGGCAAACGCGGTGCGTTTGCTAATGCTTGCTCACTTTGGCGCAGTCCCAAAGGCGCGGTCAGCACGAGAATGCGAAGTGTGACGCCGATGGGGGACGCTCGCAACTTGCCTGTACTGACCATGTGCAAGATAATATGACCTACTCATTATAAGCTGATCATATTCTAGCCAGAAGGAGAGTTCATGGGCCTATTTCATTTCTTCAGCAGGAAGCGCGGCCAGGGCATGTATAGCGGAGGGGACGGCGGCAGCATTGAGACAGCGGTTGTAATCAACACCGCTAGTAGTTTGGTCGGCGTTCCCGCGGAGTACCAGTACGTCAGTGATAGGCACGGTCAGGAGGACATCGAGTGGAGTTTGGAGTCCCAGACGGTGATGGAACAGAACGGCAAATACTACGACGTGCTCAAGATCAGCTTGAGAAGTGGGGAGTCCAAGTCATACTATTTCGACATCACGCAGTTTTTCGGCAAGTTTTGATTCAGAGGCTAACAATTCGGTCGAGCCGCGAGCGCCCTGGCGGGCGCTCGTGGCTCACCTCCGACGTTCATAGCGAGGTTGCTCATGTCCAAATTCGCCGGATGGTGTGACCGCAGCATCCTCCTGGGCGAATGCAAATGGGGCGTCGGGGAGGTTGACCGGTCTGTGATCCGTGGCTTGATTGACGAGACTCCCGCTCTAATCTCTCAATTCACAATCGCCACATCCACCGCCCTGGTGGCTCGAATCCAGACAGCGTCGCCAGGATTGAGGGCCGTAAGGTCGTTGCCGGGGTCGCCGGGGATGTAGGAGCGCCAGACCTGGGCGGCGTTGTCCCAGACGCGGGCGGCGTCGTAGCTGCCGGCGATGGCGGCCAGAGTCGCTTCTACCCGCTGCGGATTCAGGACCGGGTAGCCGATCTGGTTCCAGCCCGGCTCCAGATGGATGACCGTCCGGTTCGGGCGCAGCCCGGTCACATTCAGTGTCCCCGGCTGGGTCATTTGCACCCAGACGCCGATCAATTCCGGCACGGCGGGCAGATCATTGGCCCCACCGCCGGGCGTGTAGGTGCGCCAGCGCCCCGGTTTGACGCTGTTATCCCACCAGCGCACCAGGCTGTACTTGCCGTCGATGCTGGCAAAGACCTCAGGCAGGGCCGGATTCTGTGGCACGAGCGGGATGGAGAGCGCCTGCCAGCCGCTGCCCAGGTTGAGGCTGAAATTCGTAACGCCGCCCTGGCCGCCGGGCGTGGGAGTGGCGATGGGGGTGGGGGTAGGGGTGGGGGTGGCAAGCGTGGCGCCGGTGGGCAAAGAAAGGACGAGGAGAGGGCGCAGGCCGATCGCTTCGTGGTCGCCGCTGGCCAGGTTGAGCGCCAGCAAGCCGCCCTCGCCCAGCCGCAGCAGCCAGCCGTGGTTTGGTTCGCCGTTCAGCCAGGCCTGTACATCGGCGGTCACGTCCATCACCAGTTCGTCGCCGCCGTCCAGCGGCGAGGCGGCGCTGGGGATGGCGCGATAGTCGCTGCCAGCGCCGCCCGCGCCCGGCAACGCCCAGGCCATGGTCTCGGTGGCCAGCAGCCAGTTGGCCGCCGGCGGGAACCAGCTGTGCAGCAGCCGGTGAACCAGGAGCGAGCGCCCCACGGCCGAGTTGCTGCGATAGGTGACGAAGAGATGCAATTCAGCGCTGCGGATCTGCGTCCCCATTGCGATAGGTCGCAGATCGAAACTGAGGAGGGCGCGGCTCTGAACGCCAGCCACCTCTTGCAACGCCAGCAAGGGCGAGGTCAGATAGTTGACCTGAGGATCGAGGGCGGAAAGATGGGTGTCGGCGGCGCCGGCATAGCCATCGACGCCGTTGCGCAGGCTGGCGCTGAAACGGTCGGGCGTGGCCGTAGGCGTGCGGGTGGGCGTGGCGGTCGGCGTC
>CAYWPZ010000291.1:0-5573 GCA_964460135.1 uncultured Caldilineales bacterium | reverse complement strand
GCGACCTGACGGCGAGCTGGGCCGACAATACGCGCGCCCGCCAGGTGTTGGGCTGGACCCCTCGCTACGGTCTGACGGAAATCGTCGAGTCGGCCTGGGGCTGGCACCGCACCCACCCCTTCGGCTTTATCGAAGCCTGAACCGTGATCTTCCACAACCATCGCCCCATCCCCTACTACACTTTCGCCAGCTTCGACGCCCAACCGCGGCTGCGACACGCCGTGCTCACGCGCTTGGGTGGGGTCAGCCCGGCGCCGTGGGATAGCCTCAATCTGGGCTGGACGGTGGGGGATGAGCGCGAGCATGTGGAGGCCAATTATCAACGCTGGGCGCAGGCATTCGGCCTGGTGCGCGCAGAACTGACCACCACCTGGCAGGTGCATGGCAACTGCATCCTGGCGGCGGATGAAGAGAATCGCCACGGCAGCCTGGGCCAGGCTGATGGGCTGATCACCCGCACGCCCGGCCTTGCCATCAGCCAGCGTTTCGCCGACTGCACGCCGATCCTACTCTACGACCCGGCCCAACACGCCTGCGGCATCGCCCATGCCGGCTGGCAGGGGACGGCGGCGCGCTGCGCCGAGGCGGCCGTACGGGCCATGCAATCGCAGTTCGGGAGCCGGCCCGCCGACCTGTTGGCGGGCATCGGCCCCGCCATTGGCCCTTGCTGCTACGAGGTCGGCCCCGAAGTCGCCGCTGCCATCCGCTCCAGTCATCATCAGCCCGATCTGCTGCTCAGGCCCGGTCGCCGACCCGACAGCCACTTTCTCGATCTGTGGCAGGCCAATGCCCGGCAACTGGCCGATGCCGGCGTCCGCCAGATCGAGATCGGCGGCCTCTGCACCGCCTGCCACCGCCGCCTCTTCTTCTCGCACCGGGCCGATCAAGGCCGCACCGGGCGCTTTGGCGTCCTTATGATCTTGGAGGAATAGGGGCGATGCGCTTTGCCGGCGCGCCGCGCCTTCCCACCGCCATGCCTCCCATCGCCGCCAATCTACAACGCATCCGCCAACGCATCGCCGTCGCTGCTCAGCGCGCCGCGCGCGACCCGGCCGAGGTCAGCCTGGTGGCGGTCAGCAAGACGCACGGTTTCGAGTTCGTGCAGGCGGCCATTGCGGCCGGGCAATGCGATTTCGGCGAGAATCGGCCGGAAGAGGCCCATGCCAAGTTCATCGCCGCCGCCTCGCCCGTCATCCCGCCCCCCCGGCTGCATCTCATCGGCCCCATCCAAAGCCGCAAGGCCGATCTGGCCGTGGCCTGCCGGCCGGCGCTCATCCACAGCCTCGACCGGATCAAGATCGCCCGCAAGCTCAGCGACCTGGCCCAGGCGCAGGGGCTGGCGCTCGACATCCTGTTCGAGGTCAATATTGCCGGCGAGGCCGCCAAATCGGGCTTCAGCCCCGATGAGTTGGTCGCCGCCCTGCCCGAGCTGTTGGCCCTGCCCGGCTTGCGCTCGCACGGCCTGATGACCATCCCCCCTCTCGATCCCGACCCCGAAACGGCGCGTCCACATTTTCGCAAGTTGCGCCTGTTGCGCGATGATTTGGCCGCCCGCTTTCCGCAGGCCGATTGGTTGCAGCTGAGCATGGGCATGAGCGATGATTTCGAAATCGCCATCGCCGAAGGCGCCACCCTGGTTCGCATTGGCTCCGCCATTTTTGGCCCCCGAGAATGACATAGATGGGGGAAATACAGATTTTTTATGACAATCAGTAACCAGTAACCAAAAGTCAACAATCGATACACAAAACGCAGGAACCCCACATGTTCGATAACACTACCATCTCTTTTATCGGCGGCGGCAACATGGCCGAGGCGATGATCAAAGGCATCTTGGGCAAGGGTCTGGTACCCGCCGACCGCATCATCGTCTCGGAGCCGCGGGCCGAGCGCTGCGAGCAGTTGCAGGCCGCCTATGGCGTACAGACCACCGGCGAAAACCGCGGCGCCGCCCGCCAGGCCGACATCCTCATCCTCAGCATCAAACCCCAGGTGCTGAACAAGGTGATGGACGAAATCCACCTCGACCTCACCCCCAGCGCGCTTGTGCTCTCGATCATCGCTGGCGCCCGCATCAGTGTGATGACGCACGGTTTGCAGCACGGGGCCATCGTGCGCTCGATGCCCAACACACCGGGGCAGTACGGCGTCGGGATGACGGTGTGGACATGCACCCGTCATGTGACTGAGAGGCAGCGTCTGCAGGCGCAGCAGATTCTGCAGGCTCTGGGCAGAGAGATCTGGATGGAAGACGAAGAATATCTAGACATGGCCACCGCCCTCAGCGGCACCGGCCCGGCCTATGTCTTCCTCTTCATCGAGGCGCTGATCGACGCCGGCGTGCACATGGGTTTCGCCCGCCATATCGCCGAAACCCTGGTCTTGCAGACCATCGAAGGCTCGCTCAAGGTCGTCAACGAAATGGATCGGCATCCCGCTACCTTGCGCAATATGGTCACATCGCCCGGCGGCACCTCGGCGGCGGCGCTGTATGAACTGGAAAAGGGCGGCTTCCGCACCATCCTCTCCAAAGCCATTTTTGCCGCCTATCGCCGCTCGGTCGAGCTGGGCGAGGCGTCAGAAGCTAAACTCGGCAAGGGCGAAAGATGAACACATTCCTGGCCAATTTCGTCAACCTGCTGTTTTCTGTCCTCTATTTTGCCATTCTGGTGCGCATCCTGCTCAGTTGGATACCCATGAGCCAGGATCATGCCGTCGTCCGGCTGCTGACCCAGATTACCGAGCCGATCCTGGCCCCGGCGCGGCGCATCATCCCGCCGATGGGTGGGGTCGATTTTTCGCCGATGGTCGTGCTGATGGCGCTCTATATCGGCCAACGGCTGCTTGTCTCCTTTCTCCGCTAAACCATGCCAGCCCGTCTCTTTGCCACCGTTTTGTTCATGCTGCTGCTGGCGGCCGGCTGCGCCCCGCCCGCAGCTCTCCCTACCCCAACCGACATGACCCCAGCCCCCAGCGCAGCGACGCCATCGCCAACGCCCGCCGATGCGATCGTCGGCCAGCCTCCCGCCCCCACCGACGCCGCCCTACAGCTGGCGGGAGCCGCCGCCGTGCAGGTGGCCGCCTCGACCCTCGGCCTCGGCCAGGCCGAAATCACCGTCACCGCCATCGAGGAGATGGAGTGGCCCGACGCCTCGTTGGGCTGCCCGCAACCGGGCTATGCCTATGCCCAGGTGATCACGCCCGGCTACCGGGCCACGGTGCAAGCAGGCGGCCAGAGCTACGATGTGCACATGGACAGCCAGGGCTACGGGCTCATCTGCCCGCCGCCCTGACGCCCCTAGCGCGTGGCGCTGATGTCGCGCTGCCAGTGCTGCGGCTGCCGGGCCACACCGCCGGCCGCAATCGTCTCACCCACATAGGCGCCAAAGCAGGCTAGTTCGCGGCTGAAGATCGCCTCGCGCTGGTCGAGATAGGTCTCGATGCGGCTGAAGACCGTAGCCAGGTCGGGGCAAGACTGGCCGTTGCGCAGGTCGATGAGCCATTTGCCCTTGAGCAAGGGTGGGTTCAGGTCAAGGCGGCGGTTGACCCGCAGCTTGGGCATCAGGTAGAGATCGACCACGCTGAAGAGGAAGTAAAGGCGGCGGAGGTTGTCGCGGATGACCAGGCCGGCGTTGGGCGCAAAGGCCAGGACGCGGCGGGCGGCCAGGTCGTCGATAATGAAGATATGTTCTTCGTCGATGCCGGCGTCGGGCCAGTTCTTCAGGTTATAGCGCTGTCGCTTTTCTTTGGCGTCGAAGCTGAAGTAGCGTTTTTGCCCAATGTCGCCAAAGCCAAAGTCCAGCCGCATAAAGCGCGTCTCGCCTTCTACGTGCTGGTGGAAGGGGATGCCGTGCTGGCGGAAGTGGGCGAGGAGTTCTTGCTCGAAGGAGAGCATGGGCAGGGGTCAGTAATCAGGGGGCAGGGGCAGGGGGGAGGGGGCCGGCGGCAATGCGGGCGCGGGCCAGGTCGGCATAGGTGGGGTCGATTTCGTAGCCAACGAAATGGCGGCCGCTCTGCAGCGCCGCCACGGCGGTGGTGCCGCTGCCCAGGAAGGGGTCGAGGACGACCTCGTCTTTGCAGGTGTAGAGTTCGATCAGCCGGCGAGGAAGCTCGATCGGGAACGGCGCCGGATGGCCGATGCGGGTGGCCGACTCGGTGGGGAAACGCCAGATGCTCTTGGTCAGTTCCAGGAAGTCGTCGCGACTGATGGTGGCTGCACGTCCGGCGGTGGGGCGACGAAAACGACCCTTGCCAAAGACGAGGATGTATTCGTGGACATCACGGATGGTGGGGTTGCTGGGCGAACGCCAGCTTCCCCAGGCCGTGGAAGGGCTGGCGCTGCTGCCCTTGTCCCAAATGATCTCGCCCCGCATCAGGAACCCCGCCTCGATCATGATCTGGTTGACGAAGCTGCTGAGGGGGATGTAGGGCTTGCGGCCCAGGTTGGCGATGTTGACGCAGGCGCGCCCGCCCGGCGTCAGCACACGATAGGTCTCGGCCAGCACCCCGCGCAAGAGTTCGAGATACTCGCCAAGCGTGAGGTCGGCGTCGTAGTCTTTGCGGGCATTGTAGGGCGGCGAAGTGACCATCAGGTGGACGCAGGCATCGGGCAACTCCCGCATCGTGCGGCTATCAGCCACCAGCACCGTGTCAAGGACGCCGGCCGGGACCGGGTTCTCGTGATAGGGCGCATTATCCTCGCCTGCGCTCTGGTCGCTGTACAGCCGGCCGGCATAGAAATGGCTGGAGTCGTGGCTGACTCGGCCGGGTGCGCCGAAAGTCGAGGTCTGCGTGCCGGGGTTGTGTTTCGATGCCATCGGCCTCAGCGGCCCCCACCCAGTTCGGCGTAGCGGAAACACTGCACCACATGGTCGTTCACCATCCCCACCGCCTGCATGAAGGCATAGCAAATGGTGGGGCCAACGAAGCGAAAGCCGCGCCGGCTCAAATCTTTGCTCAGCGCCCGCGATGCCGCCGTCTCGGCCGGGATGTCGGCCAGGCTCGCCCAGGCGTTCTGCTTCACCCGGCCCTCGACAAAGCGCCAGAGGTAGGCGTCGAAGCTGCCAAATTCTGACTGCACGGCCAGGAAGGCGCGGGCGTTGCCGATGGCGGCAGCGATCTTGGCCCGGTTGCGGACGATGCCCGGGTTCGTCAGCAGCTCGGCGCTGCGGGCCTGGTCGAAGCCGGCCACAAGGGCGGGGTCGAAGCCGGCGAAGGCTGAACGATAGCCAGCGCGCTTTTTCAGGATCGTCGACCAACTCAGCCCAGCCTGGGCGCCCTCCAGGATCAGCATTTCGAACAGCAGCCGGTCATCGTGGACGGGGACGCCCCAATCGTGGTCGTGATAGGCGATGTAGAGCGGGTCGTTGCCCGCCCATTCGCATCGGGTGAGGGTCATTGGTGGCAAGTGTAGGGGGATGGCAGCAGGTCGGTGTCGGTGCGCGCCGGGCGAACAGCCGGGCGAACAGCAAGCAAGTTTACGATGTGCGGCGCGCGCTGTCAATTGCGCCTCAGCAAGGGGGTGCATTTCACGCTGGGGGCAAGGTTTGCACAGGCAGCGTCCGCCGGGCCGT
>CAYWPZ010000290.1:2111-5650 GCA_964460135.1 uncultured Caldilineales bacterium | reverse complement strand
GGATCGTGCGGGCGACAGCCGAGGGCGATGTGGTGGGCCGCCGCTACTCGCCGCGACGAGTCCTGGTCGAGGATGTCTTCCGCGAGCTGGTGCGCTTGCCCCAGCTACTCCCACATCCCAACCTGGCCCTGGAGGTGGCGCTGATCCAGGAGGAGCAGGTGCTGGTGGATGATGGCCGCGGGAGCTGGCGCCGCCGCGGGTGGAGCGTCTATGACCGGCGCCTGTTGGCCGTGCTGGAGACGCGCACTTTTGCCACGCCCGGCGACCTGGCCGCCCTTCTGCCGCCTGGCTTGTCCTGGCCGTTCAGCAACCGCGACCTGGCCGCGGCGCTGAGCTGCCGCCCCGACCTGGCCCAGAAGATGACTTACACCTTGCAGGCGATGGGGGCGCTGACGCGGGTGGGCAAGCAGGGGCGGGCGATATTGTTCGCGCCGGCGTCGGATCACCGATTCGCAAACCAGACGCCATAGTCGTGCACGTGCTGGTAGTTGCTTGTGCTCTGGTCTGGAGCCTCTAAATCACAGAGCGGGAAGATGAATTCGCGTTGTTTGCTCACGCGTGCACAGGAGAAGCCGACAGCTCGACTCCCAGTGCGTGAAGCAGTTTGAGCACTGTATCGTAACGCGGTTTGGCGCCTGGAGCCAGCGCCTTGTAAAGGCTCTCCCGCCCAAGCCCCGCGTCCTTTGCCAGTTGCGCCATGCCGTGTGCGCGCGCCACATCACGCACCGCCGCCAAAAAACATCGGGATTAGGATCTTGTAGGGCGGCCGTTAAATACTCGGCCATGGTTTCCTCATCGTCGAGATAGTCAGTAGCATCGAATGGGGCAAATCGGGTCATCGTCTACTCCTGCTTCAACTGTCGCGCCATCATTGATGATGGCGTGGTTGATGTCTCGTTGCTGTGATGACTTGTCGCCGCCCACAAGCAGATAGACCACTGCTCTTTGTCAAGTGAAATAAAGGCGGTAGCCAGGGCTGGTGTGGATGCGCATTTCCGAGACTTCTTCGCCGACCGGCTCACAGTCACCGAAATTGCCATGCTCTGCCGATCGGATCCGGTGCAGGTTTCTCGCTCGCCCGATCTGATCTGCTACTTCTTCCCCCGCTTGAAAAAGCCATGCAACTGCCCATGCTCGCCGTTGGCTGCGCCTGCCAGCTCCCAGCCCTGTTCGCCCAATACGGTCAGATAGGCGTCGATGTCCGGCCCGTGCTTCCAGTTGGCCAGCTTGGCCCCCGCCTGCTGGTAGGGTCGCCAGCCATCGTAATCGCGGAAGACGACATGCAGGTACTCCCACTGCTGCCTGCCGCCGAACAGCGGCGGCAGGGCGATCTGCGCCTCTGCTTCGGCCGCGGGCGGGGTGGGAGCGGCGGCGGCTTTGGCCTTGGCGGCCGGGCGCGGGCGCCTGGCCGCGGGCGCAGTCGGGGCGGGGGGCGGGGCCGGTTCGGCGGGCGGGGTCAGGCTGCCCAGGACATCGCCCAGGACATCGGGGGTTTGTTTACGCTCTGCCATCTTGCAGAATCCTTTGCGTGAGCTTGTGATAGTCCTCGGCGCCGGGCGACCGGGGCGCATATTCGAAAATCGACTGCCCATAGCCAGGGGCCTCCGACAGCCGCACGTTGTAGCGCACCGGCTCGCAGACGGCGGCGCCAAAGTGCGCCCGCAACTGGGCCATGATCTCGTCCGACTTCTTCACCCGGCGGTCGAAGAAGGTGGGCAGCACATAGCGCAGCGCCAGGGCCGCATGATAGCGGCGGATGGCGGCCATGCTTTTTGTAAATTCCAACAGACCTTGCAGCGTCATCACCTCAAGCGAAACCGGCGTCAGCACCTCGCCGGCGTAGAACAGCACATTCACCGTCAACACATCCCAGCCGGGAGCCGTATCCAGCAGGACGAAGTCGTAACCGCCCTCGAACGGGGCCATGAGCTCGGCCAGCGTTTGTTCGCCGCCGTATTCCTGGCGGGCGATGATTCTCTTCAGCCCGGCCAACGAGCGGCCGCCGCACAACACCCATAGCCCCGACCGCGCCTCGTGTACGGCCTGATCGACAGCGATCTCACCGCCGGCCAGTTCGGCCAGCCCGGCCGCCGGCTTGACCCCCAGCGAAGCCGCCGCCTGGTCCTGCGTATCGACATCAACCAGCAGCACGCGCTGCCCGGCCTGCGCCAATCCGGCTGCCAGGTTGACTGCTGTCGTCGTCTTGCCGACGCCGCCTTTCGTGAGGGCAATGGCTATCTTGCGCATCGATCGTTTCCTCAAGTGCGACGCACGTACAGAGCGTCTCGCACTTCAAACTTCGGCCTGGTTTTTCAAGTGCGACGCACTTGCAGAGTGCGTCGCACTTCACAGTATACTACAGCCCTTCGTATTTCTCAAGCCGCCTTCGCTCTGAATTTCACAGATACCGCTCGCTGACGCTTGCGGTTCGGTGTTCACGCTCTCCGCCTTCATGCCCTCCCTCCCTGCTATCGTTTGCTACGGCGTCATCGAGGTTGTCAACCGCATCCAGGCCCCGCGCATGCCCACGCCCGACCGGCCCAGCGACGCCACCGCCGACTACTACCGGCCCGGCGGCGCCGCCTTCGACATCGCCCTGGCCCTGGCAGCTTGGGATGTGCGCTCATCTCTGCTCGGCAACCAACTGGGGGAGGATGCCTACGCCGACCTGATCGGACGCGAGGTCGAGCGCCATCCGCTCATCCAAACGCGGTGGCTTCACCGCTCCGACCATGTGCGCACACCGTTCACGCGCATTTTCGTCATGCCCGACCGCGAGCGCTACACCATCCGCTATTGGCACAGCGAGAGGCGCTGGACCGAGGTGGGGGCCGGGATGCTGGCCGGGGCCGGCTATCTGAGCACCGACGCCGAGGCCGACCGGGCCGCCGCCGAGGCCGCCCGGCTGGCGCACACGCTGGGTCTGAAAGTCGTCAGCGGCGACGTCATCGACGCCGCCCACCCCTTGGCGGCGCTCAGCCATGTCATTGTCACCAGCGTCACTCACCTGCGCCGCGCCCGGCCCGGGTTCGACCCCGCCCATTTGCCCGATCTGGCCGCCCAGCTGCTGGCGGCGGGCGCGGGTCTGATCATCGTCACCAATGGCAGCGAACCGGTGCAGACCTTTGCCCAGGGCGATGCACAGCACGCTTTCCCTTCCTTTCCGTTGCCGCCGGTCGACCGCACCGGCGCCGGCAACATCTTCACGGCCGCCTGTTTGCTGGGGCTGCACAACGGCTGGGAACTGGAGCGTTATGTCCGCTTTGGCGCCGCCGCCGCCGCCCTCTGGATCAACCAACCCTCGCCGCTCAAGCGCCCGCCCACTCTGGCCGAAATCGAGGGTCTGTTGGACGCTCATGCCCCGCGCCCGACCCTGCTCGCGCCCGAACTCAGCAGCCAGCAGGCCGTCTGCCCGCTGTGCCAGCGGCTGGCGGCGCCGGTCTTGTTCGAGAAACACTGGGGCATGAGCCGGGCAGTGGTCGAGCATCTGCGCCGCAATTTTCCCGGCTGGCGGCGCACCGACGGCGCCTGTCCGCGCT
>CAYWPZ010000290.1:0-2101 GCA_964460135.1 uncultured Caldilineales bacterium | reverse complement strand
CAAGCCGCGGCCGACCGCCAACGGCGGGCCGATGTGCCGCTGTTGTTGCCCGATCACCCGATCTATGGCCAACCCGACCTCTTCGTGCTGCCCACGCCCGTGCGCCTGCGCGCCAACCCGCACTACACCGGCAAGGGCATCACTATCTGCTTCCTCGACAGCGGCTTCTACCCACACCCCGACCTCATCCAGCCTGAAAACCGTATCGTGGCCATGGTGGACGCCACCACCGATGAGATCGTCGAAGGCGTGGACTTCCGCGAGCCGCGTTTGGTCTCGTGGCACGGGTTGATGACCAGTGTGGCCGCGGCCGGGAACGGCGTCCTCAGTCAGGGCCGGTACGCCGGCATCGCCAGCGATGCGCGCGTCGTCCTGGTCAAGATCAGCGACCCGCACGGCCGCGTGCGCGAGCGCGACATCACGCGTGGGCTGCGTTGGCTGCTGGCTAACCACGAACGCCAGGGTATCCGCATTGCCAATCTCAGCGTGGGCGGCGATCGCTCGGGTTTTGGCCGCAACAGCATCATCGACGGGTTGGTGAAGCAGCTGGTGAGCCGCGGGGTCGTCGTCGTCGCTGCCGCCGGCAATGCCGGTCAGGCCGACCTCTTCCCGCCCGCCTCCGCGCCGGAAGCGATCACCGTCGGCGGCATCGATGACCGCAACGTGCTCGACCCGGCCCAACATCGGATGTATCGCAGTAACTGGGGCCGCACGACTTCGGGCGAGATGAAACCGGAGGTGGTGGCCCCCAGCATCTGGTTGGCGGCGCCCATCTTGCCCGGCACCAAGATCGCCGAGCAGAACCTCATCCTCGACCGGCTCTGGCGCGCGGGCGATGGCGAGTTGGCGGCGCTCCTGGCCTCGACCTATCAGGTGCTCGATTTCCCGCCCGCCTTGCTGAACGAAACGCTGGCTCAACAGCGCCAGGCCGTGCGCGAGAAGATGGTGGCCAACAAGTTCGTCACCCCACATTACCAGCATGTGGACGGGACCAGCTTCTCGGCCCCCATTGTCAGCAGTGTGGCTGCGCAGATGCTGGAAGCCAACCAGCATCTGGCCCCGGCCTGGGTGAAGGGTTTGATCGTCTCTACGGCCACCCGCCTGCCGCACGAGTCAGAAGACCGGCAAGGCTATGGGGTGATCACGCCCGGCAAGGCCGTGGCGGCGGCCCTGCGCGAGCGTTTTGGCGCCCTCGAAGAAGCGCCGCTCTCGCCTTGTTTTGACGAACAGGGCGTCCATTTCATCTACTACGACCGCCGGGCGCGGCGGGCGGCGGTGGTGGGCGATTTCAACGACTGGAACCCAGCCGCAGCGCCGATGCAGAACACCAGGCCCTGGCAGTGGCGCTTCACCCTGCCCCTACCTGCGCCCGGTCGGTATCACTACAAGTTCTTGATCGATGACGAGCGTTGGCTGGACGATCCCGAAAACGGCGAGAAAGAGGCCGATGGCTTCGGCGGCGTCAATTCGGTGTTGGTGGTGGGGTGAGATGCGTTCCGGGTTCTGGGTTCCGGGTTCCGTGATCTGTTGCCACCGATGAGCCGTTATTCGCGTTCATCCGCCCAAGTCCGCGTGCCCTACTCCTCCATCAGCGCGGTCAGGTCGGGGATGATCCAGTCCGGGCGAGGGTCATAGGCTTCGGCTGCGGCCCGGCTGGCGATGCCGGTGAGGGTGCAGAGGGTGCGCAGCCCGGCCCGATGCCCACCCAGGATGTCGGTCTCCAGGCGGTCGCCTAGCATGACGGTGTCTGCTGGCTGCACGCCCAGCCGGGCCAACGCCTCGGTGAAGATGCCCAGGCCCGGCTTGCCGATGACGACCGCTTTCTTGCCCGATGAAGCTTCGAGGAAAGCCAGCAGCGCGCCGGCCCCGGGCAGGTTGCCGCGCTCGGAGGGTACATTCAGGTCGGGATTGGTGGCGATGAAGGGGCAGCCGGCGTCGATGGCAAGCGAGGCCTCGGCCAATTGCTCGTATCGCACTTGCTGGTCGAGGCCGGCGACGACGACCTGCGCCTCCTCGGCCCGGCCCACGCGCTCGTATCCGGCCTCGTCCACGGCCTTGCGGATGCCGTCGCCGCCTACCACCAGGACGCGGCGCGGGGGAG
>CAYWPZ010000289.1:0-5656 GCA_964460135.1 uncultured Caldilineales bacterium | reverse complement strand
GCCGCCTACTATCTGATTGGCTACTGCCACCTGCGCCACGACGAACGCGTCTTCCGCCTCGACCGCATCCTCGCCTGCTACATCGCCCCGTCCGAGACGCCGTCCGACCCCTGACCCACCGTCAGCCGGTACCGTCCCTGGCCGAACACCGTCCCCTTGCCCACATGCACCCACTGGCCCAGGCGCAGCAGCGGCGCGAACTCGCCCAGGCCCTCGCCCACATAGCTCACCTTGCCGACGATGCCGCCGAAATCCATACTCTGTTGCTGCCGCGTCGAATAGCGCTCCCAATCCACCCAGTGCATCTCTGCGCCGGCCATCTCCACCGCCTGCGCCCGCTCGATCCAGCCCCGGTAGTCGATCTCCCACCGCAGCCCGGCGTGGAAATAGCTGAGCGACGACAGCCGTCGCAACAAAGTCCGCACCACCACATGGAAGGGCGGGGCCGCGGCCACGATGTGGCCGTCGAATTTGAGGCGGGTGGGGGTGAGGAAATCCAGGCTGAGGCTGCTTGCTTCCTGGTCGGCGAACGCGGCCAGCAGCGTCACGGCATCAGGCGCCTGGCCGATGTCGGCGCTGGCGCCGCCATCCTCCCGCCACACCGGCCGCCAGCGCTCGTCGCGAGGGTCGATCTCATCCACGCGCAACAGCCGGTAGCGGGCGCGGTCGGGGCCTAGCCCCAGCTTGCCCAGGCGCTGGAAGGTGACGATGAAATAGGGCAGGGCGGCGATGCCGTGGCCGATGAGTGTGACCCGAAAGCGCAGATGCTGGCCGGGCGCGAAGTGCGTGCGTCGGTCATCGGGCGGCCAGAGGACGAAGGATTGGGGGATGGCCTCGTGGGTGCGCAGGACTTCGCTACCGGGCGGGGGTGGGGTCTCGAAGATGGCGGGGTAGGGGCAGCGATAGAGCAGGGCGCAGGCGCGGCAGGGCGGCAGTGGCGGGTAGAGGCAGACGATGCGTTTGAAGGTGATACCGAAGCCCCCGCGCAGTACCCCGCCCTTGTAGCTCGGCAGACGCATCGGCTCTTGCACGCGCAGGTGGAAGTCGTAGAGGGCGAGGGGGAGGGGAGGGAGGGGAAGAGACACGAGAAAGAACGCCAAATTGAACTTCTCAGGATGGATTGTTTGCCGATAGCGCCCTGGTCACAGCGGCTGGACTATAGAGAGTAACAAATACTCCCCGTTGCGTACCTTCAATTGGCTTATTGTCAGCATCGAAGTCAGAGCGCACATACTGACAGTCGATATGGCGTTCAGAAACCACCGAAAATGCAGCAACAGACATAATGGTGGTGCCTCCGGTGATGTCAACGGCAATCTCATCTATGCCTATCTGATGATGATCGAACCAGTCCAGAATCGATGACACCTGTCGCCTGACATCAACCACACTCCAGGGATCAACGATCTCTTTCTGGATGTGGTCTTTGGGAAGACCGCAGGTGATCGCAATTCCGTCAGCAATTCGTTCCGTGTTCTTGCTGCAAATTAGCCCTAGCCATTGCGGGCGCTGTCCCATCAGCGCAAACTGAATCGTTTGCGACTGCCCCCCAACGGTAAAAAGTAGAGCGCGGCGGGGTGCTGAAAACGCCTCATTCTCACCGTAAACAGGGAGCTTACGTCGCTTCCACCAGCCAATAGAGATGAAAATAGCGACAATAAGCGCTATACCGCCCAGTGCGGCAATAACGAAGACTGCCCAATCACCAGTGAAGGCAGCAGCAATAACTGCCTGCAGCCAGATACCGGTAATCAGTAATTCTTGCCATTTTTGACGCAGAAAAAGTTTTAATTCAGACATTATGACACCTCTTGTCGCAAAAAGCGCATCTTCTCGCGCGTCAACTGCAGATCCATGATTTCCGCTACTTCGAACTGGCGAGGCATACTCCCGGCAATGGATCGGGTGCGCACCACTGCTGGGAAATAGCCCATGCGCCCGTGCAATTCTGCCAACGCCAGCGCGGCAATGAAATTGAGCGAGGGCAGCACCACCAGGATCGGCTCGCCCTGCCATTCGGCCGGCGAGAGCGGCACCTGCGCCATCAGCGCCGCCAGTTGCGGCCCGAACGGCTGCTGCTCATCGAACTGCGGCATGATCTCGACCAGGCGGGCGATCTCCCGGCCGGTGAGGGCTTCGATCTGCCGGCGCTGGGCGGGGGTGAGGGGGTGGGAGAAGTTGAGCAGGAGCATGATTGCAAACACCCTTCAAAATGTGCTATCCTTTTCGTGAAACTGATCAAGGAGTCATCAACCAATGTCACGGGAAATCTTTTTTGTCGTACGCGAATCGCCGGAAGGCGGTTATGAAGCAGAATCTTTAGGCCATAGCATTTACACGGAAGCCGATACACTGGAAGAACTGCGGGCCATGATCAAAGATGCAGTAACCTGTCACTTCGAAACGGGTAAGGCTCCAGAACTGATCCGGCTGCATTTCGCCCGCGAAGAGATGATGGCCGCCGCATGAGGCTGCCGCGTGATTGGAGCGGCGATGAACTGATTCGTCGCCTGCAGGAATTCGACTACAAGCCGACGCGTCAGACCGGGAGCCACACGCGTTTGACGCGTAGCGATGAGCATGGCGAGCACCACATCACGATCCCTCGCCATGCCGCCTTGCGAGTGGGAACGCTGAACCGCATTCTCAGTGATGTGGCAGCGCGTGTGGGGGTGAGCAAGGACGAGTTATTGCGGCAGTTGTGATGGAGTTGGCCGCTGGTGCCTCAATCTGCACTTGCGGCCCGAACGGCTGCTGCTCATCGAACCGCGGCATGATCTCGACCAGGCGGGCGATCTCCCGGCCGGTGAGGGCTTCGATCTGCCGGCGCTGGGTGGGGGTGAGGGGGTGGGAGAAGTTGAGAAGGAGCATGGTGGTCTACCCAACCAACCGTTGGCGCACCCAGGCCAGACAATTGCCAGGCGTCCCGATCCGAAAAGGTAGAACGCCGAGCGTCGGATTGCGCAACAGGTGCGCTTGGTCGTGCGTCACGAGATAATCCGCCTGGCAGGCGAGTGCCTCGGCCACAATGCGAGCATCGGGCGCATAATCCACGAGCGTGGCTGCACGCGTCTGTTGATCGTCGGAGGAGACCGGCCCAACAGTCACCTGCGCCTGGTGCAGGAGCGCGGCCAGGAGGGGGAGCAGATCGGGCGCCTTGCGCCTGAACACCTCGTCGGCCTCTTTCAACACCGTTGGCCCCACCCAGATCTGGATGGCGCCGCTCTCGCCCAACTTCAGGAGCGCTCGCGCCCCGCCGGTAGCTGAAAGCACGGCGGCGAAAACGGCGCTGGTGTCCAGGAAGACGCGTATCTCAGGCATGTTCCGCCCGCACTTCCCGCAGGGTCTGGAGCATGGACTCTAACGTCTCGCCGCGGCCGGCCAGTTCATCGGCGATGCGGTCGGCCACCGCGTCCACATGCGACGGCTTTGGGCTCAACACAAACACGCCGTCCATGTCCAGCAACGTCATCTGCTGGCCCGGTTGAATGTTATGCGCCTGGCGCACTTCCTTTGGCAAAGTCACCAGTCCGCGTTGAGCTACCTGGAGGGTGAAAGTTTGCATGGTGTAACTCCTTTCTGATGTACTGATTATCTGATTGTCAGTATGGCAGAAGGGAGTGAGGAGGTCAAGATGCCAGGTCGGCCGGGATCGGCTCGCCCTGCCATTCGGCTGGCGAGAGCGGGACCTGCGCCATCAGCGCCGCCAGTTGCGGCCCGAACGGCTGCTGCTCATCGAACTGCGGCATGATCTCGACCAGGCGGGCGATCTCCCGGCCGGTGAGGGCTTCGATCTGCCGGCGCTGGGCGGGGGTGAGGGGGTGGGAGAAGTTGGGGAGGAGCATGGAAAGAAAAATTCGATCTGTAGAACAGATTGATTGCCGATTTGACATCTCAATCGCTTAGGCGTACAGTACTTCTGTACATCTTTTCATTCATCCTATTCGCGTCCTGCGCGGATCATAAAGGAGCACGATGATTACGACCAACTACACCCAGGCTCGCTCAGGGCTGGCCCATCTGCTGGACGAAGTGACACAGAATCGTGAAATCGTGGTCATTCAGCGCCGGAACGGTGAAGCTGCCGCCTTGATCGCCGCCGATGAACTCAGCAGCCTGGTCGAGACGAGCTATCTCCTGCGCTCGCCGCAAAACGCCGAACGTCTGCTCTCGGCCTTGAACCGGGCGCTGAAAAATGAAGGGCATTCGCTTTCCCTCGCATCCCTGCGCACTGAGGTAGGGCTTGAACTTGAAGCGTGAGGCTGTGTTCCAGCCGGAGTTCATCGAAGACTTGTGCTACTGGGTGGAAACTGACCGCAAGGTGGCGTTACGCGCGTTTACGTTGATCGAGGCCGTTCTGCGCGACCCTTATCAGGGCATCGGCAAGCCCGAACCGCTGAGGTATCTGGGCATGGGCGTGTGGTCGCGGCGGCTGACGCACGAGCACCGGTTGGTTTACCTGGTGCGGGAGGAGCGGATCGATTTCTTGCAGACGCGCTATCATTATGGGGGAGGGTGAGCGGTCAAGAGTATTAAGAGCGCCGCCAGGCACTGAAGCCTATGACAGTTGCGCGTCGACCAGGAATTGCTCTGGCGTGGTGCAGGCGACGCCGCTGATCAGTCCCAGAGCCAGGATGTCCTGGTCGGTCGAGATCAGATAGCGCGCTTGGCCGATGATGGCGCAGGCCACAAACTTGTCGTCTTTGGCGTCGGCTGTGATTGGCGGAACGGCGCCCAGGGCTGGCAACAGCGTTGCCCGCTGGCGCAGGGCGTCCATGAGAATCTCGGCTTCGTCTGGCTGAATGAAGCGCTGCATCGACTCGCGAGCCAGGACTTGATGCAATTCGTTCAGCAGATCGGGCGCCGTAACGATCTCGACCTGGCCTCCAATCCAAAGCTGCTCGATCAGGAAGCGGATGGCGCGGCTAGGCCGGATGAGATAACGGATGAAGACACTCGTATCCACAACCACCGGGATCATGGCTTGGTCTCCGCCTCATGAACCTCGGCCCGCGCGCTTTCGATCAACGCCGCCACTTCAGCCTCGCTGAGATCGGCGGCGCGACTCGATGCCTGTTGCGAGGCCTGTTGCAAGCGCGCCCGCCACAGTTCCTGCTCGCTGGCCAGCAGTTGCTGGTAGCGGCGATAGTCGATCATGGCCACCCTGGGCGTGCCGTAGCGTTCGACCACGACCTCGCCTTCGGCCAGCACCTGGTCGATGAGGGCGCCAAAGTTTTGTTGCGCCTGGCTGGATTTGAGCATCGTGGGCATGACGTGTCTCCAAGAGGACTAGATGTCATCTAAGTTGGATATGTTAGATGACATTAGTTTAGCATAATCCTTCTCGTGCAGCCAATTGACTGGCCGGTTAGCGAAGAAGCCGCTTGGCAGGTTCTTGGGACACGGATCAGGGCCGATTCACACGGATTTTCAACACAAGTCACTGTTCCAATCCGTGTTCTTCCGTGTTCATCCGTGTCCAGGCGACTTTTCCGACAGGCTGCTAAAATGCTTGGGACACGGATCAGGGCCGATTCACACGGATTTTCAACACAGATCACTGTTCCACTCCGTGTTCTTCCGTGTTCATCCGTGTCCAGACGACTTTTCCGACAGGCTGCTAAAATGCTTGGGACACGGATCAGGGCCGATTCAC
>CAYWPZ010000288.1:0-5666 GCA_964460135.1 uncultured Caldilineales bacterium | reverse complement strand
GAGAAGGTAGAGGGCGAGGGGTTGAAAGCGTTTCATGCGGCAGGGGCGCTGGCAGGGTGAGAGGCGGCAGGGCGCAAGGGGCGGGCGGCAAGTCGGGACTGAGGGCAGCGAAGGTTCATCAGCAGTCGCCTGTGTTGCCATCAGGCTGGGGTGGGGAGGGTGGGCGCAGCGCAATCGCACAGTCTAGCACAGCGGGGTAGGGGTGAGAAAAAGGCGGCGGGAGATCATGGCTTGCACGCAGGCGGCGAAGGCGGCTTCGCGCCTGGTTGCTTTTTGCGCTACAATGTCGGTAGCGAAGGCCAACCATGAACACTACCCTCCTGCCTTGTCTGTTGCCGGCTGCCGGCCTGCCGGCCCCTCACGGCATCCTGCCGATTGCCTCTGGGAGCGGGAGGCGATGAATTGCTGCCAGTGCGAGGGCATCGAGCGCGAGTTCGACGCCGCCGAGGCCGCCGCCAGGCTGAAAGCGTATCACAAAGAGGGTCTGCGCGGGACGACGCGCCTGTTGGTGGAGGCGCTCAAGGCCGAGGGTGTGGAAGGGGCCGATCTGCTGGACATCGGCGGCGGCATCGGCAGCATCCAGCATGCGCTGCTGGCGGCAGGGGCGACGCGCGCCGTCCACATCGACGCCTCGTCGGCCTATCTGCAAGCCGCCCGCGCCGAAGCCGAACGCCTGGGCCTCGGCCAACGCATCCGTTTCCAGCACGGCGACTTCGTGACCCTGGTGCCAGAGGTGGCCCCGGCCGATGTCGTCACCCTCGACCGCGTCATCTGCTGCTACCACGACATGCCGGGGCTGGTGGGGCGTTCGGTCGAGCGCGCCCGCCGGCTGTATGGCCTTGTCTACCCGCGTGATGGCTGGTGGATCAGATGGGGCGTGCGGGCCGGCAATCTGGGCCTGGGCTTCTCGCGCAGCCCTTTTCGCATCTTCAACCATCCCACCGCCGCCGTCGATGCGCTCGTCCGCAGTCACGGCTTCCAACGCCGTTTCCATCGGCAGACCTGGTTGTGGCAGGTCGTCGTCTATGCCCGCTAGACCGCAACCATGAACCGAACTTTCGATGTCATCGTCATCGGCGCCGGCATCATGGGCTGCGCCACTGCCTACGAACTGACGCAGGCCGGCCTGAAAGTCGGCGTCGTCGAAAAACGACAGGTCGGCGCCGGCAGCACCGGCAAGTCCTCGGCCATTATCCGCCAGCATTACTCGAACGCCTTGACGGCCTCGATGGCCCTGTGGAGCCTGCGCGTCTTCCAGGATTTCGACGCTCGCGTGGGCGGCGAGTGCGGCTTCAGGCAAACGGGTTTCGTGGCCCTGGTGGCGGGCAGGGACCGCGCCGGGCTGGAAGCCAACATCGCCCTGCAGAGGCAGCTGGGCATTCAGACCGAAGCCCTCGGCCCCGAGGCCCTGGCCGACATTCTCCCCACCATGCGGCGGGATGATATTCTGATCGCCGCCTACGAGCCGGAAAGCGGCTATGCCGACCCCTATCTGACCGTCACTTCCTACGCCGCCGCCGCCCGGCGACGCGGCGCTCGTTTCTTCCTCGATGCGCCGGTGACAGGGATCGTCTTTCAGGGCGGGCGGGTGACCGGGGTGGAGACGCCGCAGGGTCGCTTGGCGGCGCCTGTGGTGGTGAATGCGACCGGCGCCTGGGGTGCGGGGGTGGCGCGGTTGGCCGGGGTCGAGGCCCCCATCCGCCCCTGCCGCGCCCAGGTGGCCTTTTTCCGTCGGCCGGCCGGCGACGAGGCCGGGCATCCGGTGGTGGCCGACTTCCTCAACGCCATCTATTTCCGCCCCGAAACCGGCGCCCTCACCCTGGTAGGACTGATCGACCCCGGCGAAGCCAACAACGTCGTCGATCCCGACGCTTTCGACGAAAAGATGGAGGCGGGGTTTGTCCTGGAGGTGGGCGAGCGACTCCTTGCCCGCTATCCGGGCCTGGAGCGGGGCCAGAGCACGGGCGGGTACGCCGCGCTTTACGCCATCACCCCCGACTGGCACCCGATCGTCGACGAAGCGCCCGCCGGCAGCGGCCATTTCCTCTGCGCCGGTTTCAGCGGCCACGGCTTCAAGCTCGGCCCGGCCGTGGGCAGGATGATGGCCGACCGCATTCTGGCCACACCCGGCCCGATCTTCGACCCGCATCTGTTCCGGCTCGACCGCTATGCCCAAGGCCAACCCGTGCGCGGCCAGTACGAGTACAGCATCGTGGGATAAGCCGCCGTGAAACCAGTCCTCACCCTCACCCTCACCGGCATCGCCCACGGCGGCGAAGCCTTCGGCCATCACCAGGGCAAGATCGTCTTCGTCCCCTACGCCATCCCCGGCGAGACCGTGCAGGTCGAGATCAGCGAGGACAAGCCCAAATGGGCGCGCGGCCGCCTGCGCAAAGTCCTGCGGCCCTCGCCCGACCGCCGCCAACCACCCTGCCCCTACTTCGGGCCGGGGCGCTGCGGCGGTTGCCAGTGGCAGCACATCGCCTACCGGCGGCAGTTGGCGCTCAAACAAGAAGTGGTGGCCGACCAATTGCGCCGTCTGGGCGGCATGGCCGATCCACCGGTGCTCGACATCATCGCCCTGGCCGACGATGACGGCCTGCTCGACTACGGCTACCGCAATCACGTCCAGATGGCGGCGGCCGCCGGCGACCGCCTGGGTTTTGTGCGCGAGGGGGCCGAAACGGGGCGGGAGGAGACGGAGGTCATCGCCATCGACGAGTGCCTGCTGCTCCACCCCCTGGTGAACGAACTACACCAGGCGCTGCGGCTGGCGCAGGCCGAAGACCAGGCCGTGGAAGAAAACGAAACAGTGCGAGTGCAGCGGGTCAGCCTGCGGGCCGGACTGCACAGCGGGCAGCAACTGTTGGTCTTCGAGACCGCCAATGACCGGGCGCCGGGTTTGCTGGTCGAGGAGTGGGCGGTGGCGGCGGCGCTGAAAAAAAGCGATGGCTCGACGCTGGGTCTGATCGGCGACCCCTGGCTGGAGGAAATCATCGGCGGGCGAGCGTTCCGAGTCTCGGCCGGCAGCTTCTTCCAGGTCAACACCATCGGGGCCGAGGCGATGGTCGAGCTGGCCGGGGAGATGCTGGCGCCCCACGGTCACGAGACGCTGCTGGATGGCTATTGCGGCGTCGGTTTGTTCGCTCTCAGCCTGGCCGGGCAGGTAGGCGAGGTGGTGGGGGTCGAATCGTCGCCCTCGGCCTGCGACGATTTTGCCTGGAATGCCCGCGACCTGAACCATGTCAGCCTGTTCGAGGGCGCCGTGGCCGAAGTGTTGGCGGCGCTCCCCGCGCCCGGCGAAGACCGGCAGCCCGATTCGCCCGCCTCGTTCGACCTGGCGATCATCGATCCACCGCGCAGCGGCGCCGGCCCCGAAGTCGTGGCGCAGATCGGCCGCCTCGGCATCCCCCGGCTCTTGTACATTTCCTGCGACCCCGCCACCCTGGCCCGCGATGCCCGCCTGCTGCTGGCAACCGGTTATCATCTCCACAGCGTTCAGCCTGTTGATCTGTTTCCTCAGACTTTTCACATCGAGAGTCTGGCCCTTTTCGAGTTGCGCTAGGAGGTTGCCATGTTCTCATCGTCCCTCACTTCCGGCCAGCGTTGGTGGCTGCTGGCGCTGCTGGCCGTCTGGGCCGTGCTGCTGTTCGGCGGCTTTCTGCTCGGTTCAGCCGGCGCCGATACCAGCCGCCGCATGCCCCTGAGCACGCGCCTGCTTTCGTCGCTCGTGCTCGTCGTGGCCGGCTGGAGCTGGTTTTTCTTCTGCCGGGGCGCGCAAGCCGAACGTTTCGGCCTGTTGGTGGCCCTGGGCATGAGCTTCGGGCTGCTGGGCGACCTGTACATGGCCGGGCTGATCCCGTTGGGGAACAGGGTGCTGGGCGGAATGGCCGCCTTTGGCATCGGCCACATCTTCTATATCAGCGCCTTCGTCGGCTTTGGCAACCAGCAGGGTCTGGCTGCGCCCGGCCCGCGTTGGGGCGCCCTGGCCGCCTGGCTCCTGATCGGGCTGGTGGGCTGGTATGTCGTCGTCTTCCGCGGGCAGCAAGCCACCGCCTTGCACTGGGCGGCCCTCCCCTATGCCCTGCTCCTGGCCAGCGCCGCCGGTTTCGCCGCCGGCCTGGCCTTGCAGTCCCCTCGTTTCCTGCCGCTGGCCCTGGGCGGGGCGCTTTTTTTGGTCAGCGACCTCATCCTGGCCGGACAACTGTTCAGCGGCCTCTCGTTCCGGCTCATCGGCGATGTCATCTGGCTGACCTACGGCCCTGGCCAGATGCTCATCGTCTATGCCATCGGCGCGGCCCTGGCCTGGGTGACGCAGAAACCCTGACTGCCAGCCTGTTGCGACCGCCTCCCCCTCTGCCTGCCAGCCGACCCGCATGACCAACCTCGATCCTGCCCACCTGCACTCCTACCGGGTCGCCAGCTTCCGCCTCCATCCCGACGTCCGCCTGCATACCCCAGACGATGCTCGCTGTTATGTCAATGAGCGTGGCTTCATCTATTTTTGGCCGATCAGCGGCGTCGAGTTTCCCAGCCTATGGGCGGCCGTGGCCGGCAACCGCCCGGTGGCCGACGAGCACGACGATCCGGGGCACATCACCTGGCGCTGGAAAGACCAGTCGTTGGACAAGCGCTGGTGGTATTACGCCAAAGTCCTGCGCGGCAAGGCCACCCTGATCGACCTGAGCACGGCGCCCGCCTTCTATGCCCTGAGCGAGAACTACGGCGAACCGGAACAAGACTATCTCGACCAGTATGGCGACGGCCAGCTCTCGCACGAGGCCAAAACCCTCTACGAGGCCCTGCTCACGACCGGCCCGCTCGACACCGTCACCTTGCGCCGCCAAATCCACATGAGCAGCCAGGCCAGCAACACCCCCTTCGAGTCGGCGCTTGTCCATCTCCAGCGCGATTTCAAGATCCTGCCGGTGGGCGTGGCCGAAACCGGCGCCTGGCGCTACAGTTTCATCTACGAATGCACACATCGCTGGTATCCCGACCTGCCTGCTGCCGCCAGGGCCATCTCGCGTCAGGCGGCCCGGCAGATACTGGCCGGACACTATCTGCGGGCGTTGGGTGCGGCCCGGCCGGCCGACCTGCGCAAGCTCTTCGGCTGGAAAGCGGACGAGATCGTGGCGGCCCTGGCAGGGCTGGCGCGTGACAAACTGGCGCGCGGCGGTTGCCATTTGGCCGGCGAGAAGGGCGAGTGGTGGGCCTGGGAGCCGATGCTGGCCGTTTGAGGCCGTTAGAAACCGCTCGAGGCCGCCCTCGCCATTCTCTCTGTCCGCCCAATCGGGGTAGAATAGCGCCCCCGGCAGCCATCCCTCCCTCTCTTGCCCCCACCCTCCATGACCACCCCCTCACAACCGTCCCGCCGCCTCCTCAGCCGGCTTGTGCTCATCCTGGCCGGCTTGCTGTTGGCCGCCATCGCCTGCCTGCTGGCGCTGGCGCTGGTCGAGGCTGTTACGCCGCTGCAACCGCTCAGCCGTCTGGTGGGCTGGAGCCTGGGCTACAGCCGTCCTTTGACCGAGACGGCGGCGGCCGACCTGCCGCCGGCGGCCACCTTCACCCCCACGCCCCTACCTCCGCCCACCGCCACACCCCTCCCCCCTACGCCGACGCCCCCCCCGCCGACGGCCACCCCCACCGACACCGCCACCCCCACG
>CAYWPZ010000287.1:0-5695 GCA_964460135.1 uncultured Caldilineales bacterium | reverse complement strand
GCACGCCGTCAGCATCTCCCTACCATCGCCTAAAAACAAATCGTGGATGCACCCGAAGCGGGTGGCGAACGTGGTTTCGACGGGGGAAAAAAAGGTTACGGGTCGCAAGCGTCATTTTACCGTTGATACAGAGGGATTCCTGTTGAAAGTACTCGTACACCCGGCGGATATGTCAGACAAGGAAGGGGGAATGGCCCTGCTCAAGTTGACGCTGCCTGACTTTCCCACCTTGACCAAGCTGTGGGCTGATCGAGCTTACTTGGGCTTGGTCGCCTGGGCCAAGAACGAGCACGGAGTCGACATCGAGGTGGTCAAACAGCAAGAGCAGCAGGTTGGTTTCGTTGTCCTCCCTCGTCGCTGGGTGGTTGAGCGTACGTTTGCCTGGTTTGGTCTGAATCGGCAGTTGAGCAAGGATTACCATTTTGAGACGAAGTATTGCCAGTCAACTATTTACCTGGCTTCTATTCGATTACTTCTGAAAAAACTAGATAACTCTCAATAATTTTCAAACGCCCTCTCACCGTTGAATTGGGTCAGCCATTGATTTACGTCGTCGAAGAAAGTGAGAAGTGGACTAGAATCCGCACAAATCACCGCCAGAAGGTGTTCCAAGATGGGCATTTGATCGCCGAAGCAGACTCCGGTGGTGAGTTTACACTGATACAAAAGGACAACAAGTGGTATTTCCTCGGTGTGGGCGATCCCATTCCCCCGGGTTGGCTTCTTGAGCAACCCTAATGTTGTATGTGGCGGCAATGTGGCTGAGTTGCGTTACTATGCTTACGGCAAGCCCCGTTACAATGCGGGCGGCCAGAAGACGGACTACCGATTTACCGGTCAGCGTTGGCAGAACGACCTGGGCATGTACTGGTATAACAGTCGCTGGTACGATCAGTTGACGGGGCGGTTCTTGCAACCGGATACGATCGTGCCCCAGCCGGGTAATCCTGGCAGTCTGAATCACTACAGCTACGCCCTCGACAACCTGGCACGGCACGCGCGCCACGCCAGCTTCAGGCCGAGCAGCGCGGCAGCAGCCGCAACGGGCGCCCAGCCGATGGCCCAGGTGGGGTGTAGGGCGCGCCACAGGGTCAGCGCTTGCAGCAGACCCACTGTGACCAGGAGCACGAAAAAGTAGCGAGCAAGCTGCGCCAAATCGGTTTCACGCAGCAGGATGAAGGCAAGCATCACGCCGACCCCCGTGGCTGCCACCCAGAGCGTGCGGTTAGGAAGCAGGCGCGAGAGTCTGGGGGCCTGCCAGACAGCCATGGTCGCCCCGATCACCAGCCCGCTCAGAGGCGCTTCCCACTGCCAGTCGGTGAGGGGGCCGCTGATCCAGGCTGCCAGCGGCCAGCCTAGGGCGGCGCCGATGATACTGACGAGAACAAATGTGCCAATGAAGCGTGGGCGTGCAGAGGCGCTCAGCAGCGGCTGCGATGGCGAACGGAACAGGGCGGCCAACCGGCTGGGGATGGCTGATGCACCTGATGCGGCCGTCTCAGGGACGGATGTCGTGGGGATAACCGGTGGTGGCGGCGTCACCGCCAGGGAGGGGGCCGGCGACTGGGAAACTGGAGGCTGAACCACCACCGGCTGACTATCAGCGCTGTTCGATACAAAAAGTGGCGCTGCTGGCTCCATCGGTGCCTCTGGCGCGGGCGGAGTAGAGACTGCCGGAACAGTCGGGGCAATCGGAAGAGGCTGGCTGGCTGCGGCGGCCAGGGTTTGGATGAAATCGGTTGCGGTCGGAAAGCGATCGCCAGGCTGCTTGGCCAGGGCAGTCAGGATGCCGCCGGAGACAGAAGCGGGCAGATCGGCGCGAATGGCGGCGGGTGCGGGCGGCTCCTTGTGCATGTGGGCATACATGACCTGGGCGCTGCTGCCGCTGAACGGCACCTGACCGGTAAGCATGTGATAAACGACGATGCCCAGGGCGTAGATATCGGTGGCCGGCCCCACCTCTGTGGCCCGATCGATATCGATTTGCTCAGGCGCCATGTATTCGACCGTGCCCAGAACAGCGCCGCTGCGCGTGAGTTCGGTATGTTGGGCCAGGGCCTTGACCAGACCGAAATCGGTCAGCAGCGGCCGCAAGGCGCCAGTGCGCGTCTTCTCCAGGAGGATGTTGGCCGGTTTGACATCGCGATGGACCAGCCCCTGGCTGTGGGCTTCATCCAGCGCATCGGCAATCGGGGCCAGAAGCGATGAACAGTTGGCCCTCAACCTCGTCGATTTCGTAGATGGCGACGATGTTGGGGTGACGCAGATGGGCGGCCACACGCGCCTCTTGTTTGAAACGGGCAACAAACTCCGGATCCCAGATCAGGTGGGGAGCCAGCACTTTGAGCGCAACGGCGCGATCCAACACCGTGTCCCGCGCCCGGTAGACCGTGGCGAAACCGCCACGACCAATCGATTCAAGGATCTCGTACTTCCCAAGCCTGCGAACCAGATCAGCCACTTCGACCTCCGCCAGAAAAGGGGAATCGTCGCCTGGCGCGCCCTCGCCGGTCATGTCTTGATCGCCGTACTTGTCCACGCAAGAGTCGGGCATCCAATCATGATGGCTTCGAGCGCAATGGCGCCAACGAAAGACTAACAGGTTTGCTCTGCCCGATCAAGACGACCCTTGTGCAACTGCCTCACAGCGCGCCAGGGCGAAATCACCGTTCTGGCCGGCCCTCTTGGTGGCGCTGCCAGGGCTTTGGCTGTGGCATGATTGACCGCGCAAACTGACCCATGCGCCACCGCAGCCGGCGCCGATTCCCCAGCAGCCGCGGCTGACACCCCGGCGCCGGAACTCACCCCACGGGCGCGGTCGGGGGACATCCGCCCCCTCCCTAGCGTGCCTGCGCCTGCTCCACCGCGTCATCCTTGTCCACATTCATCTCCGTCATTCGTCCCGTCTTCATATAGATCACGCGTTCCGAGATATTGGTCGCCAAGTCGCCCATTCGCTCCAACTCGCGCGCTACGCGCAGCATCTCATACGCCGCCTCGACGCGCTCAGGGCGGGCAGCCTGCGCCATCTGGAACATGATCTGGGTGAAAACACTGGCGTACATCGTATCCATCTCGTTGTCCATATCGCTCAAGGTCCGGGCCAAATCAATGTTATCGTGCGCATACGAGCGCATGGCCTGGTGCAGCATGTTCACCGCCAGCAAACCCATCCGCTGCAATTCCACCGGCCAGTCAGCCGGCGGGTTTTTGACCAGGTGCGGGATGACCTTGGCGATGCCCTTGGCCTGGTCGCCGATCCGCTCCAAATCGACGATGATATTCATGGCCGAGACGATGGCGCGCAGGTCGCGGGCGGCCGGCTGCTGGGTGACGATGAGGGCGAAACACTCCTCCTCGATGTCGAAGCGGGCCTGATTGACGGCGTTATCGGCGATCTGCACCTCGTGCGCCAGCTGCAAATCCAGGCCTTGCAACGCCTGCAAAGCCAGCCGGATCTGATCTCCCACCCGGCTGCCCATGCTGAGGATGTTATCATGGAGCGTGCGCAGTTCGCGTTCGAAGCGCTCACGGATGATGGTCATGGTGCGGTCTCCTTGCGTGTGGTGGGGGGGCTAGCCGCGGCGGCCGGGCCGGCGCCCTGGGCGGAGCGGCTGCACCCGGTCAGAATCAGGACGAGCAAGAGAAGAAGGGGCAGGATCAGGCGTTTGGCCGGCATGGGGGCAGCGTCCTCGCAGTCGAACGAGAAGGTAGATCAGCCTGATTCTACCGGCGCCGGAGACTGAGGACGAATCGATTTTGTTAAGAGTTCTTTACGCGCCGAGGAGCGCCGATGATGGCGCTCCTCGGAGAACAGAGTGAAGCCAGGGCTACTTGCAACTGGCCGGGATGGCCAACGGATAAACGCTCAAGTCCTGGTCGTAGACGATCGGGATCAGGTACCCCACCCCGGCCTTGATGTCGAGGCCCATCGTCCCCTCGCCGTTGGGCGTATTCAAGATCAGCTCGTTGCGCCCGGCCGGCAGATCGAGCAGCACCCGGCCGGGGACATCGCCCTTCTTGGCCGGCACGTCCCATTTCTGCGTTGTGTTGGCTTTGTCGACGTGCAGCGGTTCGCCGATGTGGTTCTCGATCAGGACGACACCCTGCCCGGTCTTGGGTTTGTGCAGGTAGGCCGGGCAACTGCCTGATGGCGCCGCCGGTTTGGGCGTGGCGGCAGGGGCGGGGGCAGCCGGGGCGACCGCCACCACCAGTTTGCTCAGCCCTCCATCCACACTCAGCAATTGGCTGGCAACCCAGGCCTGCGGCGCCCCCGAAAGATCCAGCTTGACCCACTTGCTATCGGATGTGCGGCCCACGGCCTGGACGCGGTCGCCCTTGCGTAGGCTGGTGACGACGGCATAGTTCGTGCCTGGGCCGGCGCGCACATTGGCCGTATCGGCGATCACTTCGGCGTTGCCACTGCCAGCGCGCGGGCGGGCGGCGCTCTGGCCGGGCAGCCGGCTCACCACCTCGAAGGTACTGAAGGCGCGGTCGGCCGCTTGCAGGTCGGCCTGGGTGAGGGCCATCACCATCACCAGGGTGAAGAAGCTCTCATCTTCGGGCGCGGCGGCGACGACGAAAATCAACCCATCATCGGCTCCACATCCCGAATATTGGTCGTACATCCCTGTGTACACCTGGTCGGCGTAGTCGTCGCGGCCATCGTATTGGCTACAGAAATCCTCGAAGCTCGACTCGTCGAGCAGATTCTCGGCATCGAAACCGCCCGAGGTGATCGCTGCCGCCGAGAAGAGCACGAAAGGCCCTTCCTCGGCGCCGGTGGGCTGGGCCAGAAGTTGGGCGCCGATGATCTTGCCGGCGCTATCGCGCCAGGGGCTGCCATCGACCTGGTCTCACGCCTCTGGCACCTCCATCACCAGCGCGCCCGAGTCGTCCTCGATCCGCACATAGTTCTCATACCCCTGCCCGGCCTCGGCCGCGTCCACCTCGCCCTGGCCCTGTTCGGCAAAGGAAAAGACCTGTTCGAGGGGGCGACCGTTGAGCTGGCCCTCCCACACTTCTTGTGTAGCGAAGCGGACGACGCGCACATTCAGCGTATCGGTGGGCGCATGGGTGCGGAGAATGTCGCAGTAGTCGGCCATCGACCCATCGGCGCCCAATGGCAAGCCCTCCAACTCGACGATGACATCGCCGGCTTTGATCCCGGCCTTGTCGGCGAGCGAGCCGGACTGCACCGACGAGGCCCAAACACCGGTCAACCCTGAATCGAAGGCCACCGCCTGGGGGTTGATGCCGATCGCATCGACATTGCGCCGCCGGCGCAGCTCATCGATGATGGGGATGGCCGCCGCCCGGCCGATGGCATAGTATTGCTCGCTTTCGTCCCGTCCGCGGTAGTTGACCCCCACCACCAGGCCATCGGCGGTGATCAGAGGGCCGCCGGAGTTGCCGGGGTTGATGGTGGCGTCGTGTTCGATCACGCTATCCACCGAGGCCCAGTTCGTCTCGCCGCCTGCCCGCTCTTTCGAGACGATGCCGCGCGTGAGGGTGTATTCCGGCTCGCCCAACGGGAAACCGGCGGCGTAGACATCCAGCCCTGGCCTGGCCCGACCCTCGAACCAGCCCAAGTATGGGTAGCCGCCGCCGTCGATGTCGATCACAGCCAGGTCCGAGCATTCCGCGACGCCAAGCACGCGGGCGTTCTTGGGCCGGCTTTCGCCTGCCACCCAGA
>CAYWPZ010000286.1:0-5717 GCA_964460135.1 uncultured Caldilineales bacterium | reverse complement strand
ATCCGTAGGCTACTCAAACGCCTGGCTTTGGCTACGTAATTTTCAAATCGCCTCTGAGGGGCGCGATCTCGTCTCTGCCCGCAGGCAACCGCAACGCCGAGATCGACGATGAGGATTTCACCATTTCGGTGGCCAGGCACGTGCTGGGCTTGACCGACAGCTATCTGCAAGCCCAAGGTTTCAGCGGTCCCGCCATCGAAGCCGAACGCCGGCTCCGCTTCCGGGCCTGGGTCAGGGCGCACACGAGCGTGGATGGGTCAGGCGCCGAGGTCATCATTTTCGACTTCGTCACCACCTCCGACACCAAGGGCATCCTCAGCCACGTCAAGCAGCAAGGCTACGACTACTACTGGCTGCACAAGATGGCCGGCATCGCCGACCCTCTTCCCGGCAACACCGGCACGGGCATCAACCTGCGCACCGACCAGGCCAACCTTGCCCCGGCCCAACGCCAGGCGCGGCTCATCCAGGCGGGTCAGGTCGAACTGACCTCGTTCGCCGGCTGTCTGTTCTCGTACCGTCTGGTGCCGGATGCGGTCATGAAGGGGCTGGATTGGCCGCAGAACCAGCCCACCGACACCGTCACCGGCAACCTGCAGGCGGGCGTGAATGGCGCCAACAGCGACCCCACCCGGCGATTCAACGGCCGGCCGGTGGCCGGAAGCTGGCAGGCGGTGATCTATACCGGACCGCAGCCGAAGCTGGATGTCGATTTGCTTAACGACATCGAACTCAAATTCAGCACCACCTTTGCCAACCGCGAGTCGAGCGCGCCGCCCCTCCCGCAGGACTGTGTGCGGGCGGACTTTTAGGAGCAAGCGAATGAAGAACCGATTGTCTTTAGCGTACTCGCCCACCCCTTTCATCGCCGCGCTCCTGGTCGGGTTGGTGCTCCTGGTCGCGACCCAACTGCCGAAACCCGGGGGCGATGCGCCTGGCGCCGGCTCTTCCGGCTCTGGCAACTCCAGGGGCTCATTCGTCGCCCCACAAGAGCAGCAAGTGGTCATCGACCGGCTTCAGAGCAGCCCCGGCCTCTTGTCCGGGAGCTTCAGCGGCGAGGTGAAACTGGACTGGACGCTGGTCGGCGTCTACAGCGACACTCTGGCCACGCCCACCAAGCAACCGACGCTGACACCGTCCCCGGCCGACCTGGGTTGGATCGACCTGGGCGTGCAGTTGGCGCAGATCGGCACCAGGGTTTCCGGCTTCGTCGACCTGCAGGAAACCCTGGTCTACACCAAAGAAGCGACAATCCTGGCCACGCCGGTGCAGCCTACCCCGGCGCCTGGCTCGCCCACACCCGGCGCAACCCCGCTGGCCATCGGCCCGACCGTCGACGGCAGGCTGAACGGCGCTACCCTGCAATTGCAGTCAAGCAGGGTGCGGGGCATCCTGGCGGGGGTGCCCATCCAACGGCAGTTTCGCTTGAACGGCGTGACGGCATGGGCAGATGATATGGTCACGATCAGCGGCGAGTACCGCGAGACGATATGGGGCTATGTGCCCCAGCCGCTGACCTTGATTGGGCGTTTCGAATTGCGACAGCCGCTCTACCTCAAAGCCGACGGCGAGTTTGGCCAATGGGCGACAACTGCCACGTCCAGCAGCGAGTGGTCGAACCCCGACTGGAGCGCAACACAAGCGACGGGCGCGCCCAATCTCGAAACCTGCAGCGACAACGCCCTGCCTGGGCGCCAGGCCCTTCTGGCCCAGAGCCGGAATGGCTGCGGCTTGGCTATGCCACCCCGGTGTACGCCAGGGCCGTGCGTGTGCGTGAAACGTGGGTGCCCGGGTCGGTCAAAGGCATCGATCTGGTGGAGCCCAACGGGACCGTGCACGCGCTGTCGATCCCGGCGGACACGACCCCCTGCCTTGGCTTCTTTGTGGTCACCTTCCCTCAAACCACTTACGTCGTGGTCGAGGTGATCGTGCACACGCAGATCGAGGATTGGGAGGAGATCGACGCCGTGGAACTGGTGGGCGTGCCTGTGCCGTCTGCCACAGCGACCCCTACGCGCACCCCCACAACCGGCGGCCCGACCTCAACGCCCACCACCGGCGCCACGACGGCCACGCCTACGCGCACCCCCACAACCGGCGGCCCGACCGCAACGCCCACCACCGGCGCCGCGACGGCCACACCTACCCGAACCCCCACCACTGGCGGTCCGACGGCGACGCCCACGCGCACCCCCAGCCCAGGCGGCCCAACGGCGACGCCCACGCGCACCGCTACTCCTGGCGGCCCGACGGCGACGCCAACCGTGACCGGCCCCACCGGGTTCAAGGTCTTCCTGCCGCTCAACCTGCGGCAGCACTAGCGGGATGACGTTTGCAGCCTCGTCGCAACAACACGTTCGCTATACTCCCTTAAAACTTCAGCCGCTTTTCCCCGGAAGAGCGGCTGAAGTCGTTACTACGGTACCCTCTGCAATCAACTGTCCTGATGCCAAAGTGTCATTCTGAGCGGATCTCTCGGACAAATCTCGTTGCAGCGAGACGCCAGCGAAGAATCTCGATGTGACCCCGAAAACATGATCTGAGTACGGCAAGGCGCTGGAACAGGGTGGCGGCAAGGTGTTGGTGCAGGCTCGGGCGCCCATCGTTTCTGTATCTCACTTCATTGCCGATTCGCCAGTTCATGCAGAGGGAATTGGCGGCCGCGTGATGATCGACGAGCGACCAGCCCAGCCTGGCGCAGGTCATGGTTGAGATAGCTCTCGCTTATGACTGGCTGATTGTGCTCAAACTGGCTATCAGTTCGCGAAGGCCGATCAGTTCTGCCTCCAAATGCTCGTCGCTGCGGCCAATTCGGCCAGTTCTGCATCGTTGAGCCTGCGGCTCAGTTCGGCAAGGCGCAGTTCATCGAAGCGCTGTTGTCGTTCTGCGTTCCATGACATGGGTGGAGTTCTCCTTGAGCCACTGGGGTCTACAATCGACTGGCAGGATGGGCAATCTGCTCACTTCGCCTCTTCCACCACCCCGATCTCCTCCGCCGTCAGCTCATACAACTCGTACACCAGCCGGTCGATTTCCTTGTCGGTGGCTTCGATCTGGCGCTGGAGCAGGGTCTTGTCGTGCGGGGTGAGGGCGGCGCGTAGGTGAAGCCCTTTAGTCCTCCACCGCCGTAAACTCCAGCTTCACCATCACCGCGTCCTTTACCGTCAACAGACCGGGCATGTTGGGCGGCTCGAAGCCGAAATCGGTCATCAGCAACTGCGTCTGGGCCACGCCGGTCAGCTCACCGCCCTGTAGGGTGGCGGTCACGTCGAACACCACCGGCTTCGTCACCTCGCGAATGGTCATGTCGCCGGCCAGCTTGAAGCTGAACGGTTGGCCCTCGGCTGCCGCGGCGGGGAAGTCCTGGATGCCGGTGGGGGCGAAGCTGGCGATGGGGTAGCGGGCCGATTCCAGCCAGCGCTCGCGGATGCGGTTGTCGCGACGGCTCTCGTCGCTTTTCAGGGTGCTGATATCCACCTGGAACTGGCCTGACAGCACCTGCGGCGGCGTGGACGGCAGGACGGCGAACTCGCCCTGGACGGCATTGGTGACGCCGACGGCGTTGGCCAGTCCCAGGGCCTTGCCCAGCATCGCCACGGCATCGTTAAAGAACTCCTCCTCGGCGATGTAGCTGGCCTGGCTGCGCGCAGGGTCGATGCGGAAGGTGCGCACATCCAGCGCCACGCCTTCGTCGGGCGGCGGGGGGCTGGATTCAGCGGGCGGGACGGCGGTGGGAGCAGGGGCGGCCGTGGGCGCAGGCGTAGCGGCCGGCGCGCACGCCGCCAGAACGAGAAGGAGGGTGGTGAACAGGAGGAGGCGGGCGTAGGTCATGGTGTTCTCGGGGGCGAGCAGCGGCGGCAGAGGACGACGGCCACAAGGATAGCACGGAAGTCGGTGTTTTCTTTGTAGCCGTCGTGACGTTGTATTGCCATTCTGCCGGCGTTAGGCCACCTTTGCCGCAGCCAGGGGGCGTTCGACCGGCTTCTGAAAACTGATGCTGCGTTTGACCGCTGCAAAGCCCACCCGCTCGTAGACACCCAGGGCGCCGGTGGGGTTTTCGGTGTCGACGCCCAGGCTGGCGTAGTCCATGCCGGCGGCTTTGAAGTCAAGCATCGAACGGTTGAGCAGGGCGGTGGCGATGCCGCGCTTGCGCCAGGGCCGACGCACGCCCAGGTCGCCGACCCAGGCCTCGCGAATGCCCTTGCGCTCGTTCTCCTCCTCGTTGAGGAAGTTGATCGAGAAGCCGGCCACCTGGTTGCCATCCAGTACGGCATAGGACAGGTCTGGCCGGAAGCTCTCGCGCCCGACCATGAACAGGTCCCAGGCCGCTTTGGTCATCGGTTCGAAG
Organism: uncultured Caldilineales bacterium; assembly: GCA_964460135.1. Lineage (GTDB taxonomy): Bacteria > Chloroflexota > Anaerolineae > J102 > J102 > SSF26. The sequence goes on along the minus strand of CAYWPZ010000286.1, from coordinate 1,369 downwards.
CCCCAATGGTCGCGGAAAGATTCGTTGAAGGCGTCGAAGATGAGCGGGTCGAGTTCGGGCGTCCAGGCCACCAGCCGGAGACCGCCGTCGAGGTCGGGCGCGGCGATGGGCTGGCTCAGGTCGCGGCGCATCTCGAAGAAATGACGCGCAATCTGGTAGCCATGACGGGTGAAGAAGGCGATGCGTTCGTGCTCGAAGTCGTTGCAGTGCAGCCGCATGATCCGGGGCAGGTCTTCGGGCCGGGCCAGCAGGGCCTGGCTGGCCCGGGTTTCCATCCAGCCGAGGATGGCGCTGCCCAGCCCCTGGCGGCGGTGCTGGGGATGCACCCCACCCCAGAAGTAGGCTTGCAGTTTGGTCTCGGCGGTGGGAAAGATGTAGACCCAGGCCAAAGCTGCCACTTCGCCGGTGGGTGCGATGGCCATCAAGCTGTCTTTTTCGACATCGACATCGGGGTCCTCGAACTCCAGCTGGATGTCGGCGATGTTATCGGTGCGGTGGGTGCCGTCGACGGCGTCGCTGTCGAGGAACAGGCGCTGGATGGCGGCTGCGTCTTCCAGCACGGCGGGCCGCCAGATGTAGTTGGAGAAATCGCTCGGGTGCAGCGATGAAAGGTTGTTAGCGTTCATGGTGTTGTCTTGTGTGGTGGGTGCGTAAGGACCTGTAGGGTCTTGGAGACCCTACAGGTCTGTTGCGGCTAACCATTGCGATGGAGCTTGCCGGTGCGTTTGGCGTAGCGTTCGGCCAGGCCGAAGACCCTGAGGCCGACCGGGATGGCGATGATGCCCATCAGCAGTACGGGCCAGATCTGCGGCCAGAGTGCGGCCAGGCTGGCGCCTTCGAGCAGGGCGGCGCGCACGCCGACGAGCACGTAGGTGGCCGGGCTGAGCACGGACAGTTTTTGCAGCGTCTCGGGCAGTACTTCGATGGGGTAGTAGACACCGGAGATGAGCAGCATCAGGGCGACGATGACATGGGTCATCTGCGAGCCACGCTCGGGGAAGAGCAGGGGCAGCACCGAACCCATGATGCCGACGCCGATGAAGCTGAGGCTGCCGGCCAGCAGCATGATGGCGCCAGCGGCCAGGTTGGCGTTGCTGAGGTCGATGTCGAACAACAGCACGGCTACGACCAGGATGGCCAGGTTGAAGACCATGCTGTAGAGCACGGCGAAGAACGTTTGCCCGGCCATGTGCGTGATGCGGTGGATGGGCGCCATCAGGGTGTATTCGATGGTGCCCTCCCAGCGCTCCAGGCCGACCAGGTCGGTGATCCAGTAGAAGATCAGCGCCAGGTAGCGCCACACCAGCGCGCCCACCACCAGGTAGAGCACCAGGTAGTCACTGTCGACGCCCTGGCCGCCCACCTGCCC
>CAYWPZ010000285.1:0-5727 GCA_964460135.1 uncultured Caldilineales bacterium | reverse complement strand
GATCGTCGAGATCATCACGCGTTAGGGCATAAATGATACTCGAGGTCAACTTCTTGCTTTGACCGCCGCTACGGAATCATTGAAAATCTCCAAAGTTTCAGCCACATCGGCTTCGCTAAGGCTGTAGCACAGGAACCAGGGCTCGCGGCCGTCCGAATCGGGCTGGATGCCGCGGCGGGATAGCTCCATCGCGATCGCTTCGTACAATTCGGCGTCGCCTTCCAGATAATCGCGGAAATCGGTCGGTTCGCTGGCGTCGCCAACCTTGAAGCCGAACATCCCCGGCAGGCCGCTGATCACGTGGGGCAGGTCGAAACGAGTGAGGATCTCGGCGATGCCATCCATCAGCGCCTGGCCGCGGCGGTTGATCGTCTCGATCACCGGCTCGTTCTCGATCACTTCCAGGGTGGCGTTGGCGGCGGCGACGCCGATGCTGTTGCCGATATAGGTGCCGCCGTAGGCCACTTCGCCCGGCTTGATATTCATCATCACCGCCTCTTTGCCGGCGATGGCGGCCACAGGGTGGCCATTGCCCAGGGCTTTGGCATAGGTCACCAGGTCGGCCTGCACCCCAAAGTATTCTTGCGCGCCGCCGTTGGCAATGCGAAAACCCGTCTTCACCTCATCCATGATCATGACGATGCCGTAGCGATCGCACAGCTCACGGATTTTCTGCAAATAGCCGGGTTTGGGCAGGATGCCGGCGGCGTTGCCCATCATCGGCTCGAAAACGATGGCCGCCAGCTCGCCCCAGCGAGCGTGCACCGTCTCTTCCAGCCGCTCGACATCGTTGAAAGGCAGGGTGATGACGTAATCGGCGATCTGGCGGGGGATGCCGGAGCTCATGGGGGCGCTGTGGGGGCTGCGCCGCGAGCCAAGCTGCCGCTTTTCGGCTGAAGCAGTGCTGAAGTTGAGATAGTCGGACATGCCGTGATAGTGGCCTTCGAATTTGATGAACTTCTCGCGACCGGTGTAGGCGCGAGCCACGCGCAGGGCATGCATCGTCGCCTCGGTGCCGGTGTTGGTCAGCCGCACCTTGTCCACCTTGCACATGCGGATGATGCGCTCGGCTAGTGTGATCTCGCCCGGCGTCGTCCAGGCGAAGATGGTGCCGTTGGCCGCCGCTTCCTGCACTTTCTGGGCTACGGCCGGATAGGAATGGCCGAGGATGACCGGGCCGAAGCCGAGGCGGTAGTCGATGTAGCGTTTGCCGTCGGCATCCCAAATGTAAGCGCCCTGGCCGCGCGCGATCACCAGGGTGTCATCCGGCCCCCAGTAGCGAAAGTGCGAATTGACGCCATAGGGCATAACTTCCGTCGCTTGTCGATAAAGTTCTTTGGTTTTGGGACCTTGCAGGCTCATGGCCTTGTCTCCTTGTGGTAGTGAGAGGAAAAAAACAAGATCGATGCGCGCCTATCCGCGCACCGTACCGGCAGTCACCTGGGCGCCGTAAGCCATCTTGAACGTGCGTAAGATGACGAAACTGCGGGTATGGCTGACGCCAGGCGTCCGGCGCAACCGCTGGTTGAGGAACTCGGCCAGATGCTCCCGATCCCGGCAGAGCACCTCAACGACCAGGTCGTACTCGCCCGACACCATCACTAGGTAGCTGACCTCGGGATAGGCAGCGATGGCGGCGGCGGCGGCCTCGACTTCGGCCCCTTCGATGCTGACACCAATGAGGGCGGGCGCATCGAAGCCAAGACGGTTGGGGTCGATCAGGCCGACGATCTGCAATTTGCCCTCGGCCAGCAATCGTCCCACCCGCTGCCGCACCGTCGCCTCCGACACGCCGATAGCGGCGGCGATCTCGGTATAGGGCGTGCGGCCATCGCGCTGCAACAGGGCGATGATCGAAAAATCGAGAGCATCCATAGATTCAGTTACGATAATCGTGGTATCATGTGTATAGTACTACGATTATCGTAGAATGTCAATCCCCTCTTTCTCCTCGGATGCATTTCACTCTGGGGGCAAGGTTTGCACAGGCAGCGTCCGCCGGGCCGTAGAATGGGCCCGGCTAGCGCCCGGTTACCGCAAGGAAGCCCCTTCGGGCCTAACGCACCAGCCCCGAAGGGGCTTCCACTTGTAGCCGGGCGGCCTCCGGCCCCCAGCGGGTTGGCGCTGCCCCCAAGTTGAAATGCACCCTTTCTCCTCCCACAGCCGTCGCTCGCTGGCCGGCCCTGGCAAAACAGCGGACGATTCCTGCCCTCTGTGGTCTTGCCTTCACTTGCAAGGCCCGGCGCCTCTTGACTATACTTCCACCGCTTTGGGTCCCAGACGGCCACGCCAGCTTGAAAACGCGGTTTACGCATCGTCCCGACCTTCCTCTTTACCCCCGCACCCTTCCTGCCTTGCCCGCGCCGCCCCCTGTCGCCACCTTCTGTCCCGCGCAAGCCGCCGAATGGGGCCGGCCTCGCGTCGTGTTGGTCTGCGAGCCGGGAACAGAGACGCTGTTCGACCTGCTGCAACCCAACGCCGCCAATTTCCTGCACCCCTTCTCATTGGCCCAGGCGCAGGCCGAACACCGGGCCTTCCGACAGCAGCTTGAGGAGCACGGCGTGCGTGTCATCGACCTGCGCCAGGCCTTGCTGAACGGTGTTGGGGCCAACGACGAAGCGCGGGCGCGACTGCAAGCCTGGGCCAGGCAGAGCATCCAACTGGACACTGCCGACCTTGCCGCCGATGATGCGGCGCTGGCTGCCGCCGATCTCGCCGCCTCCCTCGACGCGCTCGACCCTGCCGCTCTGGTCGATCTCATCCTCCTGGCCCCCACCATCCGCCTGAGCGCCAATCCCGAAGCCCTCGACCCCACCACCCGCTTCCTCGCCCGCTACGAATTGGCCGGCGGCAGCGCCTATTACCTGCGCGACCCACTTTTTACTACACGAAACGGTGTTGTCATTGGCCGCTTGCGCCTGGAAAAACGCCGACGCGAGAACGATCTGGCTGCCTTCGCCCTCGCACAACTCGGTGTCAGCCCGATCTACCGCGTCCGGCCGCCCGGTTTTATCGAGGGCGGCGACTTCATCCCCGCCGGCGACTTCGTTCTGCAGGGTCAGGGCCTGCTTTCGGACGCCGACGGCATCGGCCAGTGCCTGGAACAGCGAGTCTACGGTGAGGTCGAAGTGGCGGTCGTGCGCGACCCGTGCGGCCAAATGGAAGAGATGCACCTCGACACCTACTTCGCTTTTCTCAGCCCCACCCTCTGCTTGCTATGCGAAACGCGCTTGAAACCCTCTGACGAACCGGAAGTCGATGTCTACCAACCTGACGGCGACTCGCACAACTTCTGCTATCGCCTGGTGCGTAGGCAGTCCTTCAGCCGCTACCTGGGCGAAAAAGGCGTCCGCATCCTCACCTTCTCGACCGAAGAAAGCAAGAACTTCGCCCCCAACGGCCTACTCCTCGGCCCCAACCACTGGCTGGGTGTTCGCCAGGCCGGCCCCGACCTGTTCGACCGCCTCCAGCGCCACGGCATCGACGTCATTCCCCTCGACTTCGCCGCCCTCAGCGGCGGCTATGGCGGCCCCCACTGCTCGACGCAAGTGGTGGAGAGAGGGTGAGGTGGCGAGGTAGCGGGTAGCGGGTGGCGGGCTTGTCCCTTCACTGCGTTCAGGGCAGGCTCTGAATGCAACGAAGGAACGCAAGTCGCAGGTGGCAAGTCGCAGGTGACAAGTGGCAAGTCGCAATCCGCAATCCGCAATCCGAAATTCGCACTTCCCAGGAGGTCCCGCCTTGAAATACGCCATTGAACTACGCGACGTCTGCAAACGCTTCCCCAACCCCGGCGGGGGCGAGGTAGTCGCGGTCGATAACACGACCATCGAGATCTTCGACGGCGAATTCTTTGCCCTGCTGGGGCCGTCGGGCTGCGGCAAGACCACCAGCCTGCGCATGATCGCCGGGTTCGAGTTCCCCACCGCCGGCGAGATTTTCATCCACGGCAAAGCGATGGGGGCCACACCACCCAACAAACGCCCGGTCAACACCGTTTTTCAGAACTACGCCCTCTTCCCGCACCTGACCATCGGTCAGAATGTCGCCTTCGGGCTGGAGATGGACCGCAGGCCCAAGCCAGAGATCGCCCGCCGGGTGGGCGAGGCGCTGGAAATGGTGCGTCTGCCCGGCTATGAGAAACGCAAGCCCAGACAACTTTCGGGCGGCCAGCAGCAGCGTGTGGCCCTGGCGCGGGCCTTGGTCAAGCGGCCGGAGGTGCTGCTGCTGGATGAGCCGCTGGGGGCGCTGGACCAGAAACTGCGCAAAGAGATGCAGCTCGAGTTGAAGCGACTCCAGCGCGAGGTGGGGATCACCTTCATCTTTGTCACCCACGACCAGGAAGAAGCGCTAACCATGTCCGACCGCATCGCCGTGATGAACGGGGGCCGCGTCTTGCAAATGGGGTCGCCGGACGACATTTACGAGCGCCCCAGCAGCCGCTTTGTGGCCGACTTTATCGGCGAGACCAGCTTTTTGGCGGGCATGGTGGGGGAAGAGCAGGGCGGCGAGGTGCAGGTCGAATTGGAGGGCGGCGGAGCGATGCGGGCGGTCTCGGAGGCCACGTTGAGCCGAGGCCAGAGGATCACAGTCGCCATCCGCCCGGAGAAGATGCATCTGCGCGGCCTTGCCTCGATCGTTCATCTGCCCGAGGACTACGTCCAACTGCCCGGTCAGGTGGAGGATGTCGTCTATATCGGCACCGACACACACTATGCTGTGCGGCTGCAGGGCGGGCAAAGCCTGCGGGTGCGCGAGCAGAACACCGACCCGACCTCCCGCCGCCTGGCCATCACCGGCGACGCCGTTACGGTTGCCTTTGCGCCCTCGGCCGCTCGCATCCTGGTGGAGTGAACGATGACCGCCACGACGAAAGGCCCGGATTCAGAAGCCCGCCGTGGGTTGCTGCTCGTCAGCCCCACGCTATTGTGGATGATCGTCCTGCTGATCATCCCTCTCATCCTCGTCCTCATCACCTCGTTTGGCCGTCGCGACCCCGATGGCAATGTCATCTACACCTTCACGCTCGACAATTACCTGCGTTTGATCGGCGTCAGCCGCACGGCAGCGTGCGGCGACACCCCCCCGCCCTGCTTCGACACCCTATATCTGACCATTCTCTGGCGGTCGATCGCGTTGGGTCTACAAACAACGGTGTTGTGCATCCTGATCGGCTATCCCCTGGCCTATTTCATCGCCCGCGCCCCGGCCGGCCGCCGCAACACCTATCTCTTTCTGGTGTTGGTGCCGTTGTGGACGAATTTCGTCATCCGTCTCTATGCCTGGATCATGCTGCTGCGCACCCAGGGCGTGATCAATGGCGTGCTGGGCTTCTTGTTCGGGCTGGTGGGGCTTGAGTTCCAGCCGCTGGAAATGCTGTACACGCCCGGCGCCGTGCTGGTGGGGATGGTCTATGAGTTTCTGCCCTTCATGGTGCTGCCCATGTACACCTCGCTGGAAAAGATCGAGCCCCATCTCTACGAGGCCGCCGCCGACCTGGGAGCCAGCGCCCTGCGCACCTTCTGGCGGGTGACGGCGCCGCTTTCGATGCCGGGCGTGGTGGCAGGGACGATCCTGGTCTTCGTGCCGGTGATGGGCACGTTCATCGTCTCCGACATCTTGGGCGGCCGGCAGGTGATCCTGGTGGGCAATCTCATCCAACGGCAATTTCTGGACGCCCGCGACCCGGCCTTCGGCTCGGCCGCTTCGATCATCCTCATGGCGCTGACC
>CAYWPZ010000284.1:0-5744 GCA_964460135.1 uncultured Caldilineales bacterium | reverse complement strand
CCGCACCGATTATGCTCTTAGTGCCCTCCGCGCCGCAGCGCTGGACGGCCTCGTGCTACCTGGGCGGGTTCGGGGCCACGGTGGAGTGGTGGCTCGACCAGTCCTTCCAATCCCCCGACCCCGATCGTCATCTCGACCGCGGCCGCCTCTTTCGGCTGTTCGATGCGGCGCTGATCGCCAGCCCGCCCGGCAGCCGCGGCCTCACCTTCTTGCCCCTGGAGAGCGCGGCCGGCGGCGTTTTTGCCGGCCTCAGCCTGGCCCACACCCGCGCCGACATGAGCCGGGCCATCCTCGAAAGCACCGCTTTTGCCGTGCGCGCCACCCTCGACGACCTGCGCGGCGCCGGTATGCCGGTGGAGGAGCTTTGGATCGCGGGTGGGGCGACAAAGAACCCGGTCTGGCCACAGATTTTGGCCGATGTCAGCGCCGCGCCCATCGTTTTGGCCGACTATCCCAGTTGGGCGGCCCTGGGCGCGGCGGCGCTGGCAGGCTGGGGCGTTGGCGCCTTCCCCACTCTGGCCGCCGCCGTCGCCCGCCTGCGTCCCCCCACCCGCCGCCTCGAACCCGACTCCGCTCTGGCGCCGACCTATGCCGCTGCCTTTGCGCGGTATCGGCGACTGGCAAAACAGACGGTGGACGATTGACCTTGGACGATAGCACGACCACCCATCGTCTATCAACCATCGTCCGCAGAGGTCCACGTCTTCATATCCAATATCATGATCCTTCGTCGCAAGAACCGCATCTTCCAACCTGACGGACGGGCCTTGATCTGCGCCACCGAGCATGGCATGATCTCCGGCCCCCTGCCCGGCCTCGAGCACATGGAAACGACGCTGCGCCGCCTCATCACCGGCGGCGTCGATGCCGTCATGGCCAGCTACGGCACAGCCACTCGTTTCGCCGAGTTGCTGGCCCCGGTGGGCCTGATCCTGCGCACGGATGGCGCGGGCACAGCGCTGGGGGCGATGGACGGGCCGGGCGCGCAGTTTTACACGGTCGAAGATGCGCTGCGCCTGGGCGCGGATGCCATGTGCGTCACCGCCTTCCCCGGCACGGCCCACGAGCAGGCGACGCTGGCCACGCTGGCGCGGGTGATCCGCCAGGCCCATGCCTGGGGCCTGCCGGTGATGGCCGAGATGGTGCCCGGCGGCTTCGACGGCGGCCCGGAGGCGAGGACGTTGTCGGCCATCCAACTGTCCGCACGCGTGGCCGCAGAATTGGGCGCCGATTGGGTGAAGATCCCCTTTGTCGAGGGCTTCCAGGCGGTGGTCGAGACCTGTTTTGCGCCGGTGTTGGTGCTGGGCGGCCCGCATCATGCCGACCCTGCCGCCACATTGACGATGGTCGAGAGAGCGATGCAGGCCGGGGCTGCCGGAGCAGTGGTGGGGCGCAACATCTGGCAGGCGGAGGATGCGACGGGGATGGCGCGGGCGCTGGCGGGGCTCATACACGGTTCGGTTTCTGCCGGCGGGATCGAACGGTGAGAACGACGGAGCAGGTTTCCTCGCCGCATCTTCGCCTTGACTACTATCGCACCAATCGACGACTCAGGGTGACGGCGCTGCCGGCGCACGGCGGCGAGGGGCTTGGTTGGGGGCGCGGCGGGGTAAGATGGCCGACGGCGAGCTTGTCAGAACTGCATACCATACCCGTTGCCTGGCCGACAGCGTCGCTGCCACCATCATGCGAGCACATCCCATGCGCCTGCTACCCTTGTTTATCCTCCTCGTCTTCCTGTTGGCGGCCTGCGCCGGCCGACCGCAACCCGCGCCCGCGGCCCTGCCATCCCCCACGGCCACGGCAAGGCCCGCCGTCGCCCCCACATCCACCCCGCCCCCCCTGCCCACCGCCGGCCTTCCCACCCCCTCGCTGCTCCCACCTGAGTCGCCGCCCACCGGCGCCGCACGCGAATTCAAGACCGATTTCAGCCGCCACACCGTCCCCTACACCCAGATCCTCTCCGGCGGCCCGCCCAAAGATGGCATCCCGGCCATCGACAAGCCCACCTTCGTCGCCGTCGACGAGGCTGACGCCTGGTTGCAGGAGCAGGAGCCGGTCATCCTGGTGCAAGTGGGGGAAGACGCCCGCGCCTATCCGCTACAGATCCTGATCTGGCATGAGATCGTCAACGACACCGTGGGCGGCAAACCCCTGACCGTCACCTTCTGCCCGCTCTGCAACACGGCCATCGCCTTCGAGCGCACCGTCGACGGCCAGGTGCTGGATTTCGGCACCACCGGCCGGCTGCGCTTCAGCAACCTGATCATGTACGACCGCCAGAGCGAGAGTTGGTGGCAGCAGGCCGGGGGCGACGCCATCGCCGGCGAGATGGCCGGGCGACAGCTCCACCTCTATCCCGCCGCCATCGTCGCCTGGGCCGATTTTCGTTCCGCCCACCCCGCCGGCCGCGTGCTCTCGAACGAGACCGGTTTCCTGCGCGACTATGGCCGCAACCCCTATGTGGGCTACGACGATGTCAATCAGCCCCCCTGGTTGTATCAAGGCCCCGCCACCCCAGAGCAGATGCCGCCGATGGCGCGCGTCCTCACGGTCGATGGCGGCGGCGAGGCTGTGGCCTACCCCTACGACATCCTGCAAACAACCGGCGTGGTCAACGACACCGTGGCCGGGAAGCCGGTTGTAATCATCTGGGTGGCGGGGACGGCTTCGGCCCTGGACGATTTTAGGGTGGCCGGCGGGCGCGATGTCGGGGCCGCGAACGCCTTCTCGGCCGAGATCGATGGCCGGCGACTGAGTTTTCGGCGCCAGGGCGACCGCATCCTCGACGAGCAGACTGGCAGCGAGTGGGACGGGTTGGGGCGAGCCGTCGGCGGCGAGTTGGCCGGCCATCAGCTGCAGCCGGTCGTGAGCGTCAATCATTTCTGGTTTTCGTGGGCAGCCTTTCGGCCCGACACCCGCATCTACCAGCCATGAACGCGCAAGCCGGCATGATGTTCTCCACCCCCGCTGGCGTTCTCGTCCCGGCCATCACCGCCGCACACATGCGGGAGGTGGATCGGATCGCCGTCGAGTCGTTCGGCCTGGGCCTCTTGCAGATGATGGAGAACGCCGGACGCAACCTGGCCGGAGCCGCCATGGATATGCTTGAGGCCGCCGCCGGCAAAGTGGTGGTGTTGGCCGGGGCGCCGCGCGGACGTGCGGCTGCGCTGATCGAGTTGTGTAACCGCTCGGCGTCGCGCGTCCTTTCGTTGGATATTCCCTCCGGCCTCGACGCCACCACCGGTCGGGCGCCGGGTCTCGTGATCCGGCCCGAGCGGACCCTGGCCCTGCCCAAGACCGGGCTGGCCGCCATCCCTGGCGATCTGTTCCTGGCCGACATCGGCATCCCGCCGGCAGTCGTTGCCCGTTTGAGCATTCATGTTGCGCCCCTATTTGGGCGCAACGACCGGCTACAGCTCATCACCAGCCCCCCGCGCTGAAGGCTGGCTGTACCTCATGCCGGGGCGCTGCTATACTGTGACCCATGCCTGAGCGAAGCAATGACGAATGGCTCCAGGCGCTGCAGAGCAAGGGTCAGGCAGCCGACGCCGCCCTTGCCGATTTGCGCTCTGTCTTGCTGCGCGGGCTGCGGCCGGCATTGCTCAGAAACAGCGTCACCGAAGCGGATCTGGAGGATTTCGTGCAGGATGCGATGATCAAGATCCTGGCCGAATTGGCGTCGTTCCGGGGCGAGGCCCGCTTCACCACCTGGGCGCTGAAGATCGCCGTGCGCACGGCCTTCACCGAGTTGCGTCGCCGTCGCTGGCAAGATGTTTCACTGCAAGACCTGCTGGTTGCGCACGAAGACTCCGACTACACCCCGGCCATGCTCCGCGACCAGGCGCCCGACCCTGGCCAAATGGCCATGCGCACGATCATGGTTGTCACGGTGCAGCGGCTGATCAGCGAGGAGTTGACCGAAAAACAGCGCCGGGCGATGATGGCGGTGATGGTGGGCGGGATGCCGCTGCAAGAAGCGGCCCGGCGCATGGGCACGAACCGCAACGCCCTGTACAAGCTCTTGTACGATGCCCGCCAAAGACTCCAGCGCCGCTTGCAGCGCGAGGGCTTGTCGTCCGCCGAAATTTTGGCGATGTTCGCCGAGGATTCTTCGTAGAAATGTATTTCCGCAGCTTTTTTGCCAGGATCAAATCGCTGTTCGCCCGCCCCACGGCTGTGGTGTTTCCGCCGGGCCATTTGCCGGCGATGATGCGGATGATCGCCGGCACCCGGCCCAACGAAATCGACTGCGATGCGTGCTTCGAGCAGGTGGGGCGCTTCGTCGAGCTGGTGATGGCGGGTCAAAACGCGTCGGCGGCGCTGCCTCTGGTGCAGCAACATCTCGAACAATGCCGCGACTGCCGCGAAGAGTTCGAGGCGCTCCTAGCGGCGCTGCAGACCAGCGCTGCCGGCGCGGCTCAGCTCCCCTTCTGACTTCAGCTTTACTTGGAGCCGATATGGCATTCGATCTCATCCTCAAGAACGGCTTGATCGTCACCGCCTCACAGTCTTTCATCGCCGATGTCGGCATCCGCGGCGAACGCATCGCCGCCATCGGCCAGGATCTGGCCGGGGGGCCTGAACTCGACGCCTCGGGCAAGTACGTCATCCCCGGCGGTGTGGACATCCATGTCCATTTGCAGATGCCGCTGGGCGAGGGCGTGATCTCGGCGGATGATTTCTTCACCGGCACGCGGGCGGCGGCCCTGGGCGGGACAACCACGATCATCGATTTCGTCGAGCCGAGGGCAGACGAGGCGCTGCTCGACGCCCTGGCCGCACGGCGGGCCGAGGCCGACCCGCAGGTCGTGATCGATTACGGGCTGCACATGACCCTCGGCCCGACCGAGATCGCCAGACTCGGCCAGACTCCGCAAGTCTTTGCCGCCGGCTGCACCAGCTTCAAGCTATACATGGCCTACGGGCTGCGGCTACACGATGGCGAATTGTTGCAGGCGCTGGAGGCAGTGCGCGCCGTGGGCGGACAGCCGGTCATCCACACCGAAAACTGGGACGTGATCTGCACGCTGATCGCCCGCAACCTGGCGGCCGGGCGCACCACCCCACCCTGGCACCCGCGCAGTCGTCCAGCCCCGCTGGAGGGTGAGGCCGCCGGTCGGGCCATCGACATCGCCCGCTTCGTTGGCGTCCCCTTGCACATCTTTCATGTCTCCTGCGCCGATGTGGTCGAGCGCATCCGGGCAGCGCGGGCGGCGGGGCTGCCGATCACGGGCGAGACCTGTCCCCAATACCTCTTCCTGACTCAGGATGCCTACGACGCCCCCGGCAGCGAGGGAACCCTGCCGGTGTGCTCGCCGCCGCTGCGGCCCAAGTCCGACCAGGAGGCGCTTTGGCGGGCGCTGGGGGCGGGGGATTTGCAGCTGGTCACTACCGACCATTGCCCCTTCGACCGGGCGACGAAAGCGCGCGGGTTGGGCGACTTTAGCAAGATCCCGGGCGGTGTGCCGTCGATCGAGATGCGGCTGGCGGGCGTGTTTCAGGGCGTGCGGTGGGGCCATTTCTCGCTCAACCGCTGGGTCGAGCTATGCTGCACGGCCCCGGCCCGACTGATGGGCCTGGAGCAGAAGGGCGACATCGCCCCCGGCCTGGACGCCGACCTGGTGATCTTCGACCCCCAGCGGCAGGTGACGCTCTCCACTGCTTTTCTGCACGAAAACGTCGATTGGACGCCCTACGGCGGTCTGGATCTGACCGGCTGGCCGGAAACGGTGCTGAGCCGG
>CAYWPZ010000283.1:0-5795 GCA_964460135.1 uncultured Caldilineales bacterium | reverse complement strand
CGGCCAGCCAGAGGGCCAGCACTTGCACAAGTCCGGCCGCAACGTGGGCCGCGGCCACGCCCAGCAGTCCCCGGCCGGCGCTAACCGCCAGCAGCGCCGCCGCCGCAAAGGTGCAACGGTTGACGACTGTGGCCAGACTGGTGTAGACCATCCGCTGGGCGCCTTCGAGGACGGCAGTCAAGATCAGGGTGCAGAGCATGGGGACAAAGCTCAGGGACATCAGACGCAAGATGGCGGCGCCCAGTGGAAGCAGCTCATCCGGCGCGCCCAACAGCCGGGCCAGGGCTGGCGACGCCAGCCAGACAAGTCCGGTCAGCGCCGCCGCCAGCCCCAGCAGCGGCCAGAAATCGCTGTTGAAATGCGCCGCCAGATGCGACCACTGGCCCTGAAGCCGGCTCTGCGCCGTCCGTCGCACCAGCGCCCGCCCCAGGCCGAGATCGAGCATCTGCGACGAGGCAACGACGACGCCGAAGAGCGCCCAAACCCCGAACAACTCGCTCCCCAACCCGCGCAAGAGCAAGGGGGTGAGAGCCAGGGCGATGACCGATGTCAGGGCCATGCCCGCCACATTGAAGCCTGTGTTGGTGAGGATGGTGCGGGCGCGGGTGGTCATGGCCGGCTGAAGCTCGAGCGAAAAGTCCGGGGTCAACTATAGCGCCCCCGGCTTGTCGCCGTCAAAGGCGGTGGGCGGCGGCGCTGACACGGCATGCGCCGGCGCGAAAAGCCCGGCCACGTCCTCGATCCGGGGCAGATAGTAGTCGGCCTCGCCCTGGTCGGGCGCGCCCACCAGGGCGGTACGCATGCCCATCTGCCGGGCCGGGGGCAAGTTGGCGGCGCTATCCTCGATGAACAGACAGCGATGGGCGGGCATTTCCAGCAGGGTCAGGCAGCGTTCGTAGGCCAGGGGGTGGGGCTTGGAGATGTAGCCGGTGTCGTTCATCCCCACCAGGCGGTCGAACAGGGACAGGATGCCGAGGGCCGAAAGGACATTGCGGGCGTGGGCGGCGGTGGCGTTGGTAAAGACGGCTTTGCGTTGGGGCAGAGCGGCCAGGGCCTCGGTCAGGGCCGGGTTGGGTTGCAGGTAGCGTCGGGCGTCGAAATCATGGACGAAGGCCAGATAGGGTTCGGGGTCGATGTTGTGCTCGGCCATCAGCCCCATGATGGTCGTGCCATAGGTGCGCCAGTAGCGTTTTTGCACGGCCTGGGCTTCGTCGGGCGGCAGGTTCAGCGTCTGGCAGACATAGGCGAGAATGCGGCGGTCGATTTCGCTCCACAGCGCCAAGCCGCGGGGGTACAGGGTGTTGTCCAGGTCGAAGAGAATGAGATCGATGTCGGCATGGGTCAGGGGTGGGCGCATAGCCACATTATCGCCCGCCTGGGCAGTCGGCCCAAATCGGCGCCGCTTGCTGGTCAAGCGTCATGGGGGGTGAATTGTCAACCGCAGCCATCATCCCCTACAATCGCCTGGTTCCCGCACACCGTCTCTGCTCGCGCTTCCCCCCTGGCCATGCCCGAACTGCCCGAAGTCCAGACCGTCCTCGACGCCATCGCGCCGCTGATCATCGGCCAGACCATTGTTGGCGTGCTCGTTGGCTGGGAAGGCGTGGTGGGCGGGCCGCCGTTGCCGATCTTCTGCCGCGAGCTGGTGGGGCGCAGTGTGGTTGGGGTCGAGCGCCGCGGCAAGTATATGCTCTTTCGGTTGGACGATGGTCGCTGGCTGGTGATGCACCTGCGCATGACCGGGCAGATGCGCGTTGTCCTGGCCTCGACCCCACGCGACAAGCACGACCATCTCAGTTTTCGGCTGCAAGATGGCCGTGAATGGCGCTTCAATGACAGTCGCAAGTTCGGACGCGCCTGGCTGGTGGCTGAGCCGTCCGAGGTGACGCGCACGTTGGGGCCAGAGCCGCTGGGCGATGATTTCTCGGCCGGCTACCTGGCCCAGGCCCTGGCCGGGCGCCGGGCGCCGATCAAGTCGCTCCTGCTCGACCAGCGGCTGGCGGCCGGGATCGGCAACATCTATGCCGACGAGGCCCTCTACCGGGCCGGCATCCACCCTCTGCGGCCGGGCGGCAGCCTGAACGAGCAGGAGATGGCAAGGCTGGCAGGAGCGATCAAGGCCGTGTTGAGGCAGGCGCTGGCCGAACACGGCACAACCCTGCGCGATTACCGCCGCCCGGACGGTTCGATCGGGAGTTTTCAGAACAGCTTGCAGGTCTTTCGACGGGCCGGCGAACCATGCCCCGGCTGCGGCGCGGCCATCCGTCGCCTCGTCGTCGGCGGCCGTAGCACTCACTTCTGCCCAGAGGAGCAGCCAGAGTGATGAAGCCTATGCGGCCCGGGCCGTTGAGGAGGCTTGCGGCCATGGTCGGCGCCCTCCTGACCCTGACCCTGGCGGCCGCATGCAGCATTCCTCACCCGCCTTGCGACCTGCCGCGGGTGGTCTATCCGGACGGGATGGAGCTGCATGGCGGCCCCCTGCGGTTGGGCGTCAGCGACGCCAGCCGCAATTTTCCCTTCGATCTGCCCACGGCCCTGCGCCGAACGCAAGCCGAACTGGCCGTGATCGATGATGTGCGCTGGGGTCACATCGAGCCGGAGCCGCCGCAGGCGGGGCAGCACGCGTATCAGTGGGATGACGAGCGGGCGGCGCTGGACACACGCGTGCGCACCTACCAACAAGCAGGCTTCGAGTTGATCATGGTGCTGCGGGCCTGGAACACCTGGGCCAGGGTTGCAGCCCCGGCTGGCGGCATGGCGGGGGCGACAGCATCGACCCCGCCCCGGCCCGAAACCCTGGCCGATTACGCCGCCTGGGTGCAGGCCGTGGTCGAGCGTTTTGATGCCGACGGCCAGGATGACTCGCCCGGTCTGGTGGATGTGGACGGCGACGGACATCCTGACCCCGTGCGGCTGTATCAGATCGAAGCCGAATCCGCCGCCGGCGCCTGGTGGCAGGGGCAGGAGGCGACGACTACCGCTGCCGACTACATCGCCCTCCTGCGCACGGCGGCGGCGGCGGCGCGGGCTGCCGACGCCAACGCCCGCATCCTCGCCGCCGGCGCGCCCGCCATCGACTTGCTCGACGACTTCCCCGCCGCCGCCGAACTGGAAGACATCGTGAGCAACATCAACCCCGCCGTGTGCGGCGGATTGGTGGCGCTGGCGCAAGTTCTGGCCGCCGACGATGCCTACGACCTGGTGGCCATGCACAGCCTGGCCGATTACACTGGCCTGGCTACGCTAGCCGCCTGGACGGCCACCCTGGCCGGCAAGCCGGTCGAAGTCTGGATCACGGGCGCGACCTCGGCCCCGGCCCTGACCGGCGACCCGCAGGAACTGCGCGTTCACCCCCTCTTCCCAACGAGCGGCGAAGGGCTTTGGTCGAGCCTGGCAAACGACGCCGATCCGCAGCACCAGACGGTGGAAAGCTGGTATCGGGCCGAACAGGCGCGGCTGGGCTTCAAAAAATGGGTCTTCGCCGCCGCCAACGGCTTCGACGCCCTGGCGCTTGGTCTGGAGCAGGACCGACCCACCCTGGAGCCTGCCAATCTGGGCCAGCGCGACCTGGCCTTTCAGGGACTGCTGGACGACGCCGGCAATGGTTCGCCCGCCTCGCGGCCCGTTGTCATGGCGCTGGCCCTGGCCCAGGCGCAGTTGGGCGGCTACAGCGGTGTGCAAGCCCTGGCAGGATTGGGCGACGGCGTCAATGCCTTTGCCTTCACAGTCGAACGGCAAACGGTCTATGCCCTCTGGTACGATGATGGCATCGCCCAGGAGCCAGGCGCGCCCGAACCTTCTGCCGTCGTCCACCTGCCCGTGCGGGCGCCGCAACTGACCCAACTCACCATCCCCACCCGCCGCGACCAGAGCGGGCCACAGATCGACATCCTCAGCCCCGTCGGCGGCGTCGTCACCCTGACCTTGACCGAGACCCCGGTTGTGATCCGGGGCGAGTGGCAGGCGGTGTTCTTGCCGCGGGTGGGAGGTAGTCAGTAATCAGTAACCGTGGGCAGTGGGCAGTTCTTGCTCCTTGCTCCTTACTCCCTACTCCTAACTCCCTACTCCTAACTCCCCACCCCCACCGGGCCGAAGATGGGCGTGTTCGGCTGGCGCAGATGGTCGGGCAGAGGCAGGATGCGGGCGGGAACTCCGGCGGCCAGGCTCCAGGCCGGGACATCGCGGGTGACCACGCTGCCGGCGGCGATCATCGCCCCCTCGCCCACGCGCACGCCCGGCAACAGCGTGGCATTGGCCCCCACCGTGACATGATCGGCCAGGATGGGGCCGGCAGGGCGGTAGCGATGGCGCTGGCGGAGAGGGTATTTGTCGTTGGTGAGTACGGCGCCGGGGCCGATGAAGACGAAGCTGCCGATGACCGTGTGGGTGGGGATGTAGACGCGACTCTGCAAGCTGACCTGGTTGCCGATGGTCACATGCCCATCGATGACAACGCTCGTGCCCACCAACACATAGGCGCCGATGGTGGTGTGTTCGCGGATAAGGGCGTGATGGCCGCTGCGGAAGCCGTCGCCGATGTTCACGTCGCCATAGATGATGGTGTGGGCGCGGATGATGGCGTGTTTGCCCAGTCGGGCCGGGCCGCAGCCAGGGCGGTATTCCAGGCCGACGATGGCGAAGGGTTGGATGGTGCAGCCTTCGCCCAGGATGGCGTTGGGGAAGGAGGGGTCGATGGACATAGGGGAGTGCAAGAGAGGGCGACGCTTGTGCAGAAAAGTACAGAACGTGCTAAGGTAAGGACACGTTAGCATGCCCGCCTTCCTGGTGTCAATCTATGGCCGTTTGCGAAATCCTCCCCCACATCTTCCAGATCACCATGCCCACACCCTTCCCCGTCGGCGATGTCCACGCCTACCTGCTGTGGGGCGAACCACTGACGCTGGTGGACACCGGCCTCCTTCACCCGCCCAGCCAGCAGGCCATGAGCGCCGCCCTGGCCGAAATCGGCGTTGCCGTCACCGACCTGGCGCAGATCGTGCTTTCGCACAGCCATCTAGATCATTTCGGGCTGGCGCAGCGCTTGCAGGACGAAAGCCGGGCCGAAGTGCTGGCCCACCCCATCGCCTGCCCCAAAATCGCCAACCTGAAAGGATTCGTTGCGCAGGCCACTGTCTGGGCCGATGGCCTGCTGGCGCGGGCAGGGCTGCCCGCCGAGCAACACAGCTGGGTGAAGGTCTTCTACGGCGTCATCCCCCAGATGGCCGCCGATGTGCGGGTGGGGCGGTGTCTGGAAGATGGCGACAGGCTGGCGGCCGGGGGCAGCGAGTGGCAGGTGTTGTTCTGCCCCGGACACAGCGGCGATCTCATCTGCCTGTACCGACCCGAAGACCGCACACTACTCGGCTCCGACCACCTGCTGGCCCACATCAGCTCCAACGCCCTGCTAGAACCGCCGCGCAACTCGCACAGCCAGCACAGCCGCTCCTTGATCGACTACTGGCGTTCACTCGATCGGATCGACGCCCTGCCCATCGCCAGCATCCTCCCCGGCCACGGCCCGATCATCGACGACCACCACCTCCTGCTGGCCGAGCGCCGCAGCCAACGCGACCGCCGGCTGGCCCGCATCCTGGCGCTGGTGGCCGAGCAGCCGCTGACGGCCTGGGAGATCGCCCAGAGTTTGTTCCCCAATCTCGGTAACCTGGATGTCTTCCTGGCTCTGAGCGAGGTGATCGGCCATCTGGACATGCTGCAAGCCGATGGCCGGGTGGTTGGGGAACGGGAGGGGGAGCAGGAGCGCTATCGTCCGGCGCGTCGAGCGAGTAGGCGAGGAG
>CAYWPZ010000282.1:0-5820 GCA_964460135.1 uncultured Caldilineales bacterium | reverse complement strand
CAAGGGCTGGATCGCCCTGCTCTGGCTGGGACTGGCAGGCGTATTTGCGGGTCAGGCTTGGTCGGCGGCGCGCCAACGGGCCGGGTCGAGCGAGCCGGTGAGCACGATGCCGGCAGGATGGGCGCAGGCCAGGTGGGCGGCGTTGGGGCTGGTGGTGGTGGGCGCCCTATTCGTCGCCGCCTACACCTTCGCCATTCGCCCCTGGATGCAGCCGGACGAACCGCGTCATTTCGAGGTGGTGCAGCACAATGCCCGCCTTGCCCGCCCCACCTACTACCCCGACCTCAACCTGGACTGGGAGCGCGAGATCATCGCCGACATGGAGGCGCAGGACTTCTGGTGGTACGGCTTTTCGCTCATCGGCTGGGATCCGCAGGCCCTGCCGGAGGACTTCGCCGCCATCTGGGGGCAGATGTACTCGCGGGCCTTCTTCCAACAACCGCTCTACTACCTGCTGGTGGGCGGGCTGCTCAAGCAATGGTGGCTTGCGCAACCCCTCTCGATGCAAGTGATCTGGTTGCGGCTTGTGGGCGCTGTCTTTTTCGCCGTCACACTCTGGGGGGTGTATGCAGCCGGCCGCGAGACCTTCCCCGGCCGCCCCGACCTCACCCTGGCTGGCCTGGCCTTCGCTGCCCTCTGGCCCTCCCACATCGCCGCCTTCGCCGCCGTCAACAACGACGCCCTGGTGGAACTGTGTGTGGTGTGGGCCGCCTTCTTCGGCTTGCGCACCATCCGCCGCGGGGCCAGCCTGACCAACCTGACGGCGCTGGTCGTCTTCGGGCTGCTTGCCATCCTCACCAAACGCAGCGGACTGGTGGTGCTGGTGCTGCCGCTGGCCCTGGTTCTGCGTACCTTCACGCGGGCAGGCGCTCACTGGCGGCGCCAGGTTCTGTGGGCGATCGTGGCCGTGGTCGTCGCCGTTGTCGCTGTGGCCGGGCTATGGCTGGCCGCCCAACGCACCGGTCGCATCTGGGCGCCGCCCGACTTCCTCCGCTCGCTGGTCAACGGCGACTTTTTGCGCCAGGCCGCCCAGGCCCCCCTCGACCGCTTCGCCGACGTCATGCTACGTTCCTTCATGGGTTGGTTCGGCTGGCTGCGCCTGGGCCTGCCATCCGCCATCTATGGCGCCGGATGGGGCCTCGTCGTCGTTGGCGGGGGCGCCCTTCTGCTCGGCTATGCCCACATCGTGCGGCCGGGCGGCGGGCTGGAGCGATGGCAGCGCGGGGGCCTTGTCTTTCTGGCCGCGCTTCTGCTGGCCCAATTCACTCTGGCGGTCGGCAAAGACATCGTCTACGGCTTCTGGCAGGACGGCTCGGCCCCCCAGGCCCGCTATCTCTACCCCGTCCTGCCGGCCATCGCCCTGCCGCTCATGCTTGGCCTCGGCGCCGTGCTGCGCCCCCGCTGGCAGCGCCTCTTCCCCAATCTGCTCATCGCCGCGCTCACGCTCTTCAACCTCTACATCCTCGGCTTCGTCCTCTATCCGTTCTTCTGGCTCTGATTGTCCGCTAGACGCCTCCTCCCCTTCCTGACGGCAGCCTTTGTGCTGCCGTTTCTGCGTTTTGGCCAGTCGCTCTGGAGCGATGAGGCGGCCAGCGTCTGGTTGGCGCGCCTGCCCTTGCCCACGCTCTTACTCTCGCTGTGCGACCCCCACCCGGCCGGCTACTACCTGGCTCTGCGCCTGTGGCTGTGGGGCGGCGAAACAGAGCCGTGGCTGCGGCTGTCCTCGCTTCTGACCGGGGTTGGGGCAGCGCTGCTGGTCTACTTCTTGGGCCGCGACCTGGGCGGCCGCGCCTGGGCGTGGTTGGCCGCCCTGTTACTGGTCCTCCATCCGCTCCAGGTGTGGTATGCAGCCGAGGTGCGCATGTACCTCCTGGCGCAGACGCTTGGGCTGGCTGGCGTCTGGCTGGCCTGGCGCTGGTTCGACCGCGCCCACCGGCAAGGGCCGCCCCTCCGGGCCTCGTTGGCCTACGGGGCGGCGATGACGCTGGCCTTTGGCGCCGACTACGCCGCCCTGCTCCCATTCACCCTCAGCCAGGCGGTCTGGTTGGCGCGCGGCCGGCCCCGCCCGCGGCTCTGGCTGGGCGCACAGGCCATCGTCCTGCTGGCGGCCGGCGCCCTCTGGCTGCGGCCCAGCCAGATCTTCGCCCTCGGCCACTCCTACCCTGCCACCTTTCTTGCCATCGTCCTGCAACCGCTCGCTCGCGGCCTCACCCCTGCCATCGTCGCTCTGATCCTTCGTCTGGGCCTCATCCTCCTGCTCATCGGCCTGTTGGCGGTCGGATGGGGATGGCCCCGCCTCCGGCCCATCGACCCGCGCCCGCCCCTTCGCTGGCTGATCATCGGCTCCTGGCTCGCCCTCCTCCTCCTTGCCGCCTTCCCGCGCCTCTACTCCCTCAAGCGCCAACTCGTCATCCTCCTACCCTACCTGGCCCTGATCACGGCCTGGGCCGTGTGGCGCCTCCCGCGCTGGCAGTGGGCCTCGCTGCTGGCGCTCAGCCTGGTCGCCGCCCTGTTGCTGCCCCTGCATCGCCGCGAAGCCTGGGATGATCTCATCGATACCCTTCAGAGGGAGGCGCAGCCCCAGGCGACCGTGTGGGTCGATGAACTGGCCTGGGCCGGCTTCGACTACTACACCCGTCGCTACCAGGCCGCCGACCTGCGCCGGCGCGCCCTCCCTTTCCCCGGCCCAGTCGCCCCCTTGTTCTCGCAACCCCGCTCGGACGCCGACCTCTGGCTGCTCCTCTACCCCGACGCCTATCGCGACCTCCGCCACCTGCTGCCCCCGGACTTCCACAGCTATTTCCAACTCGACGCCTCGCGGCAATTCGCCGGCCTCGAACTTGATCGCTACCGCGCGCGGCCTCAGCCCATCCCGCCGCCGCCCCCGCCCCGACTCACCCAACCCGAAACCTGGGGCCTTCACCTCCTCTCGCCCCTTTCCGCTTGCAACGATCCCGGCTAAGGACAACCCTCAGCCCGTTCACTTTTGGCGCCCTTCGACGTCTGACCCTTTTATCGGCGTTTTCATCTGGTCTTGCTCCTCCCCTCCGATCCTCCTCGATGAAGCCCACCTCCCGCCTTCTTCTGGCCATCCTCTTCCTCCTGGCCCCGTTGCTGGTCGCCCCCGCCGGGACATTTGCCCACGGTCGCGAGGCCATCTCGCGGCGCGGAAGTCAACAGCTGCGGCGCCCCGCCGCCATCCTCGCCCCGCCCACGGTTCGCCCCTCGCTCACGCCCACCCTCACACCCGAAGACACCCCCGAACCCCCGCCGACCGACACCCCCGAACCACCATCCCCCACCGACACCCCCCCGGCCCCGACCGACGCTCCCCCGGCCCCGACCAACACCGCCCCGCCGCCGGTCTCGCCTACCCTTGCCCCACCCACCCCCACCTCGCCGCCGGTCGCCACGGCCACCCCGGCGGCGTCGCCTGCTGCGACCGCCACGCCCACTGCGCCAGCGCCAAGCGCCACTGCCACAACCCCGGCTGCCGCCTCACCCCCACCACCCGCCACACCCTCACCCCCCCCCGCCGCCGCCACCGCCGTTTCGCCGCCGGCCACTCCCACCGCGCCCGGCCCAACGGCCCTGGCCACGTCCGGCGCGTCCGCGCCCGCATCGACGGCCACATCACCCCCTGCCGTGACCGAGGCCAGCCCGCAGCCCTCGCCACCCGCGGCAACGCCATCCCCCGCCTCGTCGCTGCCCAACCCCCGCATCTTCCTCGTGATCGCTGTGGCCGCTGCTGCCCTGGCGGGCGGCATCCTCGTCTTCCTCCGCCGGGGATCAGGCAGCTGATCGGCGCCTTCTTCCTGCCATGATCGATTGGTTTGGGCTGCTAAACCACGGCCTCTGGGTGGTCGGCCTGGCGCTGCTGTTGATCAACACCAGCTACGCTTTCTACCGCTCACTCACATCGCCGCTTTCGTTCGGCGACGCCCTGGCCCAGCCCCGAGCCGCCGGCCTGGCCTGGATGGGCGGGCTGCTATTCGCGCTCGGCCAGGCCCTCACCAGCAACGGCGCACCCTGGCAGGCGACCCTGTGGGTGGCGCTGTCCCTGCTCTGCGGCACCCAAGTCGTGCTCAGCCGCCGCCAGCAAGCCGGCCTGGAACCCGGCCTGCTCCCCGCCCTGCGCGCCTGGCTGCGAAGCGAGCGGGCGTTGGCGACGGGCATCATCGCCCTGGGGCTGCTCCTGGCCTCGCTCTACGCCCTCGTCATCCTGCCCTGGATGCAGCCCGACGAGCCGCGTCACTTCGAGGTCGCGCTCCATGTCGCCCGCCTCGGCAAACCCACCGTCACCAGCGCCGACCGGGTGGGCGAGTGGGAACAAGAGATGATCGGTTCGATGGAGGAACTGAGCTTCTGGTGGTACGGCTTCTCACTCATTGGCTGGGACCCGGCCAGCCTGCCCAAATCCTTTGCCGAGATCTGGGGGCCGGCCTACTCGACCTCCTTCTTCCAGCCCCCCCTCTACTACACCGTCAGCGGCGGGCTGGTGGCATTGTGGGGTGACGACATCACCATCACCCAGGCGGTGCTGCGACTACGGCTCCTGGGGCTGGGCCTGCTGGCGCTCAGTTTGTGGGGCGTCTATGGCGCCATCCGCGAGCTGATCCCCGACCGCCCACACTGGGCCCTGGCGGTGCTCTGCCTGGCCGCCCTTTGGCCCTCGCATCTGGCCGCCAATGCCGCCGTCAACAACGACCTGCTGGCCGAGACGCTGGTGGTGTGGACGTTCTACTTTGCCATCTACCTGCTCCGTCGCGGCCCCAGCCTGGCTGCCGTCAGCTGGCTGCTTGCCCTCACCCTGTTCGGGGTCACCACCAAGCGCACCGCCCTCACCGCCGCCATCCTCGGCCCGTCCGCTTTCCTGCTCTGGGCGTTGGGCGAGGTCTGGGCGCGGCGTCTCCGTCATCGCGGCTGGATCGTCGCGGCGGTCGCGCTCCTCACCGCAGCCGTACTGGCCTTCTTCGCCTTCATCATGGCGCGTGCCGGCCGCCTCGGCCTGCCCACCACCTTTTGGGCTGACCTCGCCAGCGGCATCTACTGGCGCAACCTGGCCGCCTTTCCCTGGGATCAGCAGGCCGACGCCCTTCTACGCACGTTCGTGGGTTGGTTTGGCTGGATGCGCGTGCCTCTCTTGGAGCCGTTCTACTGGTTGGGCGGGCTGCTGGTGCTGCTGGCCGTGTTGGGCCTGGCGCGACAGTGGCTGTGGGCGCGCACCCTCATGGCTGGCTGGCAGAAGCGGGCCTTCGTGCTCATGGCGCTCGCCATACTCGCCCAATTTGTCTTCATCATCGGCAAACAAGTGCTCTATGCCGACTGGGCCGGCGATTCGATCTCGCAGATCCGCTACCTCTACCCGGTGGCGCCGGCCCTCTTCTTTCTGTTTCTGGCCGGGCTGAGCGCCTGGGTGCCGCACGGGTGGCGTCGCCATACCTTGCCGGCCGGGGTGGCGATGCTGCTGGCCTTCAATCTCTACATCCTCGGCTTCGTCCTCTACCCGTTCTTCTGGCTGTAGATCGGCGACGCCGCCTTTCTCACCTCGCCGGGCCATGCCTCGCCTGCTGATCCTGCGTTCGAGCCTGCGACTAGGCGGCATCGAGCGCCAACTCCTCGACCATGCCCGGCGCTTGGTCGAGGCAGGCTGGCAGGTCGAACTTGTCTGCTTCCTGCGCGGGGAAGGGGAGCATCCCCTGGCAACAAGCGCAGAGCAGGAGGGGATGCTGGCAGCCACCCTACCCGACCCTGGGCCGCTGCACCCGCGCGCCTGGCGGCGGCTGCGCGCCTGGTTGCAACAAGAACCGCCGCAAATCA
>CAYWPZ010000281.1:0-5882 GCA_964460135.1 uncultured Caldilineales bacterium | reverse complement strand
CTTGGCGACGAGGGAGCTTTGCCGCTCCTCCTGGCCCGTCCGGGGCTGGACGCCGATCTCGTCCGGCTGCTCTTGCAAGCCCAGGCGCCGATTGCCCTCGTCCTAGCCCAGGGCCTGGCCACCTACCAGCCGTCCGCGGCCCTGACTGCCGCCGTCGAGGCCGGTCGTTGCCTTCTGCTCAGCCCCTTCCGGCCCGACCAGCCTGCCGCCAACCCCAACCCGCTGCTCCCACACGCCGCCGTCTTTGCCCAGGCGCTGGCCAACGCCCTTCTCATCATCACCCCGCCCCATCCGCAGGGCCTCCTGCCCGAACAGCCCTGCTTCCTGCGCCCCGGCCTGCCCAAAACCCTCGGCTGCCAGACCTACTACACCGACCCCGAAGACTTCTTCCTGCGCCTGATCGAAACCCCCACCGCCGCCGCCGTCGCCAATCAACCACCCCCCGCCCTGCCCGACCCCGCCTCGCTCGTTGCCTCACCTACGCCGCCCCCCTCCCCCGACCCCGAAGCCCTGATCCGCCGCCTCTCCGAACTCGGCCACGTCCCAGAAACCATGAAAGCGCGCCTGCGCCAATCCCCCCCACCCCCCTGATCCCCACCCCTCCCTACCCGCCTCCCTGCTCCCTAATCCCAACTCCCTACTCCCCCCTATGGACTGCCCCAAATGCAGCACCTGGAACCCCGACGATAAAATCGTCTGCTGGCGTTGCCAGACGCCCCTACCCAAGCCAGAAACACCAAAAGCGCGCAAACCCCGCCTGCTGATGGGTATGCCCATTTACCTCTGGCTGGTCCTACTCTTGTTCCTGCTGCTGCCCTTGCTCTGGCAGTGCGCCGGGCCATTGCTGGGGCAATGAACCTGGTCGGGTTCCGCCGCGCCCTGCTCGCCTGGTTTGCGCACCACGCCCGCCCCCTGCCCTGGCGCCAGGAGCCTACTCCCTATCACACCTGGGTGAGCGAGGTCATGCTCCAGCAAACCCAGGCGGCCACCGTCATCCCGTTTTATGTCGAATTCATCCGCCGCTTCCCCACCGTTCAGGCACTGGCCGCGGCCCCGCTGGACGAGGTGCTGAAAGCCTGGGAGGGAATGGGCTACTATCGGCGAGCGCACAACCTGCATCGGGCGGCGCAGATCATCATCGCCGAACACAATGGGGGGATTCCGAGCGATGCCGGGGCGCTGGCCGCGCTCCCCGGCATTGGCCGCTACACCGCCGGGGCGATCCGTTCCCTCGCCTTCGGCCAGCCTGCCCCTGTGCTCGATGGCAATGTCAAACGCATCCTCGCCCGTTTGGACGATTTGGAAGCCAGCATCGACGACGCCAGGGTGGAGCGGGCGCTGTGGGACAGGGCAGCCGAGCTGGTCGATTGCGATCAACCCGGCGCTTTCAACGAAGCCCTGATGGAGCTGGGGGCGACGATCTGCCTGCCGCAGAACCCGGCCTGCCTCCTCTGCCCGGTGCAATCCTTCTGCCTGGCGCGCGAGCGGGGCACACAATACGAGCGGCCTGTGCGCGACCGGCGGCGGGCCATTCCGCATTTCGATGTCGCTGCCGGCGTGGTCTGGCATGAAAGGGAACCCCGCCTTTTTCTGATTGCCCAGCGGCCCCTCGACGGCATGTTAGGCGGGCTATGGGAATTCCCGGGCGGGAAAAAGCAGCCGGGCGAGACCCTGCCTGAGACCCTGGCGCGAGAACTGGCCGAGGAACTGGGTATTCAGGTTGCTGTGGGCGAACCTCTACTCAGCCTGGACCATGCCTACACTCACTTCCGCATCACCCTGCACGCCTACCATGCCCGGCACATCGGCGGCGAGCCGCAAAAGCTGGGCGTGGCCGATTGGCGATGGGTTGCTCTGGCCGATCTCGATGGCTTTGCCTTTGCCCGCACCGACCAACGCATCATCGCCGCTCTGCGTGCGTGGGGCAGCCACGAATGAGGCCGCTCAGCGCCCGGATGAGGCCATGATCGCCTGCAATTGGGTGATAGCAGCCTTCTCGAGGTCGTGAATGGCAAGGACATGAGAGCGGATGTGTTCGAGCAACGGCTGAACGGCGCTGCTTTCATAGTCACTGACTATACGAAGTTCGGCCAATCGAGCATCAATTATCTTGATTTGAGCGAAAGCATCGCCGCCCTGGCTCAGAAAAAGGGCGTGGCGGCGCAAAAGCAGGTCGCGCGTTTCGGCCAGCCAGGGAATAGTGTCGGGCAGCAGCGCCCATGCCAGGGCGCGCCAGGCGGCGGCGCTGGCCCGGAACTGCTCGGCCACCTCGCGCAGCGCCGGCCGGGAGAGGATGACGCTGGCCTCGTCCAGGAAGCCAGCATAAAGAGAGCGGTCGGCTTCTCCCGCCTCGTCCTTGCCAAAAGTGCAGATGTCGGTGAAGGCCGTCGTCAATCCGGCCCACAGTTTGATCCCGGCCGGAAATTCCTTCGCCCAACTCATGCGTTGGCCAGGCCTGGTTAACAGCTCGGCCCAGTAGCGATAGGCCCTAAGCCCGAAATTGTTGGCCGAACCTTTGGGCGGCGTTTCGAGGAACAGACGGATGCACTGCCAGATGCCAGCCGTGACCGCAGCTGGCAGTTTGTCGGGGTCAGGATAGTCGAGCGTAAGCAGGCGAAAGCGATCTTTCTTCACCCTCGCCCGGGCCGCGTGCAGTTGGGCGGGCGTGATCGTCAGGCCCACCCGCGACCGGTCGGCAATCCACACCATCTCGGCCGTCTCATCGTAGCCATAAACGAGGATGGGGAACATCGCCCACATCGCCGAGGCATCAAGGGCGTTATAGGGCAGGCTGAACATATCAGTCCAGACAATGGCGGGCAGCCCCTCGTCCAATGCGTCGATCAGGTTGGCGCGGCCCTTGTCGGGGCTGGCCGTCTGGCGCAGATCCTGCACCACGCCCATCCGGGCCAGAAGGGTCTCGAAGGGGTCGAAGGTGTTGCGGGTGAGGATGCGGGCCTGCGGATCGTAGCCCTCATACGCGAACGAGAAATAGCCCATGACCACGCCGCCGCTGATCCCCAGCAGCAGGGCTTCGGAAAACGGCTGCCCGGTGTGCGGCGCTTTCACTCCGCGATAGGCAAAGAAATTGCGCACCGTCCCGGTTTCCCAGTGGCGGCCGCCGAACTCGTTGTAGTCGGATAGAATCGGCATCAGTGTGTCTCCTTGTGGTGTGCTCGCCTGGTGGTTTTGGCCTTGCAGCCATCCTGCGGATAGCATAGCAGCAAGCCGGCCCGCCGTGCAGAAATTGCGACCTACTATTCAAGACATGCCGCGCATCTTCCTCCTTTCCCCCTACCACTCCGGCTCGCACGCAGCCTGGGCCGAGGGCTTCGCCCGCCACAGCCGCAACGATGTGCGCCTGCTGACGATGGCCGGGCGCTTCTGGAAATGGCGGATGCAGGGCGGCGCCATCGAGCAGGCGCGGCAGGCGGCGGCGGCTTGCCAGGCCGGAGATAGGCCGGCCGCCCTCGTGATCACCGACATGGTCAATCTCCCCGCCCTGCTGGCCCTGGCCCGGCCCTGGCTCGACTCGGTCCCCGCCCTTCTCTACGCCCACGAAAACCAGCTCACCTATCCCCCACCGCCCGGCGAGACCCGTGACCTGACCTACGGCCTGATCAACGTCCTCAGCATGTTGTGCGCCAACCGCATCGCCTTCAATAGCCAGCATCACCTGGACGAATTCTTCGCCGAACTGCCGCGGCTACTCAAACACTTCCCCGACTACAATCACCTGGAGATCATCCCCGAACTGCGGGCCAGGAGCCTGGTGTTGCCGGTGGGCCTGGATCTGGCCCGGCTGGATGCCTGCCGAACGCCGCCCCGCCCCGCCGAGGCCCCCTTGCGCATCCTCTGGAACCAGCGCTGGGAATATGACAAAAACCCGGCCGAGTTCTTCGCCGCCCTCTATGCGCTCGACGCCGCCGACCTGCCGTTCGAGGTCTGCGTGGCCGGCGAAACCTTCCGCCAGCAGCCGGCCGAGTTCGAGGCAGCGCGGGCGCAGTTGGGCCGGCGCATCATCCACTGGGGCTATGCCGAAAGCCGGGAAACCTACGCCCGGCTGCTGTGGGAGTCCGATCTGGTGGTCTCGACCGCTTATCACGAATTCTTCGGCATCTCCATCCTGGAAGCGATGTACTGCGGCTGTTATCCCCTGCTGCCCCACCGTCTCAGCTATCCCGAACTGCTGCCCCCAGAACAGCACGGCCCTCACCTCTACCGCGGCTTCGATGACCTGGCGGCGCGCCTGAAGGCGGCCGCCCTGCACCCTGCCGCCATCCGGCAGACCAACCTCAACGCCATCGCCGCCGCCTACGACTGGCAGCGGCTTGCGCCTGTCTATGACGCCGTGATCGAAGAGATGGCTGGCCAACGTGAGAAGTGAAACGTGAAAAACCGCCGGCGCCCTTCATTCATCATTCATCACGCCTCACGCCTCACGGCCTGAATCGATCACTGAACGTCGCAATCTGCCCGCTGTGCTCACGTTTGTGACCGTAATACATGTAGACGATGAAATCTTCGAGATCATATTCAGGGCCGTACCAGGGCAGGATGCCCGGCTGACGCCACAAGGCCGGGGGCAGGGCGGCCACCGCGCCGCGCACCTGCTCGTGCGCCGCTTGATACTCATCCCGCACCTGCGCCATCGTCAGCGGACGGCGCCGGCGATCCACCTGTTCGTCATTGAAGGCCTGGCCGTCGGCGGCCAGTTGCTCGGTCAGGGGCATCGGGCAAGGCCGGACGAGGTTGCCGAGGATCTCGACCAGCACCAGCTCGAACGAGGCCAGATGGCCGAGCACATCTTTGGTCGACCAATAGCCAACCGCGCCAGGGGTGTTCACTTCGGCGGGGGGGATGCGCGTCAGCGTCTTCAGGACGGTCAGGTGGCCGTATTTGAGGATGTCGGCGGGGTTCATGTTCACGGCTCCAGATTGTAGGTGAGCGAGGTGATCCACCAGCGACCGCCGGCAAAACGAAACTCCCAGCGGTCGCCCGCAGGCGAGACCTCTTCGCCAATGTGGGTGGTGGAGGCGGCTTGGGCGGCATCGCCGGTGATCGTGATCATGATGTCGGTCGGTTCGGCGAACTGGGGATTGCCCGGGAAAACGAGCACCATGTAGCGATCGAGGATGGCGTCGCGCCCGCGCCAGATTGCGTCGTCGCCCTGGTTGTCGGCGGTATGCCTGGCGTCAATCACAACCCCATCCTCAGCCCACAACTCGGCCAGACGTTCGATATCCTGCTCCACCACCGCCTCTGCCTCGGCAACCAACAGCTGGCGTAGGGCGCTTTCGGGGTCGCCCTGATTGCGCGGGGCCGTGGGGGAGGAGGAGCCGCAGGCAGCCAACAGCAGCACGAGCAAGACCAGGCCGAGGTGTTTCATGGCGGCAGGCTATCACAAATGCGCGTGTCGGGCAAAGGGACTTCACTTGACACTGCTGCCAGGGTGCCGCTATCCTCGCACCATGCGCAAGCTCGCTCTTTCAATCGCCTTCTGCCTCGCTCTGCTGTTCGCTTCCGGCTTTGCCGCTGGCCGCCCGTCGCCGCTCCCGCCCCGTCCCCAGACCGCCCCCTGGCCGCAGTTGGCCCTGCAACCGTTTGCCTCTGGCTTTCACAGTCCCGTTCACATCACCCATGCCGCCGACAACAGCGGCCGCCTGTTCGTGGTCGAGCAGCCGGGCGTCGTCCGCACGATCAAGAACGGCATCCTCTTGCCCGAACCCTTTCTCGACCTCCGCCCTCGCGTCAGCTGTTGCGGCGAGCAGGGGCTGCTGAGCCTGGCCTTTGCCCCCGATTTTGCTGCAAGACAACACTTTTATGTCAATTATACCGTTGCAGCAGGCGATACCATCATCGCTCGCTTTCGCGTCCGGCCC
>CAYWPZ010000280.1:1494-5930 GCA_964460135.1 uncultured Caldilineales bacterium | reverse complement strand
TTCACGGTCTGGCAATGAAAACCTGCTGAAGCAGGTTGTTGTTCGAGAGACCCCGTGAATGAATTCACGGTCTGGCAATGAAAACCTGCTGAAGCAGGTTGTTGTTCGAGAGACCCCGGCTCTCACCCACTCGCACCCACCTAGCTCCCCATGACCAACCCCACCCGCCACCCGCACCCCGCCCCACGCCCCACGCCCTACGCCGTCCCCTCCCGCGGCATCGACCTCCTCTACTCGCTCGTCGGCATCCCCTCCGTCTCGACGCAAGAAAGCCAGGCCGCCCACTTCCTGGCCGGATGGATGGCAGGCAACGGCTTCGCGGCCTTCGTCGATGAGGGCGGCAGCGCCATTGGCATCCTCGATGGCGGGCCGGGGCAGGACGGCAGGCAGCACGACATCATCCTGCTGGGGCACATCGACACCGTCGGCGGGCTGGTGCCGGTGCGCATCCAGAACGGCAAGCTCTACGGGCGCGGCTCGGTCGATGCCAAAGGCCCGCTGGCCGCCTTCGCCGTGGCCGCGGCCGGGGTTGGGCCGCGGCCGGGCTACCGCATCATCGTCATCGGTGCCACCGAGGAGGAATCCGTGACTTCGCGCGGGGCGCGCTACGCTCTGA
Organism: uncultured Caldilineales bacterium; assembly: GCA_964460135.1. Taxonomy (GTDB): domain Bacteria; phylum Chloroflexota; class Anaerolineae; order J102; family J102; genus SSF26. The sequence goes on along the minus strand of CAYWPZ010000280.1, from coordinate 5,314 downwards.
CCCAGTACCGGCCTTCGCTCGTCGTCATCGGCGAGCCAAGCGGCTGGAACCGAATCACGCTGGGTTACAAAGGCCGCATGGTGGTCGAGGTCATTGTCCGGCAGCCGGTCTCGCACACCGCCAACCCCATCCCCAGCGCCTGCGAGCTGGCCGTCGCCTACTGGGATCGAGTGCGCGAGCGGGTGAGCGAGATCAATGTCGGGCGGCAGCGGCCCTGGGATCAGGTGCTGCCCTCATTGCGCAGTTTCGATGAACAGACCGATGGCCTGCTCCAGACCGCCCACCTGCAGCTCGGCTTCCGTCTGCCGCCCGATTTCGGGCCGGACGACCTCAAGGAGGTGCTGCGGGCCGAGGCCGCCACCTGCGAGCTGGAATTTCGGGGCGAGGAGGTAGCCCACTGGTCGGACAAGAACAACGCCCTGGTGCGCGCTTTTCTGCCCGCAATCCGGGCCCAGGGCGGGCAGCCGGGCTTCGTCCTCAAGACCGGCACCTCCGACATGAACATCGTCGGTCCGGTCTGGCGCTGCCCCATCGTGGCCTATGGCCCCGGCGACAGCACCCTCGACCACACACCCGATGAACACGTCGAGATCGCCGAATGGGAGCGCGGGGTGGCGGTGTTGGTCGAGGCCCTGCGGCGGCTGACGGCGACGGCGGGCTGAGGCTGGCATCATGCCCGGGTCAGCGATGGTCAAAGAGGTCGATGTCCTCATCGCCGGCGCCGGCCCGGCCGGCATGTCCACGGCCCTGCATCTTTGCCAGGCCGACCCGGCCTGGGCGCGGCGGATGGTGGTGGTGGACAAGGCTGTGTTCCCGCGGCCCAAACTGTGCGGCGGCGGCGTTACGCAGCCCGGCGCCGACATCCTGGCCGGCCTGGGCTTGGAGTTCGAGCCGGCGCACATCGCGATCAACGACATCCACCTCGTCTTCGGCGGCGTCGTCTACGCGCTGGCCGGCGCGCCTGCTTTCCGCGTCATCCGTCGCGACGAATTCGACCATTGGCTGCTGCAACAGGCCGAGCGGCGGGGCGTCGAGGTGCGCCAGGGCGAAGCGATCACGGGCGTCGCCGCGCAAACGGGCGGGATCGAAGTGCAAAGCGAGCGGGGAAGCTACCGGGCGCGGGCGCTGGTGGCGGCGGACGGATCCAACGGCGTCGTCCGCCGCAGCCTGCGCTGGGGCGACGGCGGCCGCAAAGCCCGGCTGCTGGAGGTGCTGACGCCCGAAGCCGGCGACCACCCGGCCTTTCACAAGGGCCGGGCCGTGTTCGATTTCACGCCCCTGCGGCAGGGACTGCAGGGCTACTATTGGGATTTTCCCAGCCTGATGAACGGGCAGCCGTTCATGAATCGCGGCGTCTACGACAGCCGCGCCCTTGCCGATGGCCCGCGCCTCGACCTGAAAAACGTCCTGGCCGAAGAACTGGCGCGCCGGGATCTTCGCCTCCAGGACTATTCCCTCAAAGGCCACCCCATTCAGTGCTTCGATGCCGCCGCTGTTCTTTCCCGCCCGCATGTCGTGCTTGCCGGCGACGCCGCCGGGGCCGACCCGCTGCTGGGCGAGGGCATCAGCTTTGCCCTGGCCTACGGCCAGGTCGCCGCCAGAGCGATCATCGCCGCCTTCCGGCAGGAGGATTTCGACTTTGCCGACTACACGCAACGGGTCAGCGACCATCCGCTCTTGCGGCAATTGCGCGGTCGTAGCTGGGCCGCGCGATGGCTCTACCGGCTGAGCGGGCGCCCGCGTCCGGCGCGAGCTGCCTGGGCATTGGCGGCCCTGGCTTTCCGCCTGGCTGCCTGGCTCCGCCCAACCTACTTTCCCGTCGCCGCCCCGCGCCTCAGCAGGCTGGCCTGATCCCCTCCTTTTCAATTTCTGCGGCCTGGCCTATACTTCGCTCCATGACCCGCTGGCAAATCTACCACCTGGCTGACTCTGTCCCCGACGCCCTGGCCGCCCTGGCCGGCGCGCCTGGCCCGGCCTGCATCATCGGCGGCGGCACCGACCTCCTCCTCGACATCGAGCAAGGCCGCCATGCCCCCGTTCACACCCTGGTCGATGTCACGCGCATCGCCGAAATGACGGCTGTAGAACAGCGGGAGGATGGCATCTTCGTCGGCGCGGCCGCCCCCTTGTCCCGTTTGGTGGCTTCTCCCCTCCTGGCCAAACATGTTCCAGCATTGGTCGAGGCCTGCGCCCTCATCGGCGGGCCACAGGTGCGCAACACGGCCACGCTTGGCGGCAACGTCGCCCACGCCCTGCCCGCCGGCGATGGCGCCATCGCCCTCATTGCCTTGGATGCGCAGGCCGAGGTCGCCAGTTCGGCTGGGCGCCGCCTGGTTCCTGTCGCCGGCCTCTATCGCGGCCCCGGCCAATCGTCCCTGCACCCCACCGCCGACCTGCTCGTCGGCTTCCATCTGGCCCTGCGGGGTAAGGGAGAAGCCTCGGCCTTCCGCCGGGTGATGCGGCCGCAGGGCGTGGCTATCGCCATCCTCAATCTGGGGGTGTGGCTGCGTCGCGCCGATGGTGTGATCGCAGCCGTGCGGGTGACGGCCGGGCCGGCTGGTCCCACGCCCCGCCGCCTACACGAAACCGAGGCGAATTTGTGCGATCAGCCGCCCACCGAAGCCGTGCTTAATCGCAGCCTCGACGCCCTGCTGGCCGAAACCAGGTTTCGCACCAGCCCACATCGGGCCTCTGCTGTGTATCGGCGGCATCTGGCGGGCGTCTTGCTACACGAAACATTGCTCGCGGCCTGGAAGAGAACACAGACCAACTGAATCCTTACCAAAACCAATGCCAATCAGTCCTATGATGGCGCGCGCAGCGCGCAGCTTGCAGCGAACCTTCGCCTCGTTGCACTCGCCCAACTACCGCTTGTGGTTCATCGGACAGTTGGTATCGTTGGTAGGCACCTGGATGCAGGCAACCGCCCAAGGCTACCTGATGTTCGAGTTGACGAAATCGCCTGCCTTCCTGGGCTATGTCGGTTTCGCCTCCGGCCTGCCCTCCTGGCTGTTCACCCTCTACGGCGGCGTCATTGCCGACCGCATGTCGCGGCGCACCCTGATGGTGATCACGCAGAGCGCCATGATGGCGCTGGCCTTCTTGCTGGCCGGGCTGGTATTTTACGAGCGCATCCTCCCCTGGCACCTCATCGCCATTGCCCTGGCTTTGGGTGTGGCCAATGCCTTCGATGCGCCGGCGCGGCAGGCGTTCGTGGTCGAGCTGGTCGATCGCGACGACCTGACCAATGCCATCGCCCTCAACGCCACCATGTTCAACGCCGCCGTGGTCGCCGGCCCGGCCATCGCCGCCGCCGTCTACGCCTTTCTCGGCCCGGCCTGGTGCTTCACCATCAACGGCCTCTCCTTCATCGCCGTCATCGTCGCCCTGCTGTTGATGAAACTGGCGCCACAAGCATCGCTGCCAAAGCGCAGTTCAGCGCTGGCGCAACTGAAGGAGGGCCTGCGCTTCACGGCGGCCCAGGCCACCATCCGCACCCTCATCCTCAACCTGGGCATGATCAGCCTCTTTGGCGTCAGCATCCTCACGCTTCTCCCCGCCTGGTCGGTCAACATCCTCGGCGGCGATGTCAAGACCAACGGCCTCTTGCTCTCGGCGCGCGGCATCGGCTCGCTGGCGGGGGCGCTGCTGATCGCCTGGCTGGGCCAGCGACAGCCGCGCGGCCAGGTGTGGACAGTGGGCAGTTTGGCCATGCCGGTGGCGCTGGTTGTTTTTGCCGCCGCCCGCTGGTTGCCGCTCTCGCTGGCGGCCATGGTCGGTCTCGGCTGGGCCTTCATGGTTCAGGCCAACATCTCCAATT
>CAYWPZ010000280.1:0-1484 GCA_964460135.1 uncultured Caldilineales bacterium | reverse complement strand
ATTCGCTTGTGCAGACCGCCCTCCCCGACGCCCTGCGCGGACGAGTGATGGGCATCTACACCCTGGTCTTTTTCGGCGCCATGCCGTTGGGTTCGTTGCTAGCCGGGAGCGGCGCCCACTGGCTGGGCGAACCCACCGTTGTCCTCGTCAGCGCCGCCATCCTGGCCCTCACCGCCGCCTGGGTCTGGCTGCGGCTGCCTTTCATGCACAAGCTGACCTGAGCAATACCGGCTCGATCAGTTTCGTGGCCGGCTTGCTAGTGGACCGTGGACGACAGGGATACCTTCTTCCCGGCGGCCTGATCGTCCATCGTCTACGGTCAATCGTCTTCGTCAAGCGGAGGCCCCCATGCCCACACACACACTCAACCTCACCGTCAATGGCCGAACCGTCGCCCTGGAAGCGCAACCCGGCGAAACCCTGGCCCAGCTCCTGCGCCAGCGCCTGCATCTGACCGGGACGAAAATCGGCTGCGAGGAAGCCGAGTGCGGCTCCTGTACGGTTTGGGTGGATGGCGAGCCGCAACTGGCCTGCATCTACCCTGCCGCCCGCGCCCAGGGCCGCGCCATCACCACCATCGAGGGCCTCGCCGCCACCTACACCCCCGCCCACACCCCGCCACCCGCCTCCCTCCACCCCCTCCAACAAGCCTTCGCCGACTACGGCGCCGTCCAGTGCGGCTTCTGCATCCCCGGCCAGATTATGACCGCCGCCGCCCTCCTCAACCGCCAGCCCGACCCCAGCAGCGATGACATCCGGCGCGCACTCAAGGACACGCTCTGCCGCTGCGCCGGCTACCCCTCCATCGAGCGCGCCATCCTGGCCGCCGCCCACTCGCTGCGCACCGGCGAACCTGTCCCCCCACCCACCGTCGCCCTCTCGAACGAGCCGCTGCACGTCATCGGCGCCCCGCTCACCCGCCCCGACGCCATCGACAAAGTCACCGGCGCGGCCAGGTATACCGACGACCTCAGCTTCGAAGGAATGCTGCACGCCCGCGTCAAGCGCGCCGAGGTCCCGCACGCCATCGTCCGGCGGGTGGATGTGAGTCGGGCGCAGGCCCTGCCCGGCGTCGCCGCCGTCCTCACCGCCGCCGACATCCCCGGCGAGCGCAACCACGGCCTGGTGATCTTCGACTGGCCGAGCCTGATCGGCGTCGGCGAGCGGGTGCGCTATGTGGGCGACGCCGTCGCTATCGTCGCCGCCGAAACGCGCGAGTTAGCTTCAGAGGCGTTGGCGCTGATCGAGGTCGAGATGGAGGCGCAGCCTGTCATCTCCGACCCGGTGCAAGCCCGACAAACTGATAGCCCATCACTACACGAAAAGGGCAACTTACTCAAACACATCAAGGTGCGCAAGGGCGATATGGCCGTTGGCTTCGCCGAGGCGGACGTGATCCTGGAGCACACCTACCACACGGCCATCACCGACCACGCCTTTCTGGAGCCGGAATGTTGCATTGCCCGACCACTGCCCGATGGCCG
>CAYWPZ010000279.1:5349-5933 GCA_964460135.1 uncultured Caldilineales bacterium | reverse complement strand
GGAAAACAGCCTCACCCCGGTCTCGATCGCCTCCTGCAGCCCGGTCTGCCCTTCGAGGACGATGATGGCGCCAAAGCGCCGCTGCGCCAACTGCGTGCAGGCGCTCACCAGTTCACTGATCAGCTTGGAAGCGCCGGTGATGCGCTGCGGGCGCATGAACAGAAAGCCCGTTCGCCCCACCCGCTCCAGCAGGCGGCGCAGTTCGGGCTGGAAAATAACCGGGATGGCGATGAGGATGGCCAGACCGCTAGTGCGCACCAGCCACGAAAAAGCGACCAGCCCGGTGAAGCTGCTGGCCAACACGCCCACCAATACCAGCACCAGCACCCCGCGCAACAACTGCACCCCTTGCGTGCCGGCAAAAAGCCGCAGGATGATAAAGAAAACGATGGTCACCAACAGGATGTCGATGACATCGACAAAATTGAACTGCGAGATGAGGGCGGTGATTTCTTGCACAGGGCGGGGCGGGATGGGATTGGGTCAGCGCATTGTAACCGAACCTGACAGCTTTTTAGCAAGCTGTCAGGTGTTGCAGGTCGCGGCCCCGGCCTGGCGGCTGATAGACGCCCCCCTTCACGCTG
>CAYWPZ010000279.1:0-5339 GCA_964460135.1 uncultured Caldilineales bacterium | reverse complement strand
TACGATAATTACTTCGTGCTGTCAAGTCCTTCCCACGCCGATGTGCTTCTGACCCAGCTGCCGCAAGCGCTGCAGCAGCGCCGCGCGCGGCCAGGTGCGGCCCGGCAGCCAGCGCACCCCAGGCCCCACCCGGTTGGTGATCACCAGCAGCCCGCCGGGGCGCAGCACCCGCACCAGCTCGGCCAGCGTGGCTTCGGGCCGGGGCGTGAACTCCAGCGCCTCCAGACAGGCCACCACGTCGAAGGTTTCGTCGGCAAACGGCAGCGGGCAGGCGCGATGGTGGAGGAAACGCCCGCGTTCGCCCAAATTCAGATGCGCCTGCGCCTTCGCCAACATCCGCTGCGAGCCATCCAGCAGCACCCACCGCGCTTCGGGCAACAGCCCCGCCGCCTCCACCGCCCGCTCCAAGCGCCCTGTCCCCGCCCCCACATCGAGGATGAGCGCCGGCTGGCGATGTGCGCCCACAGCGGCAACGAAAGGCACAGCCAGATACTGCTGCTCGTCCTCGGCGTCCCACTCCTTGATGCGATCATAGCGACCGGCATAGAGATCATACAGCCAGATCACCGCCCGCTCGCCCAGATAGACGCCCTCGCTAAGGATCAGCAGCCAGTAGAGCGCCGCTGCCGCCAGCGCGACGACGATGATGACCAGAAGGACGACGGCGGCGATCACAGGCCGGCGCCCCTATCGGCGCCCCGACCCGAACACGGGCAGCAGGCCAAGCAGGGCCACGAACAGAGCCAGCAGATGCCAACGGGCGCTGTCGCCCGGACGGCCTTGCTGCCAGCGCCAGCCGGCGGCCATGAACACCAACGCCGCCAACCCTGCCGCCAGCGGCTGCTGCACCCACATCAGCGCCCCAACCACCCCCACATACCCCGGCGCCACCCGTAGGGGCGAGGTTCCCTCGCCCTCTTTCGCGCCCTCTTCCTCCCCCACTTCCTCCTCGGCAAAAGCCAGCAGGCAGATGCCGCCGATCAGCAGCCACAAATAGGGCGGCGGCGTCTGCCAACCCCACAGCCCCAACCCCAGCAGCCACGGCAAGGCCACGCCTACCGCCGCCCCCAGCAGCCGGGTCGTCGCCGGAAACGCCGGCAGCAGGGCCGCGCCCATGACGGCCAGCACGATGACCACGACCGACGTCGCCAGCGCCGCCCTGCCGCCCGCCGGATGCACGAGCAACATCATCGCCGCCGCGCCCGCCAGCGCCAGCAGGGTGGCCGCCAAACCCAGCCCGGGCGCTGCCGTCGCTTCCTCGTCCGCCAACCACAGCCACACCCGCGTCAACGGCGCCCCCCCCTTCGCATACGGCAACCGTAGGGGCGAGGTCCCCTCGCCCATCCCCTCGCCCGTCATCGCGGCGCCCGGCCGCATCGTCGTAAACGAACGCGCCAGCGCCGACATCTGCACCCACACCCCGCCCCAGATCGGCTCCACCAACGCCAACGCCAACACCGCCAGCGCCGCCGCCCGTAGGGGCAAGGTCCCCTCGCCCATCCCGCCCATCCCGCCCCCTGCGCCCACCCACCCCAACGCTGCGCCCGCCAGCAGCGCCCAGGCCGGCCCCAGCCGCAAAAGCCCACGCCTGATGGTGAAACGAAGTCCGATCACCGACATGATTACGGTTGGGGGGCGCTGGTTGTGCGCGCCGCGCTGGTTGTGCGCGCCAATTCGGCCGCGCCCATCACCGTCGCCAGATCGCCCAGCGCCGCCGGCATGATCTGCACCCGGTGGTCGGGATCGGGCAAGAAGAAATGACGGTAGGCATAGGCCCGCACCGGTTCCACAAAACTCTCGCCCAGGCTCTCGACCAGCCCGCCCCCCAGAATGACGGCCTGTGGGTCCAACAGATTGACCACCGAGGCGATCAGCAGCCCCAACGCCTCCTGCGCCTCGCCGATGACGGCTGCAGTCAGGGCGTCGCCGGCATCCAGGGCGCGGCGAATGTCCCCGCTGGTCAGCCCAGACTCGGCGGCGGAAGCGAGCACCGTCTCCTGCCCGGCGGCGATGGCCTCGGCCAACCGCCGGCTGATGGCCCCGCGGCTGGCGATGGCCTCGACATGTCCCGCCATGCCGCAGCCACAGACCGGGCCGCCGATATCGACGAACATGTGGCCGATCTCGCCCGCCGACCAGCGAAACCCGCGGCGCAGTTTGCCGCCCAGGATGATGCCGCCGCCGATGCCGGTGCCGACAAAGATGCCGATCACATCGGCGATGCCCCGTCCGGCCCCGTGCACGGCCTCGCCCAGTGTGCCCAGATTGACATCGTTATCGACCACCACCGGCAATTTCAGCCGCTTCGCCAGCTGCGGCCCCAGATCAAAGCCCGCCTCCCATCCGGGCAGATTGGCGGCGCGCGCCACCCAGCCCGTATCCACATTCACCGGCCCGGGCGCGCTGGCTCCCACCGCCCTCACCTGCGTCTGCTCCAGTCCGGCGGCGGCCAGCGCTTCTTGCACGGTTTGGGCGATGCGGTCGGCGACCACAGCCGGGGTAGCGACTTCGGCTTTGCCGGGCAAGGTCTTGCGCTTGCTCTGGCCCAGCACCTGCCCGGACGGATGGACGACGGCTGCCAGGATCTTGGTGCCGCCAAGATCGACGCCGATCACGGCTAATTCTTTCTTTGCTCTTACCATCATCGTTTCTCCTTGCTCGCACGCAACCCGACCGGCCTCAGAGCACGATCACCTCTTTGCCCGCCAGCTTCGCCTCTACGGCCCGCCGGATGCGTTCGAGGTGTTCGGGATGATGAACGAAGTCGAGGTTGTCAGCTTGAATGGTCAGTACCGGGCAGAGGTGGAACCCCTCCATCCAGGCATCGTAATAACAATTGAGCCGCGCCAGATAGCCGGGGTCGATGCCCTGTTCATACTCGCGCCCGCGCGCCTTGATCCGCTGCAACAACGTGGGCACTTCCGCCCGCAGATAGACCACCAGATCGGGCGGAGGCAGCAACGCGCAAAGGATCTGGTACAACTCGCGATAGCTCTGGTAGTCGCGCTCGCTCATCGACCCCTGCTCGAACAGATTGCGGGCGAACACCTCGGCATCCTCGTAGACACTGCGATCCTGGATGACCGAATGCGGGCGGATGAGCAGATCGTGGTGGTGCCGCAGACGCCGGGAAAGGAAGAAGACCTGCGAATGAAACGACCAGGCCCGCATATCTTGATAGAAATCGGTCAGATAGGGGTTATCGTCCACCGCCTCGAAGAAAGGCTCCCAGCCCAACTGCTGCGCCAGCATGCCGGTCAGCGTCGACTTTCCCACCCCCACATTGCCTGCCACAGCCATGAAGCGCTTGTCCCGCCCGGCTACAAATCCATTGCTCATCCTTGCTGCTCCCGAAAACCGTCATCGGCCGGCCAGGTCCGTCGCCAGTTGCGGCCCATCTTGTCGATGTAGGCCGCCTCCAGGTCGATGCCGGCATAGTTGGCCAGCTTGAGCAAATAGGCCAGCACATCCGACATCTCTTCGGCTAGAACCGAACGTTTGGCCGCCAGCGCCCGCTCCAGCGCCTCCTCGCGGTTCCCCGCCAGAGCAAGCAGCGACTCGGCCTGACGCAAAATGCCCTTGATCTCTCGGCCTACCTCGCCGATCTCCTCGGCCAGCCCCACGAAGTTGAACGAGAGGTCGGCCCCAAAACCTTTCTCGCGGTCGAGGGCGCGATGAAAACGCTGAAAATCCCCCAGCCGCCGCCGTCCGCCGGCAAGGATGCGGATGCCGCTGGGGGGGGCTTCCTGCCGCAGTTCGGGCAGGCTCTGCTGGATGGCGCCCTGCTCCAGGGCTGTGCGAATAAGACCGATGACATAGTCCCGATCCCGGGCCGAACGCACGAAATCGACCTCGTTGGTGTCGATCACCAGCACCGGCGCCTTGTGATAGGCTTGCAGATAGCTCTCGTAGGCCTGGCGCAGGTCTTCGATGTAGGCCCGCTCGATGTTGCGCTCGTAGGGGCGGTCGCGCTGGGCGATCCGCTGCATCAGCACTGCGGTGTCGGCGCGCAGATACACCACCAGATCGGGCGTCGGAATCTGCTCGGCCAGGATTGCCTGCACCCTCTCATACATCGCCAGCTCGTCGTTGGCCAGGTTGAGATGCGCAAACAGGCGGTCCTTGTCGAAAAAATAGTCGCTCACCAGCCGTCCCTGCGTCAGCGCCGCCGGGATGACCCGATGCTGCTGGTGGTAGCGACTGATCAAAAAGAAGATCTGCGTCTGGAAGGCATAGCGACTGCGGTCGGCATAGAAATCACTCAGGAATGGATTCTCCTCGAACACCTCCAGCAAGACCTCGGCCGCAGTTGACTCGGCCAGCATCCGGGCCAGGGTGGTCTTGCCGACGCCGATGACGCCTTCGATGGCGATGTACTCGTGGTAGGCCATAGAGCAAGCAGAGGGCAGGGAAAAGATGGACAAGTTGTGCAGAGCAGCCAACCTGAAAGGCGCCCTGCCGCGGCCAGCGCAGCAGCCTGCGCCGTTCCAGGCCAAGCTTAGCGCATCGGAAACCCAGAAGCAAGTTCATCCGTAAGACGATGGTAGACTACCGATCACCCGCACGCCTCACGTTTCACCGCCACCCAAGGAACCCCGCTGTGACCACCCCCGCAGTGCACCCCACCGAGCAACAATGGCTCCGTCGGGCGCGCGCAGGCGACGCCAATGCCTTCGCTGCCATCGTGCATGCCTACCAGAAACCGGTTTACAACCTCTGCTACCGCACCCTGGGCGACGCCATCGAAGCCGAAGACGCCGCTCAAGAGACCTTCCTGCGCGCCTACACCAACTTGCACCGCTACGACCCCGACCGACGCTTCTTGACCTGGATCCTGTCGATCGCTTCCAACCACTGCATCGATCGGCTGCGCCGCCGCCGGCACACCTGGCTCTCGTTGGATGACGACAGCGGCGACGAGCCGCCCCTCTCCGACCGGCTGCCTGCCGACGGCGCCAGCCTGCCGTGGGGTGGTCTTGCCGCCAGCGAAACCAACTCGCCGCACCACCAGGCCGAGCGCCGCGAAACGTCCGAGCACATCCAACTTCTCCTCAACCGCCTGGCCCCCGATTACCGCACGCCCCTCATCCTTCTCTACTGGTACGAGCTCTCCTACGACGAAATCGCCGCCACCCTCAACCTCTCGGTGCCGGCGGTCAAGTCACGGCTGCATCGCGCTCGCCATCAGATGGCCGAACTATTGGCAGGCGAGGCCGCGGCTGCACGCCCCCCTGCCCGGGGCGACGCCGAACCTGCGCCCGCCGCTGCACTGGGCTTCGCCGCCAGCTTCTGACGGCTGATAGGGGGGGGGGGGGGGGGGGGGGGGGGGGCGGGGGGGG
>CAYWPZ010000278.1:0-5936 GCA_964460135.1 uncultured Caldilineales bacterium | reverse complement strand
CCCCCACCCCAACCGAATCGGCAACCCCCACCTTCACTCCCTCGCCCACCGAATCGGCAACCCCCACCTTCACTCCCTCGCCCACCGAATCGGCGACCCCCACCCTCACCCCCTCGCCCACCGAATCGGCGACCCCAACGGCCACACCCTCGCCGACGCCTGATCTGGCGCCGCTGCCCGATCCCATGCTCTCGCCCTCGCCTACCCTGACCACAACCCCCACGGCCTCGCCCAGTCCGACGCCGGAGCTGATGCCGCTGCGCCTGTGGCTGCCGCTCATCCGCCGCCCGGCCTGACGCGCTTGCCCGCTATCTGCGTCGATTTGCACAAGCCACGAGCGATGGCCTGTGCTATAATCCGGCCATCGTCACTTCGCTCCTCGCTCTCCCTACCAAACACACCATGCCAAGCTCCTACGACTACGATGTCATCGTCCTGGGCGCCGGCCCGGGCGGCTATGTGGCCGCCATCCGCGCCGCTCAGCTCGGGCTGAAGACGGCGCTGATCGAGCGAGAAACCCTGGGCGGCGTCTGCCTGAACTGGGGCTGCATCCCCAGCAAATCGCTCATCCGCAACGCCGAAATCGTGCATCTGCTGGGCCGCGGCCAGGAATTCGGCTTTCAGTTCGACAACCTGCGGCTGGATTTTGGCGCTGCGGTCAAACGCAGCCGCCAGAACGCCGATCGCCTGGTCAAAGGCGTCAACTTCTTGATGAAGAAAAACCAGGTCACGGTCATCCAGGGGACGGGCAGCTTCAGCGACCCGCACACCCTTCAGGTCGATGGCCGGGCCTATTCCGCCGCCAACATCATCCTGGCCACGGGCGGCCGGCCGGCCCTGCTGCCGGGACTGAGCGTCGATGGCCGCCGCATTCTCACCTATCGCCAGGCCATCGTCCAGGACGCGCTGCCGCAATCGCTGGTCATCGTCGGCGCCGGCCCCATCGGCATGGAATTCGCCTATGTCTACCGCGCTTATGGCGTCGAAGTGACAGTGGTGGAGATGCTGCCGCACATCTTGCCCAACGAGGATGACGAAGTGGCCGAGGTGGTGGCGAAGGCGTTTCGCAAGCAGGGCGTGCGCTTGTTCGAGAACACTCGCACCGAAAGTGTGGAGGTGGGAGCAGAGGGCGTCAGCGTGGGCTTGAAAAATCAGAGCACGGGCGCGTCCGAAACGGTGGCGGCAGAGCAGGTGCTGGTGGCCATCGGCATCCGCCCCAACAGCGACGGTATCGGGCTAGAGGCGGCCGGCGTACGCGCCCATGAGCGCGGCTGGCTGGCGGTCGATAGCGTCATGCGCACCAATGTCCGCCACATCTTCGCCATCGGCGACCTGACCGGCAAGCTGGCCTTGGCGCACGTGGCCAGCGCCCAGGGCATCGTTGCCGCCGAAACCATCGCCGGGGCCGAAACCATGCCCATCGAGGACTATGGCAATATGCCCCGCTGCACCTACTGCAACCCGCAGGTGGCCAGCCTGGGACTGACCGAGGCGCAGGCCCGCAGCCAGGGCTATGAGGTGCGGGTGGGCAAGTTCCCCTTCCAGGCCAACGGCAAGGCGCTGGGGTTGGGCGAGCGCGAGGGCTTTGTGAAGATGGTGGCCGACGCCAAATACGGCGAAATCCTGGGCATCCACATGGTTGGCCCCGAAGTCACCGAGCTGCTGCCCGAGCTGAGCCTGGCCCGGATGATGGAACTCACCCCGGCCGAGGTCGCCCGCAACATCCACGCCCACCCCACCCTCTCCGAGACGATCATGGAAGCCGCCCACGCCGTTCTCGGCCACGCCATTCACAGCTAGACTGACCTCAGACGATGGACGATCGGCGCTATCGTCCACCGCCCATCGTTCACCATGTCGCCCATCCCCACCATCCTCCTCGGTCTCGGGCCAATCGGCCAGTCGATCGGACGCGCCCTGGCAGGGCAAGAACGGCTCGAAGCCGTGGGAGGCGTCGATATCGACCCTGCCCTCGTCGGCAAGCGGCTTGACCAGGTCTGCGATGCCAACCTGCCGGCCCTGAACATCGTCGATTCGCTGGCGGCCGTCCATGCGCCGGCGGGGGCGGTGGTGTTGCAGGCCACCGGCTCGCGGCTGGAGGCCGTGCGCCCGCAATTGCTGGCCGCCATCGACCTGGGCTACCATGTCGTTAGCACCTGCGAGGAGCTTTGCTGGCCGTGGGACGACCAGCCAGGACTGGCGGGAGAGATCAACCGGGCGGCGCGGGCCGCAGGTGTGGCGGTGCTGGGCGTGGGTGTGAACCCCGGTTTCGTCATGGACACCCTGCCGGTCTTGCTCAGCCGGGCGGCGGGGGAGATAGAGGCCGTGCAGGTGAGTCGGGTGGTCGATGTCAGCCAGCGCCGGCTGCCGCTCCAACACAAGATGGGCGTGGGCCAGGACCCGGCCCGGGTGCAGGAAATGCTGGACTATGACCGCATCGGGCATGTGGGGCTGAGCAACAGCCTGCAGATGCTGGCGGCAGGGTTGGGCTGGCGGCTGGAGGTGGTGGACATCGAAAGTCGAGCGATCATCGCCCGTGAACCAACCGCAACCGGCCTGGGAACCATCGCACCGGGCCTGTGCATCGGCATCCGCCAGAGGGCGATGGGCGTGGTGGGCGGCGCGCCGCGGCTGTTCCTCAACTTGACCATGCAGGCGCAAGTCGAAGGCGGCTCGTACGACGAGATTCTGATCGACGGCGACCAGACTCTGCGCCTGCGGCTGGATGGCCTGCAGGGCGACCTGGCCACGGCAGCGCTGGTCGTCAACCAGGCGCTGCACATCCGAGCCATGCCCCCCGGCCTGCAGACCATGCTCTCCGCCCCGCTCTTGCCGTGAAACAACGCGCGGGCAGGCGCAACTTCCCTCCTCCTCACGCCCCACATTTCGCCATTCGCCGCTTTCCCATGCCCATCCCCATCGAACTCGACCCCGCCCCGCCCCGCCATGATTGGCATCACGAGCAGCTCACGCCTGGCCGCCGGCCCGAATGGCTGCGCGTGCGCTCGGCGGGCGGCTCGGAATACAACCGCCTCTATGACCTGATGCGCGGGCACAGCCTGCACACCGTCTGCGAAGAGGCCGGTTGCCCCAACATCGGCGAGTGCTGGAACCGGGGCGCGGCCACCTTTCTGCTTTTGGGCGATACCTGCACCCGCTCCTGCGGTTTTTGCAAGATCAAAACCGGCCGTCCCACCGCCGTCGATATCCTGGAGCCGTTGCGCGTGGCCCGCACCGTCCAGCACATGAACCTGCGGCATGTGGTTCTGACCTCGGTCAATCGCGACGAACTGCCCGATGGCGGCGCTTTCATCTTCGCCGCCGCCGTGCGCAAAATCCGCGAACTGCGCCCCGGCTGTACGATCGAAGTCCTCATCCCCGATTTCATGGGCGACGCCGAGGCCCTGCGCACGGTCATGCGCGAGCGGCCCGAGATCCTCAACCACAACACCGAGACCGTGCCGCGGCTGTACCGCCGGGTGCGGCCCCAGGCCCGATACGAGCGTTCGCTCGAAGTCCTGCGCCGGGCCAAGGACCTGGACGGCCAGGCGCTCACCAAGTCGGGGTTGATGCTGGGGCTGGGTGAGCGCTGGGAGGAGATCATCGAGGTGATGGAGGGGCTGCGCGCGGCCCAGACCGACATCCTCACCCTCGGCCAGTATCTGCAGCCCAGCCGTTTTCATCTGCCCATCGAGCGTTACTACACCCCTGCCGAGTTCGAGGAACTGCGGCGCCTGGGCGAGGACATGGGCTTCCGTTGGGTCGAGTCCGGTCCGTTGGTGCGATCTTCTTATCACGCCGACGGCCAAGCGCGGCTGACCACCCGCGTCGACATCGCCTTGGCCGCTTTCTGAGCCATGCCCGACCTGCTCGCCCGCGCCCAGGCCCTGGCCCCCCACCTCGTCGCCTGGCGCCGCGATTTCCACCGCCACCCCGAATTGGGCTTCCATGAGCTGCGCACGGCAGGCGTCGTCGCCGCACACCTGACGAGGCTGGGGATCGAAACCAGGGTTGGGGTGGGCAAGACGGGCGTGGTCGGGCTGATCGAGGGCGCCGGCCCTGGCCCCACCATCCTCCTGCGCTTCGACATGGACGCCTTGCCCATCGACGAAGCCACCGGGTTGCCTTTTGCCAGCGCCACGCCGGGGATCATGCATGCCTGCGGGCACGACGGGCATACGGCCATCGGCATGGGCGTCGCCCAACTGCTGGCCGAGACGGCCGGCGAGTGGTCGGGACGCGTCAAATTGCTGTTCCAGCCGGCCGAGGAGGGCCTGGGCGGGGCGGCGGCCGTCATCGCCGACGGCGTGTTGGCGGCCCCCGCGCCCGATCTTGCCTTTGCCCTCCACCTCTGGAACCAACTCCCCAGCGGCCAAGTCATCATCCAACCCGGCCCCCTGATGGCCGCAGCCGACCGCTTCACCCTCACCTTTCACGGTCAGGGCGGGCATGGCGCCCTCCCCCACACCACCATCGACGCCATCCTCGTCGCCAGCCAGGCCGTCGCCTGCCTGCAGAGCATCGTCAGCCGCAACCTGCCGCCGCACGAAGCGGCCGTGCTAAGCGTCGGCAGCTTCCACGCCGGCGACGCCTTCAACGTCATCGCCGAAGATGCCACCCTCACCGGCACACTCCGCACCTTCAACCCCACCGTGCGCCAGCAGCTCATCGGCCGGATGGAGGAGATGCTGGCCGGGATCGCCGCCGCCCACCGCGCCCGCTACACGCTCCGCCTGGCCGACTTCACCCCCGCTGTTGTCAACGACCCTGCCGCCGCCAACCTCGCCCTGGCCGCCGTCTCCACCCTGGTCGCGGCCGAGCGTCTCGGCGCCATCACGCCGCTGATGGTGGCCGAGGACATGGCCGAGATCCTGAAGCGGACGCCCGGCTGTTACCTGCTGGTGGGGGCGCAGCCGCCCGGCGGGGTGTGCGAGGCCCATCACAGCCCGCGCTTCGATTTCGATGAAGCGATGCTGCCGCTGGCCGCCGCCATCATGGCGGCCACGGCCTGGCGGGCGCTGCAGCGCGAGATGTGATGCCTAAAGCATGAGGCGCAGCTGATACGAACAAGGTGAACACTTACAGTTGTCGTACGAAAAGCAAAAAAGCATCAAAACGGAGGAAATGAGATGAAAATCGTCGTCATGGGCGCCGGCGCATTGGGTTCCGTTTATGGCGGCTACCTGGCCCGGGCCGGATTCGATGTGACGCTGATTGGCCGATCGCCGCACATGCAGGCCATCCAAATGGATGGGCTGAGGGTGACGGGCCTGGATGATTTCGTCGCCCGCCCGGCCGCCGTCACCGACGCCCGCCAGGTGAGCGAGGCCGACCTGCTGCTGATGTGCGTGCGCACCACCGACCGCGAGCAGGCGCTGGCCGATGTCGCTCATCTGCGCCCCGAAATGGTCGTCTCGTTCGAAAACGGCCTGCGCAAAGACGAGGCCCTGATCAAGCACTTCGGGCCGGGGCCGGTGTTGGGCGCCACCAGCATCGTCGGCGCACGCGTGATCGAGCCGGGGCGCGCCCGTTGCACACTCTTCGCCCACACCTGGTTTGGCGAACTGGACAACCGCGACACGCCGCGTTTGCAGGCTCTGGTCGGCGCCTGGCGCAAGGCCGGCCTGTTGGTCGAGACGCCCGACAGCATCCAGGCGGCCGAGTGGACGAAGCTGGCCTATCTGCTGCCCGTCTCCACGCTCAGCGGCCTCACCCGGCTGCCCTACCATCAGGTTTTGCAGACGCCCGACATCGCCTATCTGTTCGTCCAGTTGGTGCGCGAGGTGAACAAGGTGGCCCAGGCGTATGGCGTCCACCTGGGCGACTACCCCGGCATCGGCGTCCGCGCCCTCGTGCATAGCCCGTTCGAACAGGGCGTGCAGGTGCTCATCGCCCGCGGCGATGCCCTCGCCGCCGGCGGGCAGACCGACATCAGC
>CAYWPZ010000277.1:0-5965 GCA_964460135.1 uncultured Caldilineales bacterium | reverse complement strand
GGGCCTGGCCGCCTACAAGTTCGATCTCACTGGCATCCTGGCCTGGGCCGTGCTGCAGATGGACCCGAATCCCTGGCTGGGCCAGGTCACCAACTGGGGGAACGGCGCCACCGATCTCTACTATCCGCCTTGCGGCCTGAACCCGTGCGCCGCGCCCACCTACACCCTCGTTCCCTCCTACCGGCTCAAGCTCTTGGCCGAGAGCTTCCGTTTCCACCACTACCTCAAACTGCTCGAAGCCCAGCGCGGGCGCGAGGCCGCCGCCGGCATCGGCATGGTCGATGCCATCGTCTGGGAGTCCACCGTCTACAACCAGGATTGGCGCCTCTACGAAGCCGCCCGCACACAGGTCTTGCAGGTTCTGGGCGGAGCCAGCCCCACCGTCACCCCCCCGGTCTTTACCCCCACCCCCACCTCCACGCCGCGCCCCACCCCAGTCGTCGACCCCTCGCCCGCCTACGCGATCCCGAACGGTTCGGCGCAGATCGACGGCGACCTGGGCGAATACCTGGGCGAAGCCATCCGCTACGGCTCGGTGGCGGCCAGGGCATTGTGGGACGACGTCAACCTTTCGATCGGCTTCGATGTGCAGGATAGCTCCATCCTGGCGCCGCTGCGTTGCGGCGACGGCGGCCAGTGCGACCTCTGGAATTGGGATTCGGTGCAAGCCCTGGTCGATCCCCTGAACAACGGCGGCGGCGAGGCCAATTTCGACTTGCCGTGGATGGAACCGGACGACATTCAGGTGATCGTTTCGGCTGCCGGCGAGCTGACCGACCTGCGCGGCACCATCTACAAGACGGCCAGTGTGGCCTGGAACGGCAATATTCGCTCCTTTGTCCGCAAGCACGCCAGCGGTTACACGGTCGAGATGGCCATTCCCTGGACGGACCTGGGGATCACGCCTGCAAGCGGCCGGGTCATTGGTTTCAGCCTGGCCCAGACGAACCGCACCGGCGCCGCCAGCGTCGCCGCCCAATGGCTGCAGAAGGGGCGCTCCTTTCAGACAGCTGGCGGCTGGCCGCGCGTTCTCATCGTCGACGACCTGCTCACGCCCACGCCGACGGCGACCGCCACGCCCACCCCCACCGCCACGGCCACCCTCCCCCCAACCGCGACCCCCTCGCCTACGCCGACGGCGACCGCCACGCCCACCCCCACCGCCACGGCCACGGCCACCCTCTCCCCAACCGCGACCCCCTCGCCCACGCCGACGCCCACTGCCACCCCACCCGCCGGCCCGCCGCGCTTCTTCCTCGAAGCCGAAGCCGGGCGCTTGGCCGAGGGCATGGAGATCGGCCAGGATACAGGGGCGTCGGGACTGGGTTTTGTCAAGGGCCGTCCCGGCTACCCGCTGGCGGCGGTCAAGTTGGTGTTCGATATCCAGACCGCCGGCGACTATGCCATTTGGCTGCGCGGGATGGGGCGCGGCGCGCGCGAGAAATCACTCATGGTCTCGCTGGATGGCGCGCCCTTACTCAACCTGGATTTCGAGCCGAGGCAGGGCCGCTGGGCGTGGCAATGGCGCTCGTTGCGGGCGGAAGCGCAGGCGGCGGAAGCCGTAACGCTGTCTGAGGGCATGCACATCCTGACCGTACTGGCGCGCGAGCCGCTGGCGCGCTTGGACGGTGTGTTGGTGACGGCCGCCAACCCGGTCATGCCCGGCCAGATCACCGGCTCGGCTTTTGTCGATGCCAATGGCGACGGCCAGCGCAATCCGCACGAGCTTTACGGGCTTTCAGGCATTGCCGTCGGCCTGCGCAACCTGGTCACGGACGAGGAGCGGCAGGCGCTGAGCGGCGAGTCGGGTGTTTTCCTCTTCGAGGATGTGGCGGCTGGCGTCTACGAAGTGACTGGGCAGCCTCAGGTCGGCTATCTCGCGCCCTCTACCGCCAGTTCGCAAACGGTCGTCCTGGCCAGTTTCGGCGACAGCGCCGGCGGCATCGACTTCGGCTTCTTGCTGCCCACGCGCGTGGTCGTCGCCAGCCTCAGCGCCGGGCGCGAGACGGACGGGGTGGAGGTGCGCTGGGTGGCCCATGGCGAGGGCGATGTCGGCCGCTACGCCATCTGGCGGGCCGCTGCCGCCGATGCGAGCTTTGACCGGGTTTCGGATATACTGTCGTTCGCAGAACAGCCGGATGGCGCCCTGCACCACTGGCTCGACCAGAGCGCCGAACCCGACCGCAGCTACTGGTACAAACTCGAACTTCTGGATGAAAACGAGTTCTTCGGCCCGGTTGTGGTCGAGCCGTTGAACCAGAGTCGGCTGTTCCTGCCTATCATCCACCGCTAGAGGCTTGCTCTGCAGACGGCCATTCCACTCGTCACCTGACGATAGACGGCGGCCGGTTGACAATGCCGATCTACTCTCTACTTCCTACTTCCATGTCACACGTCATCGCCGGCAACTACCTTCGCATCGATCTCGCCAGCGGCAGCATCACCACCTCTGCCATCGACGACGCCGATCTGCGGCGTTTCTTGCTGGGCAGCGGCTATGCCGCCAAACTGTTCTACGACGAGATGGATGCCGGTAGGCCGTGGGACGACCCCGCCAGCCGTCTCTACATCTTCAACGGCCTGCTGAGCGGTACCTTTGCGCCCACCGGCTGCCGCAGTTCGTGGTGCGGCCGTTCGCCGCTCACCGGCCTCTGGACCGAGAGCAATGTCGGCGGGCACTGGGGCGCCGAACTCCGCTTCGCCGGTTACGATGGGCTGGTGATCGAGGGGCGGACCGAGCAGCCTGTCTACCTCTGGCTGGATGGGATGAGCGGGGCCGTCGAACTGCGCCCCGCGGGGCATCTTTGGGGCATGAATCATTACGAAGTCTTTGCGGCGCTGCGGGCCGAAACCGACCCCAAGGCGCAGATCGCCGGCATCGGTTTGGCGGGCGAGAACCTGGTGCGCTTTGCCGGCGTGATGACGGGCGGCATCGAGCACGCCCGCACGGCCGGGCGAGGCGGCGTGGGCGCCATCTTGGGCAGTAAACGCTTGAAGGCAATCGTCGTGCGGGGCAAGGATCGGCCCGCTTATCATGACGCCGCCGGCTTTCGCAGCACGGTCAAGGCCGCTAACGCCAGCATCAAAGACAACTCCTTTGGCATGAGCATGTTGGGCACGGCCGGCGGGGTGGCCAACGCC
This sequence comes from uncultured Caldilineales bacterium, assembly GCA_964460135.1. GTDB lineage: Bacteria > Chloroflexota > Anaerolineae > J102 > J102 > SSF26. The sequence goes on along the minus strand of CAYWPZ010000277.1, from coordinate 2,824 downwards.
GAGAAATTCGGCGACCTGCCGCTCCGCAACTGGCAGGACGGAAACTGGGGCGGCGCCCTGGCTATCACCGGCCAACGGATCAGTGAGACGATCTTCGAGCGCCACACCTTTTGTTTTGCCTGCCCCATCGGCTGCGGCAAGACCGTGCGGATCGAAGATGGCCCCTTTGCCGGGACACAGGGCCACGGGCCAGAATACGAGACGCTGGCCGGGTTCGGCGGCATGTTGCTCAACGATGACCTCAACAGCATCGCCCACATCAACATGCTGTGCAACGATTATGGCCTCGACACGATCTCCACTTCGGCCAGCATCGCCTTTGCCATCGAAGCCGCCGAGAAGGGCTTGATCGACGCACAGGGCCTGAACCTGCACTGGGGCAGCGCCGAGACGGCCGTGGCCCTTGTGCACCAGATCGCCCGGCGCGCCGGGTTGGGCGCTTTGCTGGCCGAGGGAGTGCGGGCGATGGCGGCGCAGCTGGGGCCGGAGGCTGAGCCGCTGGCCGTTCACGTCAAGGGCATGGAGTTGCCCTATCACGACCCGCGCGCCTTTGTCAGCATGGCCGTGAACTATGCCACGGCCAACCGTGGGGCCTGTCACATGGAAGCGATCAGCTATTGGGAGGGCTACGGCATCGAAATCCCCGGCCTCGTCTTTCACCCTGGCGTCGATCACAATCGCGACCGCCTGAACAGCCACGAGGCCGGGCGCATGGCCGCTCATTACCAAAACTTTCAGAGCGCCTTCAACCCGTTGGGCTTGTGCAAATTCATCATCAAGGGGCTGGCCGGGCCGCAGATGGTGGCCGACCTGGTGAACGCCGCCCTGGGCTGGGACTGGTCGCCAGCCCAGGTTTTCGAGACCGGCGAGCGCATCTTCGATCTCAAACGCTTGATCAACCTGCGTTTCGGCCTCACCCCGGCCGACGACGCCCTGCCCGCCCGCCTGACCCATCATCCCCGGCCTTCTGGCGGGGCCGAGGGCAATCTGCCCGACATGGCGGCGGCGCTCGCCGAGTATTACGCTGTTCGTGGCTGGGACCCCGCCACCGGCGCGCCCAGGCCTGAGCGGCTACAGGCGCTTGGCCTCGTTTCCTCGCCCGCCCCATCGTTGCCGTAGGGGCAAGGTCCCCTCGCCTCCTCGCCTTCATCGCCCCTGCAACGGCGGTGCGGCGCTTGCCGCCGGATACGCTTGCGCCGAAGTCAGCGAATCCAGGCAGCCTGAACAAGAGCCAGGCGCGCATGGCGGCGGCGAGTTGAGAGGGTTCGAGACCGAGGCAGGCAAGCGTTTCGGCGTGCGCGATCAGATGGAGGGGCGAGGGCCGCGGTGACTGGAATACCGCCTGCCGAGACTGCCTTGCTCTCCTACAATTTCGTGTTACAATCTACTTTGCCTGCACACGCCGCCCTATGAGTGTTACGGACAGCCATCGTTTGTCGGTAGATGGGAACAGAGGGTGAGCGATCATACGGTTTATTGCCAGGCCCGTCCTCAAGCGCCGCCCGTGGCGTTCGCATTCCCGGAGCCCAGCCATGCCCCATCCTGCCCAGCTGTTCCTCCTTTCCTGTCGTCGTCTGCTCTGTGCGGCGTTGACGGCGCTTGTGTTCCTTCTTCCGCGCCCGGCCATTGCCGATCCGGGAGCCGGCGCTATTATTGGCAACGACACAGTGCTGCTGGGCGTCAACCCCAGCGGCGACCTGAACGTTGCCGGCGGCCCGCGCTCGACTGTGCTCGGCAGCCGCATTGTCGGCGTGCGCTATTTGCCTTCTGGCAACGAGGGCATCGGCCATGACCGCCCGGCCGAGGGCTGGGGCGTGGCCGACGCCGGGTCGGGGCGGGCGGGCTGGGCCAATCGCGACCAGGGCATCGTCAACCTGGGCGTGCTCAGCTTCAGCGCCGACGAGCGCACAGCTGTTTCGACCGTGACCATGACCGGTACGCTGCGCGTCGTTCACGCCTTCCACCCCTCCATCTTCCCCAACCTCTACCAGATCGATGTCAGCATCGAGAACATCTCCCCCGCGGCCGTCGACCTGCGCTACCGGCGGGTGGTAGATTGGGATGTGGAGCCGACTGCCTTCGCCGAATTCGTCACCCTGGCCAAAGGCGACAGCCCCGCCCTGGTCTTCACCAGCAACGATGGCTTTGCCTCCGCCAACCCGCTGGCCGGCCCCAGCGATCGCGGTCATATCGGCTCCTTCCTCGATGCCGGCCCGGCCGACCAGGGCGCCCTTTTCGACCTGAACTTCGGTCTCGTCGCCGCGGGCGGACGGCGCAGCTTCCGCATCTTCTACGGCGCGGCCGGGAGCGAAGGCGAGGCCTTCGACGCCCTGGGCACGGTTGGGGCGGAAGCCTACAGCCTGGGCCAGAGCAGCAAGCCGGGTGGAGCTGCTTCTGGTCAGCCCAACACCTTCATCCTGGCCTTTGCCGGCATCGGCGGCAGCGCCATCGTCCCACCGCCGACGCCCACCCCCACCCCCACCCCCACCACTACCCCCACCCCCACCCGAACGCCCACGCCCACACCCACGGCCACCCCCACCCGGACGCCCACCCCCACGCCCACGCCCACGCCGACAAACACCCCCACCCCCACGCCCACTCATACGCCGACGCGCACGCCGACGCCCACCCCCACCCCCACGCCCACCCGCACCCCCACGCCCACCCCCACGCGCACGCCGACCTCCACCCCCACCCGCACCCCCACCAACACGCCGACGCCGACGCCCACCTGGACGCCAACGCCGACCCCGACCAACACCCCCACGCCGCCCCCCCCCCCCCCCCCCCCCCCCCCCCCCCCCCCCCCCCCCCCCCCCCC
>CAYWPZ010000276.1:0-6037 GCA_964460135.1 uncultured Caldilineales bacterium | reverse complement strand
CGGGGCCGTAGATCTCGATCACGCGCCCGCGCGGCATCCCGCCCACGCCCAGGGCGTGATCGAGGGCGAGCGAGCCGCTGGGGATCGTCTCCACCCGCATCGCCGAGGCTTCACCAAGCCTCATGATCGTACCCTCGCCAAAACGTTTGGTGAGGGTGGCCAGGGTGGATTCCAGAGCTTTCTCGCGACCTTCGACAGCCATGCAGACTTCCTTGACGAAAATGAATGAAACTTAATGAATGAAGTATAGCGTAAGGCCGCGGGTGGGGCAAGTCGCAGGGAGCGGGTGGCGGGCGGCGGGCGGCGGCTTGAGTACCGTGGAATCGACACCCGCCGCTCATCCTTCCTTCCTCCTCCCTCCCGCTAAAACAGCGTATAGATGAAGGGGCCGACGGCCGAGGTCTGGCCGAGCAGGGCGATGGCGATAACGGCAACGAGGATGACGATCATCGGGATCATCCAATACAGCTTCTGTTCCCACAGAAAGCCAAACAATTCACCAATGATGCCAAGACGGCGTTTCATGCGCATGAGAAATGACTCCGGGGGTTTTGTTCGATATTGGTAATTGGTAATTGGTAATTAGTTATTGGTTATAGCGTAAAACAGTGAGTTATCATTATACGCAACACATCATACGCATGATGGAACTCGGAACCCGGAACCAGGAACCCATTCCTACTTCCTAACCAGATAATCGCCCAGTACCAACAAATCGATGCCGCTGTTGCTAAAGGTATTGAAGGCGTTGGCCGGGGTGTTGACCATCGGCTCGCCGCGCAGGTTGAAACTGGTGTTCAGGACCACGGGCACGCCGGTGGCTTGGCCGAAGGCGGCGACGATGTCGAAATAGCGGGGGTTGTGCTGGCGGCGGATGGTTTGCAGCCGGCCGGTGCCGCCGATGTGGGTGGTGGCCGGGATCACCTCCCATTTGTCGGCATGGACGGGGGCCACCGTCAGCATGAAGCGGGGCAGATACTCGCGGTCGGGCGCGCCAAGCTGGAAGTAGTCTCGGGCGGCGTCCTCGAGCACAACCGGGGCGAAGGGGCGGAACGGCTCGCGGAATTTGATCTTGGTGTTGACGATCTCTTTCATCTCGGCCCGGCGCGGGTCGGCCAGGATGGAGCGATTGCCCAAGGCCCGCGGCCCCCACTCTGAGCGGCCCTGATACAGCCCCACCACCTCGCCGCGCAACAGGGTTTCCACCACCTCAGCGACGATGCGCGCCTCGCTGGCAGGCTCGTGGCGGATGCTGTTTTCGGTCAGGAAGCGCCGGATCGAGGCATCGCCGAAGCTCTCACCCCAGTAGGCGTGCTCCATCACAAAGCGCCGGGGCTGGCCAAGCAGGACGTGATGGGCGTAGAGGGCCGCGCCCAGGGCGCCGCCGCTATCACCGGCGGCCGGCTGGATGTAGACATTGGCGAACGGCCCCTCGCGCTGGATGCGGCCGTTGCCCACTGAATTGAGGGCGACGCCGCCCGCCATGCACAGATTCTGGCTGCCGGTGACGGCATGGGCGTGTCGCGCCAGTTTGAGCATCATCTCTTCGGTCACATGCTGGATGCTGGCGGCGATGTCGGCGTAGTGCTGGTTGGTTTTGGCCTTGTCCTCGTTCCAGGCGGGGTGGTCGCGCTTGGGGTGGGTGGTGAAGGTGTAGAATTCGGATTCCGAGGTGCGCGGGGGGCCAAAGAGCTTGATGAAGCGGTCGCTGAAGGTGCGCAGGGGCGAGTATTGGAACTCGAAATAGTCCATGTCCAACCAGAACGAGCCATCGTCGCCGCTTTGCACCAGTTTTTGCACGCGATCGACGTAGCGCGGCTCGCCGTAGGGGGCCATCCCCATGACTTTATATTCGCCGTTGTTGACGCGAAAGCCCAGATAGGCGGTGAAGGCCGAGTAGAGCAGACCGAGCGAGTGCGGGAAGCGGATTTCCTGCGTCAGGTCGATGCGGTTCTGGCCCTGACCATCCCAAGTAGCCGCGCCCTTGCCGATGGTGGTCGTCGTCCACTCGCCCACGCCGTCGATGGTGACGATGGCGGCCTCCTCGAACGGCGAGGCAAAGAAAGCGCTGGCCGCGTGCGACAGGTGGTGTTCGACGAAAAGGAAGCGATCTGCGGCCACGTCGGGCAGTTCTTCTTGCAACAGCGCCCGGATCCACAGCTTTTCGTTCATCCAGGTGATGAGCGACTCGCGGAACAGCAGCCACGAGCGTGGGAACGTGGCCAGGCTGCTGCGCAGGATGCGGTCGAACTTGAGCAGCGGTTTCTCGTAGAAGACGACGTAATCCAGGTCGGCGGCGGTGATCCCGGCCTGGCGTAAGCAGAAGGCGATGGCGTGCTGGGGGAAGCCGGAATCGTGCTTTTTGCGGCTGAAACGTTCTTCTTCCGAAGCCGCTACCAGATCGCCATCGTGGAGCAGCGCCGCCGCTGCATCATGATAAAAACAAGAAACGCCGAGTATGTACATGGGATGATTGGTGTCTCCGCCGGGGCGCCCTACCCCTGCTTGCGGGCTTGCTCCAGGTCGAGGTCGCGGGTCGAACGCTCCAGCCAGGCGCGATTGCCAGGAGCGCGTTTCATCCGCAGGATGTCGCGAAAATTGGCGACAATCAGCCCAAAAGGCAAAATGAGCGTAAAATAGACCAGGGTGATCAAGACCCTGGCCTGGAAGTTACCGATGTGGCGGGCAAGAACGAGCCATTCTTGCCAGAGTTGGCGGAGCAAGGCAGCCTCGATTGGGGAAGGTGGGTGCTGATCATACGGGAGAAGCTGCCCTCTGTCAAAGAATTTGCGCGCCCGTTGGCCCCCCACTTGGCCCTGAGCGTGACGAAGCAACGATAGCGAATTCCTGAGCCAGACGGACTGATCGTCCATCGTCCAGGGTCTATCGCCATTGTCAAAACGACTCGAAGTGACTTCAGTCAGGCCGAGAAGAATTCGTCCAGCGCATCTTGATCGTCGACAAAGCCCCAGCCCTCGGCCACTTTGCCATCGGCGGTCACGCGCATCAGGTGGCCGCCAGTCAGGTCGATTATCTTGCCCTTGCGCTCACCCTGCACCCGGATGGCGGTCATCACATAATCGCCATTGACCATCGTCCGTTCGAGGGTGAAATCCCAACGGTCGAGCGGCATCATGCGCGAGACCATCAGTTGGGTGTATTCCTCGAAGCCATGATAATCGCCGGAGACGGGGTTGTGGCCGGGGACATGCCAGACGATGTCGCTGGCGATGTTGGCGCGCTCGGCCTGATCGCCCTCGTACATCTTACGAACGATTGCCAGGTTGCGTTTGTCCTTTTCAGTCATTTTGTCATCCCTCTCGTGAACTGAGTCAGTCAGGATTGCGCCACAGATAACGGTTGAGCCGGGCGCCGGTGTCGTGGAAGCCGATGCGCCGGTAGACCGGCGCGCCTTCTTCGGTCGACCACAGCGTGGCATAGCGATAACCCTCGGCGCGGGCCTCCAACAAGGGCTTGAGGCTGATAGCGGCGCCGATACCCTTGCGCTGGGCCTTGGGCAACGTGGCCACAGCCAGGATGCTGGCCACGCCGCCGCCGGTGAAAAGCATGCTGCTGGCCACGGCCTCGCCGCCAAGCCGCCCCAGATACATGCGCCAGGGCGTCTGGCCGATCCCCAGCCTCAGGCTGGCGTCCACCCAGGCCTGGCCCGCCCATGCCGGCAATTCGTAGGTCTCCACTACCACTCGCTTCCATTCCCGCAGCCCGACCTCATCCCCGACCTCCTCGATGGCGAAGCCGGGCGGGGTGCGGGTCATCAGGCTGTCATCGACCTGAGCGAGATCGGTGGCCATGATCGGCGCCCCGGCCACGGTCTGCACCATGCCGTGGGCCAGGGTTTCGGTCATCTGCTCCATCGAGAGCAACCCGCGCCCCTCCAGCCGTTGGCCCAGGTCGTGCGGCTGCGCCTCCGGCCCGGTCCACCAGAAAAAGAAGGGCGCGCCGCGAGCTTTGAACCAGGCGATGGTCTCGTCGAGGGCCGCGTCCACCTCCGCCGCTGCCAGCCGCGTGGCCCAAACGCCCTTGAACATGGGATTGCTGGGGAAAGTCAGATGCCGGCTGAGTCGTTCGCCTTCTTCCAGTTCACTGCCGGGCAAGCTGCGGGCCATCGCCCGGAAGAGCGTATAGAGATTGGCCATCGACGCTGGTATCAATTCGGCGTCGGTGGCGTGGGCAAGGGGCGTTTCGTTGATCATTTTCGCACCACATACCAGTTGTTCTGGATATGGTTATCCCCCTGGCAACATGAGTGTGAGCGGTGCGGGCAATCGCGCCGGCTCAGTCAGGAAAAGACTCGCCTTCCTCCTGGCTTGCGGACGCAAAGGAAAAGTGCGATTGCACGATCAGCCAGGCGCCGTTGCGCCTTTCCAGCACAAAGGTGACGCGCGCCGGCAGGGCGAAGGTTTGACCGCCGGCGCCGATGACGAACTCGGCGTCGGTCGCGGCCCAGGCCACCTCACCCGCAGATGAGATCGACATCCAGCCGTATCTCACCTCCGAGCTGTCGCTCTGTGACCAGTCGCGCTGGGCCTGGAGTTCGATTTCGGCCAACCCCACGCGCTTCTCGTCGGCCCCGGTTCCGAACATGATCACGTCCGGGTCGGGCGCAAAGACGCCGCGTAGGGTGGTCAAGTTGCGGGTGGCGTAGGCTTGGGCCACCGTGTCCAGAACGGCTTTGACCGCCATCGCGGTCATGGCATCTGCTTGCATGGTTACCTCATTTGCCTTGTCGTTGCAAGGCCAGGAACGAGCCGATGGTGGCTGCCAGCGAGGCGGCGGTGATGACATAGGCCAGGGGCAGGGCCTCGCCGTTGATCACGGCCAAAATCGAGACGAGGAAAGAAACGCCGTTGAAGACCAGCGACATCACCGAGGGCAGACGCCACTGCTGCCACGAGGGCGAGCGCAATTGGAAGAAGCCCATGATGCCGTAGCCCAGGGTGGCAGCCCCGGCCTGACGATAGAGAAAGAGATCCGTCCCGGCCAACCCGAACAACCGGGCGAAGAGAACGGGCGCAAACAGCACCGAGACCCCGACCAGGGTGGCGATCACCATCAGCAGCCGCACCAACCAGACCAGCCAGGGGGCCACATCCGCCGTCACCGCTGGCGCCGGGCGATGGCGGTACAGCATCCAGGCGGTGATGGCCGTGATCGAGATCGACGCTACCAGGATGGCGTAGACGATCCAGGCGGCGCCGCCGGCCGCTACGGTCAGGGCAATGGCAAAGAGCGAGCCCAGGTTGAAGGCCAGGGTGGCGATGACGACGATGCGGGCGGGCAGCCACTGGCCCGCCATGATGGCCATGATCAGCGCTATGGCATAGCCCAGGGTGGCGGCCCCGGCCAGCCGGTAGATGTAGGGATCGTTGCCGGGCGCAGCGCTGATCTGCGCCAGCAGTTTGGGGGCCAGTAAAGGCATGAGACCGAATACAAGCCCGCCCAAGATGGGAACCACGAGTAGCAGTTTTTCCAGCCCGGTCAGGGCCACGCCGGGCTGGGCAGCAGAGCGAGACATCGACGACTTCATGGCTTGTTGTGCAGACATCGTAAACCTCCAGAAAGATCCGTGTTCATCCGTTTAACCCGTGTCCACAAAGGACTACACAGCTTGGCGGCGGAGGATGAGGCCCAGCCACAGCCAGAAGACCGGCCCGCCCACAGCCCCGGCAACCAGGGCGGCGATGATGGCCAGGGGCGCGAAACCAAAGAGGGCGGCCAAAAAGCCCACCGTCAGGTCGGCAAAGGCGACAAGGCCGAGATAGGCCAGCAGGCGGGGGAAATCGGCTTTGAGCATGAGCAGCGAGATGATCAGAAACCAGGGCGCCACCAATCCGGCGCTGACGATGTTGACCGTGTTGAGCGGCGCCGGCGCGGCCACGGCGACGGCGGCAAAGTCGGGCAGGGTGGGGAAGATGGCGGCCAGAAAGCGCAGATGGGCCAGTTGTTGCAGGCTGCCGACGATGGTGAGGAGGGAGGTCATGCTGCCGATGAGGGTGGCGAACAAGGCCCACGCTTC
>CAYWPZ010000275.1:0-6043 GCA_964460135.1 uncultured Caldilineales bacterium | reverse complement strand
CCTGGTATTCGTCGTAGCTCCAAAGCAAATAGCCGCGGCGGTTGTGCAGCCGCCCGGCCAGCAGTGGCGCCTGGGCATGCGGCCAGGCCGCGCTCAGGGCCGCTTCAGCCTCGGCTCGCCGGCCCTGGCGCGTCAGGATGCGCACCCATTGTTCGGCCAGGTTGACGTGGCGTGCGCCAGGCAAGCCTTCGTGCGCCAGCACGGCGGCATAGTTGGCATCCAGCCGTTCCAGGTGGCTTTCGCGCTGCAGTTGCGGGCCGAAGTGTTCGAGCAAGCGGGCGGCGGTGTCGATGTCGCCCAGGCTCTGCGCCTTCTCGACCAACGCCAGCACGGTCTCGGTCAGGCGTTCGGAACTGATGGCGGGCGCGGGGGCCTCGTCGAGCAGCCGGTCGGCGAAACGGCGGAGAATGACCTGCGATTGGCGGCGGAGGTCGTCGCTCATGGCGGCACGTTCAACGCCATTCTACAGGTCGGCGAGGCTTGTGGGGTCTTGCATCCCCAGTTGCGCGGCCAGGAAGGCGTAGGTCAAACGGTGAAGGCTGTAGGTGGGCGTCTGGTCGAGGTTGTGGCCCACCTGAACCAGGTTCAGCCCGGTCAGTTCGGCGATCACGCGCTCCAGCCAGGCATCATCCGGCGGCGCCCCGGCCGACGCGGCCAGCCGCAGCCCTTCCCAGGTGGCGCCGGCCGCCGGCAGGAGGAACATCGCCAGCAAGGCTTGTTGCGCAGCGGGCGTGAGCAGTCGCCAGGCCGTGTCGTAGATGTGGGCGAAAAGCTCCTGCGTCGTTTGCGTTGCTGTCTTCTCGAATCCAGCCAGAACCTGGCGGGCCGGCAAGAGCGCCAGTTGCGCCGCCACCAGCTTTAGGGCCAGGGGATTGCCTCCCACCGCCCCGAAGATCTGTTTGCCCAGGCTTTCGCTCAGGTCGCAACTGTTCAGCCGTTGGCATTCCAGCGCCAACAATTGCAGAGCGTGCGGTTGCGGCAGTTCGCTGAGCGTGATCAGGCGGCCGGTGGGGAGTTCGAGCCGGCGGCGGCTGGTGGTGATCACCTGGGCGACGGGGCCGAAGGTTTCGGCCAGGGTCAGCGCCACTTGCGCCTCTTCTGGCGTCTCGATGTTGTCGATGACAACGATGGTGGGGGCCTCTTGCAGCCGTTTCGCCAGCGCCCGCAACCGGCGTTCATTGCTGGAGAGGGCGTCGACCGGCTCATCCATCTGCTTGCCCAGGTCGCTCAACACCTGGTCGAGGGCGTAGCTGCGCCGCTGCGCCTGTACGCCTTCGGCCCCCCACAGCGTCGCCTGCACCACCGCCACCCAGAACACCCTCTCCGCCGGTGTGCGTTCGTCTTGCAGCCAGGTGAGCAGGGCCTCGCGCGTCAGACTCGTCTTGCCGATCCCCCCCAGCCCGGTGATGAACAAGGGCTGGCCGGCGCTGGCCTCGCTGAGGGCGTGACGAAGCTCCTGGAGGTATGGCTCGAACCCCACCAATTGTTGATAACTGGGCGCCGGCAGCATCAGGGCCAGCGCTCGCCGTCGCACTTTTGCCTCTTCTTCTGCTTCCCAGCGGATGATGATCGCGGCCAACATCTCCAGCGCCCGCCGCTGGTGGTCGTTCAGCGTCGAGATGGGCACACCCTGGCTGCGATGCAGCTGTTGGGTGGTGAGATCTTCGAGGAAACGCTTGCGCAGCAGATCGGCCGCCTGCGGCCGGGCTTCGGTCAGCGCTGCCAGGGCGCGGTCGAGCAGGGTTTGTACGGCCAGTCCCACGGCGCGAACAGTCAGCCAGGGTGTTGTGGCATCGGTGGTCAGGGCGTCGACCAGACGCAACTGGCGGAGTTGGCTTTGTTGCAAGGCCTCGAGGTCGTGGTAGGCTCGCAGGGCCTCGTGGATGGCGGCGCGCCAGTCGAAGTCGGGCATCGGCAAGGGCTTGGCAGGCAGCTCGAAGTGTCCATGTTATGGTATCACCGTCTGCAGCCGTGTGCAAGGTTGCCCCTTTGCCCCCTCGACCAAAGTCGTAGTTTTTTTGGAGATCCCATGAAGAGAAAGAAGCCTATACTAATGGCATCGGCGATTCATGGTTGTTGCAGTTTGGTATCTTTGGCGAGAGAGTAGGTAGCCGAAAGCGAGCGCCGGGGAGGCGAGACCCGGCGCTCTTGCTTGCTCAAGGGCGACGCACCGGCGAGGTGCGTCGCCCTTTCTATGCTACCACGATGTTCACGGTCCGTCCCGGCACAACGATGACCTTGCGCACGGTTTTGCCGTCCAACCATTTCTGCACGGCGGGGCTGGCCAGGGCGGTCGCCTGGACGTCGGCATCGGTCAGGTCTGCAGCCACCTCGATGCGGTCGCGCACCTTGCCGTTGACCTGAACGGCCATGGCAACGACATCCTCTTTGGCCAGCTCGGGGTTGGCCGCGGGCCAGGGCTGTTGGTGGATGCTGTAGGGGCGGCCGCTGCGGCTCCACAATTCTTCGCTGATGTGGGGCATGGCCGGGGCCATCAGCAGCAGCAGGGTAGAGATGGCCTCGTCCCAGGCGGACGTGCCATAGACGGATGTGGATTTGACCTCGGCCAGGGTGTTGCTGAAAGCCATCAGCGCCGCGATCATGGTGTTGAACTTGAAGTGCTCGTAGTCGTCCGTCACCTTTTGGATGGTCTGATGGGTGGCGCGGCGCAAACCCTGCACCGAGCCTGGCGATGCGGCGGCGGCGCTGCCTTTGGCGGGCGCATCCACCACCAATGACCACACGCGCTGCAAGAACCGCTGCACGCCTTCGATGGCGCGCGGGTTCCAGGGGCCGCCCATCTCCCAGGGGCCGATGAACATCAGGAAGGCGCGCACGGTGTCGGCGCCGTACTTGCCCACGTAGTCGTCTGGGTTGACGACGTTGCCGCGCGATTTGGACATCTTTTCGCCGTCTTCACCCAAGATCATGCCCTGGTTGAACAGCCGCAGCATGGGTTCGTCGAAGTCTACCAGCCCGGCGTCGCGCATGGCCTTGGTGAAGAAGCGCGTGTACAGCAGGTGCATGGTGGCGTGTTCGATCCCCCCGGTGTACTGATCGACGGGCAGCCAGATGGCGCCCTCGGCGGGGTTCCAGGGGGTGTCGTCGGGGCTGAGCGGCTGGCCGGCGCGCCAATACGGGGTCAGATAGGCGTACTGGTACCACGACGAACACAGGAAGGTGTCCATCGTATCGGTCTCGCGCTCGGCGTCGCCGCCGCACTGCGGGCATTCGACGTAACGAAACTCCTCGTGGTACTTCAGCGGGCTTTCGCCGGTGGGCTTGAACTGGGCGTCTTCGGGCAGCAACACCGGCAGGTCGGTGTAGGGCACGGGCACGACGCCGCAGGTGGGGCAGTAGATGATGGGGATGGGCGCGCCCCACATCCGCTGGCGGCTGATCAGCCAGTCGCGCAGGCGGTAGTTGACTTTGCGCTGACCGGCGGCATGTTCGCTCAGCCAGGCGGCGGTGAGGTCGAAGCTGGCGGGCCAGGGGGCGCCGTCGAACTGGCCGGAGTTGACCATGACCCCGCCCTCTTTCAGGGTGTAGGCCGCGGCCAGATTCCAGCCAGCCTGCTCGCTCCAGATGGCGGCGTCGCCCGCCCGGTGCACGTCTTCCGGCACGATTACGATCGGCGTGGGCAGCCCGAATTTGCGGGCGAATTCGAAGTCGCGCTCGTCGTGCGCCGGTACGCCCATGATCGCGCCCGTGCCGTAGCTCATCAGCACATAGTCGGCGATCCAGATCGGCACGGGCTGGTCGTTGACGGGGTTGATGGCGTAGGCGCCGCTGAAGATACCGCTCTTCTCGCCCGCCTGTTCCTGGCGCGCCAGCTCGCTCTTGCGTTTGGCCTCGGAGACGTAGGCTTCCACCGTTTGGCGCTGGTCGGGCGTGGTGATCTGCTCGACCAACGGGTGTTCGGGGGCGAGCACGGCAAAGCTCATGCCGAAGGTGGTGTCGGGGCGGGTGGTGAAGACGCGAAAGCTGAGGTTTTCGTGTCCCTGCACGTGCATCTCGAACTCGACCCCTTCGCTGCGCCCGATCCAGTTGCGCTGCATGGTCTTGACCCGCTCCGGCCACTCGATCTCATCCAGCCGGGCCAGCAGTTCATCGGCGTAGTTGGTGATGCGGAATTTCCACTGGGCCAGGTTCTTGATGATCACGGGCGTGCCGCAGCGCTCGCAGTGGCGGTCGTCGCCCCACACCTGCTCGCGGGCCAGGGTGGTGTTGCAGTGCGGGCAGAAATCCACCGGCGCTTCCTCGCGATAGGCCAGACCCATGTCGTAGAATTTGCGGAAGAACCACTCGGTCCACTGGTAGTAGCCGGGCAGACAGGAGATGGCTTCGTGTTCCCAATCGAACATGGCGCCCATTTTTTGCAGCTGCGTTCGCATGGCGGCGATGTTCTGCATCGTCCATTTGTGCGGGTGGACGCCGTGTTTGATGGCGGCGTTTTCTGCCGGCAGGCCGAAAGCGTCGAAGCCGATCGGGAACCAGACATTGTGGCCCTGCATGCGCTTGTAGCGGGCGGATGCATCCGAAGGTGACATGGCGTACCAGTGCCCGGTGTGGAGATCGCCGCTGGGATAGGGGAGCATGGTCAGGAAGTACCACTTGGGCGCGGTGGAGGCGTCGTCGCGGCGGTACAGTCCGGTGGCCTCCCACTGTTGCTGCCATTTTGATTCGATGTGGGCGGGATCGTAGCGGGTGGACATGGGCGGGATCAGGGAGAGGGTGGAGATGGGAGATTAGTCAATTCAACGCATTTAACATCGCTTCGATTGCCGACTTTAGTTCGGGCGCTTCGTCTTGGGTGATGCCCCAAACGATTTCGATGTCGATACCGAGGTAATCGTGAACAAGGACATTACGGAAAGCGGCGATTTCAGGCCAGGGAATTGGCGGCTGTATGGCTTTGGCTTCGTCAGAGAGGCGTTGCCTGGTCTTGGCCATCGTCTGTAGGTTGCGAAGAACGGCATCCTGCAGCATCGGTAACGACATCAACGTCACGACCGAGTGTTCTCTCGAGATCGAGGATGAGACTGGCAGGAAACCATGGGCTGGTTTTCTCTGTCGGCGTAACCAACAGATCGATATCGCTGTCAGGTCGAGCCTCGCCGCGTGCAACTGATCCGAACACGCGTACATTCGTCGCTCCGTGTTTGGCGATGATGGCGAGAATGGTCTCTCGATCCAGATGTAGTTGCGTCAGGATATTCTCAGACTGCATTTCGAGTGAGTGGCGGGCGTTCATATCGATAGCCGGGATAGTGTGGATTGGGAACCGAAGATGATTTGTGATCGTTCGCCTCATTCAGAACGTGCTCAGTCATTCGCGCCTTGTCTACTTGTTTCCTTATCTACTCGCCACCCGCTACCCGATCGGCCACTCGCCTTCGGCATAGACATAGTCCAACCAGCTGTGTGGGTCGAGTTTGCCCTCGGTGATGGCGAAGAAGCGCTCTTGGATGGCTTTGGTGATGGGGCCGCGCGAGCCAGACCCGACCGGCATCCGGTCCACCGAGCGCACAGGTGTGATCTCGGCGGCGGTGCCAGTGAAGAACAGTTCGTCGGCGATGTACAGCATCTCGCGCGTCAGGTAGCCGTACTGCACTTCGTAGCCCAGGTCGCGGGCCAGGGTGATGGCGCAGTCGCGGGTGATGCCGCTGAGGATGGAGGCCGAAAGCGGCGGGGTGACGATGACGCCGTCGCGGATGAGGAAGAGGTTCTCGCCGGAACCTTCGGAGACATAGCCGTGGATGTCCAGGCTGATGCCTTCATTGAAACCATTGTCGTGCGCTTCCATGGCCACATATTGGCTGTTGACATACTGGCCGCCGATCTTGCCCAGCGGCGTCAGCGAGCCGGGCGGCATACGGCGCCACGAGCTGATGTGCACATCGACGCCCTGATCGATGGCCTCCGGCCCCAGATAGCGGCCCCAGGGGACGGTGCCGATGGCGATCTCGACCGGGCATTTGCGGCCATCGACGCCCAGGGCTTCTTAGCCTCGGATGACGATTGGGCGGATGTAGCACGAATC
>CAYWPZ010000274.1:0-6075 GCA_964460135.1 uncultured Caldilineales bacterium | reverse complement strand
TGGAGATGCTGCGCGAGGTCGGCTATTGCTCCGGGATCGAAAACTACTCCCGTCCGCTCGCCCGCCGTCTACCCGGCTCGCGCCCGTGGACGCTGCTCGACTACTTCCCCGACGACTACCTCATCTTCATCGACGAATCGCACATGACCCTGCCGCAACTGCGCGGCATGTACAACGGCGACCTGGCCCGCAAACAGGTGCTGGTCGACCACGGCTTCCGTCTGCCCTCGGCCCTCGACAACCGTCCCCTCCGCTTCGAGGAATTCGCCGACCTGGTCAACCAGGTCATCTACGTCTCGGCCACGCCGGGGCCTTACGAGCGCCAGGTTTCCGAACAGACGGTCGAGCAGATCATCCGCCCCACCGGCCTGCTCGACCCCACCGTGGTCATCCGTCCCAGCAAGGGCCAGGTGGACGATCTGGTGAAAGAAATCAACGAGCGGGTCAAGCGGGGCCAGCGCGCCCTGGTCACCACCCTCACCAAGCGCATGGCCGAAGACCTGGCCGATTACCTGGCCGAACTGGGCCACAAAGTCCACTACCTGCACTCCGAGGTGCATACCATCGAGCGGGTCGAGATCCTGCGCGACCTGCGCTTGGGCGTGTATGATGTGGTGGTGGGGATCAACCTGCTGCGCGAGGGTCTGGATCTGCCCGAAGTCAGCCTGGTAGCCATCCTCGACGCCGACAAAGAAGGCTTCCTGCGCTCCGAGACCTCGCTGATCCAGACCATCGGCCGCGCCGCCCGTCATCTGGACGGCACCGTGATCATGTACGCCGACCGCATCACCGACTCGATGCAGCGCGCCCTGGACGAGACCAACCGTCGCCGCGCCGTGCAGGAGGCCCACAACCGCGCCCACGGCATCGAGCCGCGCTCGATCATCAAAGCCATCCATGACCTGACGCAACGGGTGGTAGCCGAGGCCAAAGTGGCTGAAGCCGGCCCGGTCTACTATACCGGCGGCGGCGAAACCCTCCCCCGGCTCAGCGCCCTCCCCCGCGACGAACGGCTGAAACTGATCAAAGAACTGGAAAAGCAGATGCAAGAGGCCGCCCGCCAGCTCGAGTTCGAGCAGGCCGCCGTCCTGCGCGACCAGATCATGGAGCTGCGCCGCTCGCTCCACGACGATGAAGACCTCCCGGCGTGGGAGCGGATCAAGATGTTGGAGGCGTGATCTCGGTATGGCTAGGACATCATTTGCTGATTACAAATCAGAGGGCCACAATTGGATCACCCTTTCCAGCGGCGAGTTCTATCCGGACATTCTCGTGGATGCCGTCGCGCTCTACGAGCCGGTGCTGGTCTTCTTCAAACAGTTGCTACTGACATCAGAATCATCCGAGCGCCTTCTCTTGCAGATTGCAGATGTTCCGCAACCCTGGATGCGGGTCCAACTTTGCCGGGTGTTCCGAAAGTACGTCAGTCCCGGCACGCCTGTCGAGATGCTCAAACAAAAGTCGAAAGCGCACACTATCGTCGCCCAATTTCAGCGACAATTTCGCCCAATCCAGGAGGCGCAGGCTGCCTTCTCGAGCAGACCCTTGCCAGACGAAGCCTTGTGTGCTGTGCTTTGGGAGTACAAAAGCCGGGGGCAGAAGGGTTATGACCTCACTGAACGGTTTTTCGAGCTATTTCATGCACGATTTCCTGATCTGAGTATCAAGGGACCGCAGCGGGCAGGGAAGGACATTCGGCTTGGCTCTATCCTGGCCGATTATCCGAACTCCAGCCGCCCCGTCGATTTCGTGGTCTTTGAGAGAGAACAGGTAGTTGCTATCGGCCTGGCGCGGTATGATTCTGACCGGGGCGGGGCGCAGGAAGATGATCGCACCGGATGTGGGATGATTATGCGGCTCTCGAGTCGCGTTGGCCGGGCAAGATCATGGTATTGACTCTGCGTATGACGTCTGACCGTTTGACCCTGGCCTGGCTGAAAGCATGAGGTGAGAGGATGGCAACAGGTATTTCACACACGAAATGGAACGGCAACCCACAAAAAAGCGCGCCTGAATGTCCCATCACACTGCACTACGAAGGCAAGATACCAGAATCGATTGTGATGCAGGCAGTTCCCGGTCAATACACGACGATTTACGCGCAGAACAACCAGAATCTACTTTTTTATGGTGATAACCTATCTGTTCTTGGATATCTCGCTCAAGATGCAGATATCCGGGGAAAGGTGCGTCTGATTTATATCGATCCGCCTTATGCCACCGGCATGATTTTCCAATCCCGCTCTCAATCTGACGCCTATCAGGATATGTTGACGGGGGCGAATTATCTCGAATTTCTGAGACGGCGGTTGATTCTCTTGAGAGAGCTTCTTGCCGATGATGGTTCGATATATGTTCATCTTGATGAAAATATGGCCTTCTATGTAAAAATTATCATGGATGAAGTTTTTGGACCTGATAGTTTCAGAAATTGGATTACGAGAAGAAAATCAAACCCAAAAAACTACACACGCAAACGATTCGGCAACGTTTCTGACTATATCATGTTCTATTCAAAATCCGATAGTTATGTTTGGAATCGTGCGTATGAAGCCTGGACCCCTGATGGCATCGAACGTGAGTATCCCTATTTCGAACAGGAAAGCGGGCGTAGATACAAAAAAGTGCCGATCCATGCGCCAGGCACGCGCAACGGCGAAACCGGGCAACCGTGGCGCGGGATGAACCCACCACCCGGCAAGCACTGGCAGTACACGCCCACCACCCTCGAGCAAATGGATCAGCGAGGCGAGATTTACTGGTCTCCCAACGGCAATCCGCGCCGTAAGGTCTTTCTCGATGAAAGTGAAGGCAAGCCGGCGCAGGACATTTGGCTGGATTTTCGGGATGCCCATAACCAGAATTTCGAGATTACCGGTTATCCCACCGAAAAGAATCCTGATCTATTGGCGCGCATCATTCAGGCGTCGTCGAATCCGGGCGACATCGTGCTCGATTGTTTTGCCGGTTCTGGCGTCACCCTGGCTGTCTCCCACCTGCTTGGCCGGCGCTGGATCGGCGTCGATAACAGTAAGCAGGCTATCGAGGCCATCCTCAGGCGATTCGTCATCGGAACCGAGCGCATGGGCGATTTTGTGCAAGCGCGCAACACCGAACACAAGCCAAACATGCAAAGCGCATCACCGAGCTTGTTCGACCTTCTGGAGGATGAGACCATCGCCAACAAATCGCCGGTTCACGCCAGTGCCGTGCGTGATTTCTCGCTTTATGCTGAAAAAGGACTTGAATCCGATATCGAAGACTTGTCCTTGAAATGGTTAATAACACACCATTAATTCGCAATTCGCAATTCGCAATCCCCATGCCCACCCTCGACCCCCTTGGCAAAGTCCAAACCATCGACATCGACCACGAAATGCGCGGGGCGTATCTCGACTACGCCATGAGCGTAATCGTGGCCCGCGCCCTGCCCGACGTGCGCGATGGCCTCAAACCGGTGCATCGCCGCATCCTCTACGCCATGCACGACATGGGCCTGCGCCACGACCGGCCCTACAAAAAGAGCGCGCGCATCGTCGGCGAGGTGCTGGGCAAATACCACCCCCACGGCGATGTGGCCGTGTACGACGCCATGGTGCGGCTGGCGCAAGATTTCTCGATGCGCTACCCGCTCATCGACGGCCAGGGCAACTTCGGCTCGGTCGATGGCGACAACGCCGCCGCCATGCGCTACACCGAGGCCCGACTGAGCGAGATCGCCGGGGAGATGCTGGCCGACATCGACAAAGACACGGTCGATTTCGGCCCCAACTTCGACGACACCCTCAAAGAGCCGCTCGTCCTGCCCTCGGCCCTGCCCAACCTGCTGCTCAACGGCGCCAGCGGCATCGCCGTAGGCATGGCCACCAACCTGCCCTCGCACAACCTGGGCGAAGTAGTGGACGCCCTGGCCTTCATGCTCGACCACTACCACGCCGTCGATGAGATCACGCTCGAACACCTGCTCTTCTACATCAAAGGCCCGGATTTTCCCACCGGCGGCATCGTCTTCCGCTATCTCGACAGCAAAGAGGGCCGGGAAGACACCATCGCCAAATCCTATGCCAGCGGGCGGGGCCGGCTCACCGTCCAGGCCAAAGTCCACGTCGAAGCCATGAGCCGCAGCCGCACGCGGCTGGTCGTCACCGAGCTGCCGTATCAGACCACCAACGGCCGCGTGGTCGAGCGCATCGCCGAGCTGGTGCGCGACGGTCG
The DNA here is from genome assembly GCA_964460135.1 of uncultured Caldilineales bacterium. Lineage (GTDB taxonomy): Bacteria > Chloroflexota > Anaerolineae > J102 > J102 > SSF26. The sequence goes on along the minus strand of CAYWPZ010000274.1, from coordinate 1,860 downwards.
CATCGAGGGCATCGCCGACCTGCGCGACGAATCCGACCGGCAGGGGATGCGGATCGTGGTCGAACTGACCCGCAATGTCGAGGCCAAAGACATCCTGGAGCAACTTTACAAGCTGACTCCACTCCGCCAGACTTTTGGTGTCAGCGCTCTGGCCCTGGTGAACGGCGAGCCGCACCTGCTCTCGCTCAAGCGCATGCTCCAGCTTTTCATCGAGCATCGTCGCGAGATCGTGCGCCGGCGCTCGGAATATGACCTGGCGCGGGCCAAAGAACGCTCGCACATCCTCGAGGGCCTGCTCATCGCCCTCGCCAACCTCGACGAAGTCATCGCTGTCATCCGCCGCAGCCCCGACACCGATACGGCCCGCACCCGGTTGATGGAACGCTTCAAACTGACCGAGATCCAGGCCCAGGCCATCCTCGACATGCCGCTCAAGCGCCTGTCGCAACTGGAGCGGCAGAAGTTGGAGGCCGAATACAAGGAACTGAAAGAGCGCATCCGCTATCTCGAGGACCTGCTGGCGCACCCGCAGAAAATGCTGGGCGTAATCAAGGACGAACTGCTGGCCCTGAAAGCCAAATACGGCGACGCCCGTCGCACCCAGATCGTTGATGTACAAGGCCCCGCCCTCATCGCCAGCGATTTCCTCTCGGAGGAGGAGGTGCTCGTCCTCCTGACCAAGAGCGGCCAACTCTTCCGTCAGTCGTTGGCCGGGCGACGCCGCGGCTCCTTGCCCCGCCGCACCGCCGACGCCCCCATCGCCCTCGCCGCCGCCCCGGCGCGCGACTCCATCTTCCTCTTCACTGCCGCCGGCCAGACTGTGGCCAAGACCATCCACCAACTGCCCGAAGATGAAGGCCCGCACTTCACCGAGCAGGTGGAACTGCGCCCTGACGACGAGGTTGTGGCCATGCTGGCCCTGGCGGCGCCGGAACTGGCGGCGCCGGAGGAGAACGGCGACGCCGCCGGCCCCAGCCTCTTCCTCTACACCCGCGAGGGCCGCTGCAAACGCATCGCCGTCTCCGAACTTTTGGGCGCGGCCCACACCTCGCCGCTGGTGATGAACGTACCCGCCGGCGATGCTCTGGCGGGCGTGGTGCTGTGCGAGAGCGCCGACGACCTGCTCCTGGTCACGCGGCTGGGCCAGGCCATCCGCTTTGGCCAGGACGATGTGCGGGTGATGGGGCTGGCGGCGGCGGGCGTCCTGGCGATCAAGCTGGAGCCGGGCGACCAGATCGCCGGGGCCGGGTTGTGCAAGCCAGGGCGACAGGTCGTCCTACTCACGAGCAAGGGCGTGGGCCTGCGCACCGACGTGGGCCAGTATCCCCAGCAAAAACGCTACGGCAGCGGCGTCGCCGCCATGAAACTGGTCGCCAACCAGGGCGCCATCGAGGCCGTGGCCGTGGTCGACGCCGAACCGGAGATGTTCCCCATCCTCAGCAAAGGCCCCATGCGCGTGCTGCGGTTGGAGGACGCGCCGCTGGCGGGAAGGGCGGCGCGCGGCCGCCAGGTGGCCGGACTGACCGACGGCGATGTGCAACGCCTGCTGGCCGTCGTCATCCCCCGCGTCAAAGAAGCCGAAACCACCCCTGAGCCGCCTCCTCCCCCTCCCCCACCTCCTCCCCCCCCGCCGCCCCCGGCCCCAGCCAAAACCCAGCGAGCGAAAGCCACCGCCGAAAGAGCCGCACCCGCCGCCGCGCCCGCCGCAGCCAAACCTGCGCCGGCCCAGCCTGCGCCGGCCAGCCCGCCCGCCGCCGGCAAACCCGCCCGCACACCTGCTGCGAAACCCGCGCCCGAACCTGTCAACCCGCCCGCCGCCGGCCACCCCGCCCGCACCCCGGCTGCCAAACCCCCGCCCGC
>CAYWPZ010000273.1:0-6122 GCA_964460135.1 uncultured Caldilineales bacterium | reverse complement strand
CGATTCGAGGCCTATCTGCTGCAAACGTCGGCAGCGCCGGCCGTGCTGGATGTGGAACTGAAGCGCATCGACGCCATCTGGGACGAGCTGGCCGTGACCTGGAACAACCAGCCGGCCTACACCGGGGCCAACAACGTCTTGGGCGTGGGCTTGGGCCTGGGCTACTACAGTTGGGACGTGACCACCCTGGCCCAGACCTGGGTGAACGGGTCGCCCAACCGCGGTCTGGCCCTGCTCAGCAAAAGCGAGAGCACGATCGGCTGGCGGGGCTTTGGCAGCCGTGAGAGCAGCCTGTCCGCAAACCGCCCGCGGCTAGTGATCGACTACACCACGCCCACCAGCACGCCGACCCGCACGCCGACGCCCACCCACACACCCACCCGCACGCCGACGCCCACCCACACACCCACCCGCACGCCGACGGCGACGCCCACCCGCACGCCGACGCCGACGCCCACCCGCACGCCGACGCCGACGCCCACCCCTGCATCCACCGGCACTCCAACCCCCACCCCCGCACCCGCCACCCTCGGCGGCCGCGTCTGGCGGGATGACGACCGGGATGGGATGCAGGATAGCAACGAGCCTGGCATCCCCCAGGTCTTCCTGCGCCTGCGCCGCCAGAACGCCATCCTCGCTACCATCTTCACCGACGCCGTCGGCCACTATGTCTTCGACCGCCGCCTGGAGGGAGGCCAAAGCTATCAGGTGGAGGTGGAAACACAATCCCTGCCCACGGGCTACACCCTCACCACCTGCTGCAACCCGCAGACCGCGCTGCCTCAGCCGGGCGAGGACAAGCGCGATGTCGATTTCGGCTTCGGTCCGCCCCCGCGCGCCTCCATCGCCGGCCGGGTGTGGGAGGACGAAGATGAGGACGAGCAGCAGGACCCCGGCGAGGATGGCATCGACCGCGTCCGCCTCGACCTGTTCCGGGGCGATGACCTCCTCGCCACCCAGTTCAGCGACGACGAAGGCCACTATCTCTTCGCCGGACTGGAGGGCGACCTGCTCTATGAAGTCACCGTAGACGAGAGCACCGTGCCGGCGCCGCTGGTGCGCACCACCTGCTGCAACCCCCTGCTGGTGCAGCCGCAGCCGGGCCAGCATGTGGTCGGGGCCGATTTCGGCTATGTCTACCCGCGCACACCCACGCCCACCCCGACGCCCACCTCCCAGCCCTCCAACATGGACTTGGAAGCCGCCGGCATCGAAGTCACCCAGGTCACACAGTGCTTCGGCGACCCCGCCGACCTGGACGGCTGCGAGGAGGGCGACAACAGCATCCCGCTGGTGGCGGACAAGCTGACCGTGGCCCGCGTCTATGTCTATCTCAACAAGATCGGCCCCGGCGATGCCATGTACCAACGCCTGGAAGACATCGAGGTGTCATTGGTGGGCTGGGACAACGGCACGGGTGAACTGCTGCCCGGCGGGCCATTGCAGACGACCCTCCCCTTCGTCGTCTGGGGCGCTAGGCTGGCCGAACTGCGCAACTATGCCGAGCGCACGGCCAACTTCCTGCTGCCCGACGACTGGACCGACGCCGCCCGCGCCGGTGGCATCGACCTCTACGCCGTCGTCGCCGCCCGCGCCCAGGAATGCCCCGCCTGCAACGGCAACAATAGCGTCACCGAGCGCGGCCTCATCTTCCACGAGCACGACTTCCTGCACATCTACCCTGTCCGCATCCGCTACACCCGCGGCGCCTCCGACGCCATCCCCGTCAGCAGCACCGACCTGTTCGAGAAGATCAAGAAGATCTACCCGGTGGACGAACAAGATGTGGCCGTGCATCTCGACGCCGAGCGCATCCTCCGCACCGACCACAATCTGACCACCGCCGAAGGCCGCAGCGATCTGCTGGATGATCTGGCCGACCGTTTCGTCTGCTACGAGGACAATTTCTGGGCCTGCGGCTGGGCCGAGGGCCACTATTACGGCGTCATCAGCACCACCGTCCCCTTTGGCCCTGTGGATGCCGCCAATCCTCTGGGCCAGTGGAGCGGCGTGGCCCGCGTGGATGACTGCGTGGCCGTGGGCCGCCAGGGGCGTCGCGACACCGCCACCCACGAGATCGGCCACAATCTGGGCCGCCAGCATGCCAGCAACGACCACGGCGAGGGCGACGGCGGCGATTGGGAGGAGTGGCCCTATCCGCACGGCGGCATCGGCGTCGTCAGTTTCGACACCTGGAACATGAACGCCAAACGCCTGGCCGCGGCCGACGCTCTGCATTACCACGACATGATGTCCTATGGCTTTGGCCTGGGCAAGTGGATCTCCCCACACACCTACCTGGCCCTGGTCGACAACTACGATTTCTGCTCCGCGGCCTCGCCGGCGGTGCCCGGCCGCCTCGGCCCACAGGTGGGCGAGCCTGAGCACTTCTGGCTGGCGGCCGGGCGCTTCGACCCCACCCTGACCGTGCGCCCGATTTACCGTGTCTCTGCCCTGCCCGCGCCCGTCGCGGCCAACACCGCCGGCCGCTACACCATCGAACTCCAGGACGCGGCCGGGACTGTGCTCTTCAGCCGCCGCTTCGATCCGCTGCACGAAGAGCGACACGAGCACGAGGAGGAGGAGGCCCATCCCTTCCGCCAACTGCTGCCCGACCTGCCCGGCGTCGCCCGCATCCTGATCAAAGAGGGCGATACGACGCTCTTCAGCCGGGAGATGAGCGCGCACGCGCCCACCGTTGCCGTCCTCAGCCCCGCCGCCGGGACGGTCTGGCCGGCAAGCGGGCTGGGCGAGATCCGCTGGTCGGCCCACGACGAAGACGGCGACGCCCTCACCTACGTGGTCATGTACAGCCGCGATGGCGGGGCCACCTGGGTCAATCTGGCCACCAGCCTCATCGTCGACCGCTATGAGATCGAGTTGGAGACGCTGGCCGGGGCCGCGGGCCAGGCCCGCATCCGCGTGCTGGCCAACGACGGCATGCGCAGCGGCCAGGGTGAGAGCGGCACCTTCAGCGTGGCCCGCAAAGCGCCCGGCGTGGTCATTTCTCAGCCCGAACTCAACCATTTCTTCCCGCCCGGCCAGGCGGTTGTGCTGATCGGCTTCGCCTTCGACCGCGAGGATGGCTTGCTGCCCGGCTCGGCCCTGCGCTGGAGCGATGACATCGCCGGCGGCCTGGGCAGCGGCGCGCAGGTGATCCTGCCCCCGCCGGCCGCCGGCGAACACACTGTCGCCGCCACCGTCACCGATAGCGACGGCATGGCCGGGGCTGCCAGCGTCACCTTCTTCGTCGGCTACCCGGCCTGGCTGCCCATGATGACCAAATCTCGCCCATGAACAAGCTGCAATTCCCCGGCCGCAGGGCCGCGGACAAGCTCTTGCTGGCGGGCCTGGCCGGGGCGGGCTTCCTGCTCGCCCTGCTGACCGCGGTCGTGGCGGCCTGGCCCTCCCCGCCGCAGGTCGCGGTGGGCAGGCCCGCTTCCCTTGCCCTGATCAGCGGCGATCTCGCCTACACCGGCGCGGTGACGGGCACACACATGGTGTGGGTCGGCGCTTTCACCACCACGCTGGGCGTCCCGCCGGTCTATGCCATGATGCGCAGCGGCCCCGGCCCCTACACCCTCACCGTTGCTGCCGGGGTTTATCATCTCTACGCCGGCATGGATGCGGATGATTCCGGCGGCCCACCGGACCCCGCCATCGACCCCATGGGCGGCTACGCTCTCAACCCCCTGACCGTCACCGCCGGCGCCGTGATCACGGCCGTGGATATCCTCCTGGCCGACCCACCGCCGCCGGCGGCGGGCAGCATCAGCGGCCGCATCGCCACCACCGGCGTGATCACGGGGACGCATAACATCGTCATCTTTGCCGGGCGCCAGGGCGATCCGGGGCCGCCGGCGCATGCCGCCGTCATCAGCGGCGCTGGCGTCTACACCATCCCCCATCTGTCGGATGGCGACTATCTCGTTGGCGCCTTCATCGACCTCGGCGGCGACATGGGGCCGCCGCAGCCGGACGAGCCGTTCGGCTGGTACGATCCCACCGGCGACGGCCAGCCGGATGTGGTTGCCATCCGCGCGGGCGGGGCGGCAACGGGGATCGATATTGGCCTGCGCGACCGTTTGCCCCATACAACCTTGCTGCCCCGTGTCCTTTCATCGTCGCCTCCCGGCCAGGCCTCTTCCCCTGGGTTCAAACCACAGAGCGTCGCCTACTACATCCGCCCCGACGGCGGCTCTGCCGAGCAGTGCACAGGCCGGGCCAACGCGGCCTATCCCGGCAGCGGCCTCAACCAGCCCTGCGCCTGGGATCACCCCTTCCGCGGCCTGCCGCCGATGGAGACGCCGCGCATCGCCGGCGGCGACACGCTCTTCATCGCCGCCGGCAGCTACCGCATGGGCTACGGCGCGCCCGGCGCCGATGCCTGCGACGCTGCCGGCGCCTTCGATTGCCTGATGTCGCCCATCCCCGGCGGCCCCGACGCCGCCCATCCCACCCGCATCCTCGGCGACAGTAAGAACCCACCCGAACTGTGGGGCGCGGAGCGGCCCTGGTTCATCCTCAACCTCACCGATTCCAGCAATCTGGAGATCGGCTATCTGGAGATCACCGACCACTCCGGCTGCGTCGAGTTCCACTCCAGCGGCCTGGCCTGCGCGCGCGACGCCCCGCCCTACGGCGACTGGGCCGGCTACGGCCTGCACGCCGAGGATGCGGCCAACGTCTATCTGCACGACCTGGACATCCACGGCCTGGCCGCGGGGGGCGTGCATGCCGGCCGGTTGACCGACTGGACGGTGGAGCGGGTGCGCATCGCCGGCAACGGCTGGGTGGGCTGGGACGGCGACCTATGGGACGAGTTCGGCGACTCGAACGCCGGCAACCTGATCTTCCGACGCTGGACGGTGGAATGGAACGGCTGCGGCGAGACCTGGCCCGGCCAGCAGCCCACGGGCTGTTGGCCGGGCCAGTCGGCGGGCGGCTACGGTGACGGCGTGGCCACCGGCGAGAGCGGCGGCCGCTGGCTGATCGAGGATTCGGTGATCCGCTACAACACCTCCGACGGCCTGGACTTCCTCTACATCCGCGCGCCCGGCTCCAGCATCGCCATCCGCCGCACGAAGGTCGAGGGCAACGCCGGCAACCAGGTCAAGACCTACCGCGGGCCGTTCACCCTGGAGAACTCGATCCTGGCCGGCAACTGTGGCTTCTTCGCCGGCCAGCCCTTCACGCATGATGTCGATCACTGCCGCGCCCTGGGCGACGCCCTGGCCCTGGGCCTGACCGCCGGCGACCAGGTGACGGTGACCCACAACACCTTCACCAGCGAGGGGGACTGCCTGGTGACAGCGGAGTGCTACGGCGGCTGCAACGGCAGCGAGCGGGCGCGGCTGCGCAACAACATCTTCCAGGGCCAGACCGATTTCTTGCAGCCATTGGAGCGCACCTGCCTGATCTACCAGGAGACCTTCCCGGCCAACCCCTTCGACCTGGACTACTCGCTGATCAACGGGGTGAAGAATGATCTCTGCCTCGGCGACCACGACCTCTGCGGCCTCGGCCCCGGCCTGGCCAGCACGGCGGCCGACAGCTTCGACGCCCACCTGCTGGCCGGCAGCCCTGCCATCGACGCCGGCCTGGCCAGCGCCGCGCCGCTGGACGACTTCGACGGCCGCGCCCGCGACGCCCAACCCGACCTCGGGGCCTACGAGTATGGGGAGTTCCGTATCTACCTCCTGCTGATCATGCGCACCTCCTAAGGCACCCACTGGGGCGGGTCTTGCCCGTCACCGGGGACCTGCGCCCGTGGGCGAAAACGGCGCCCAACCAACAGCGAACACAGCTTTCCCAGGTAACCAAACCTGGTTCTGGGCCTCCAGGTCGAGCAGCCAGAGCAGCTTTGGGTCTCTGACATCACCTACATCCGCCTGCGCAATGACTTCGCTTACCTGGCGGTGGTGGGCGTTTTCACTCGCTCGGTCCGTGGCTGGCATCTGGGCCAGACTCTGCACCAGGAACTGACCCTGACGGCGTTGCAACAAGCGCTGGCTACTGGCCAGCGACCGGAGTTCCATAGCCAGTGGCTGGCGCAGAAAGCCAGTTCGACTGACGCGCCGCGCAATTGCATTGGCAGCGCAACTGCGTTAGACTTGAGGAGC
>CAYWPZ010000272.1:0-6161 GCA_964460135.1 uncultured Caldilineales bacterium | reverse complement strand
GTGGTGGGAAATACGCCATTGTTCGACCCGGAAGACACGCGGATGAAGGTGTAGCACCATGAACATACTCGTCTGCGTCAAACGCATCCCGGCGCCGGGGTCGCGCATCCTCCTCACCCCCGACGAACAGGAGATCGATACCCGGCTGCTGGGCTTCGATGTCAGCCCGCACGAGGAGTGCGCGGTGGAGGAAGCTGTGCGGTTGGTGGAGAAGCACGGCGGCGAAGCCACCGTCCTCAGCCTGGGGCCAGAGGCAGCCACCGAACAACTGCGCTACGCCATGGCCCAGGGCATCGACAACGCCATCCTGCTGCAAACTGATGGCGGCGACTGGGACGCTCAGGCCACGGCGCGGGCCATCGCTGCCGCCATCGCCGGGCGGCCCTTCGACCTGCTGCTCTTCGGCAACGAATCTGCCGACGCCGGCGGCTACCAGGTGGGGGCGCGCGTGGCCCATGCCCTGGGTCTGCCCTGCATCAGCGGCGTCAAGGAGATCAGCATCGCTGACGGCCTGCTCACAGCCAAACGCCCGCTGGCCAACGGCTCCGAGGTCTACCAGACGCCTCTGCCGGCGGTGGTCACGGTCAAGGAGGGCATCAACTATCCCCGCTATCCTTCGCTTCCGGGCAAGCTGCGGGCCAAGAAGAAACCGATCGAGGTGATCGAACCTACGCGGCAGCCCGGCGGCCTGGGTAAGGCCCGCCTGGTCGTGCCCAAAGAGCAGGAGAGCACGGTGCAGATCCTGGGCGAAGGCCCGGCCGCCGCGGCCAACGTGGTGGACCTGCTCAAAGAACTGAGGATGGTGTGACCATGATCCTGGCATTCGTCGAACACGAAGAGGGCAAACTGAGCAAACTTTCGCTGCAAATGCTCACCTTCTGCCGCCATCTGGCCGGGCAGTTAGCCGGGCCGCTGCAGGCCGTGATCGTGGGCGAGGAAGCGCGGCCTTTGGCCGAGGAACTGGCTGCCTACGGCGTCAGCCGCGTCCATCTGGTGGCGCACGAGCGACTGACAAGCTACGCGCCCGCGGCCTGGGCCGCCAGCATCGCCCAGCTCGCCGCCGCCGGCGCCCAGGCCGTGGTTGCGGCCGGCAGCGAACACGGCAACGAGGTGATGGCCCACCTGGCCGCCGCCGCCGACCTGCCCCTGGCCGCCAACTGCATCGCCGTCCAGCCCGGCGACGAGTACCTGGTCACGCGGCTGCGCTGGGGCGGCAGTTTGTTGGAGGAAGCCCGGCTGTCTGGCGCGCCCAAGCTGTTCACCGTCGCCCCACACACGCACGAGGCCGCGCCCCTGGCTGCACCCGTAGCCCTGACCATCGAAACCTTCACCCCCACCCTAGCCCCCCGCGACCTGACTGTGCAAGTGATCCGCCGCGAAAGGAGCGGCGGCGACAAACTCTCGCTCACCGACGCCCGCCTGGTCATTGGCGGCGGCCGGGGCGTGGGCAGCAGCGAGGGCTTTGCCGTGCTGGAAGAACTGGCAGCGCTGTTGGGCGGTGTGGTGGGCTGTTCGCGGGCCGTCACCAGCGCCGGCTGGCGCCCGCACAGCGACCAGATCGGCCAGACCGGGACGCGCATCGCCCCCGATCTTTACATCGCCTGCGGCGTCAGCGGAGCCATCCAACACATGGTGGGGGCCAAAGGAGCCAGGCGCATCCTGGCCATCAACACCGATCGCCAGGCCCAGATCGTGGCCTTGGCCGACTACGCCGTCATCGGCGACCTGCATCAGGTGCTGCCGGCGATCAGCGCCGCGGTGCGGAAGGCGCGGGGAGCGTAGCCGGCGGCGGGACACCCTTTTGGGTTGCCGAATCAGAACGCTGTTATGGCCCTGACACCCGACTTCGACCTCCCCTGGCTGATCGATCTGGCCCATGCGGCCGGCGACATCGCCCTCGGCTTCTATCGGCGAACCGTCGCCCAGTGGAAGCCCGACGCTACCCTCGTCACCGAGGCCGACCGGGCCGTAGAACACTTCCTGAGCCACGAGCTGCACCGCCGCTATGCCGCCGACGGCATCCTGGGCGAGGAGGGCGCCGGGAAACAGGCGACTTCGGGGCGCACATGGGTGCTCGACCCCATCGACGGCACGGCCGTCTTCGCCGCCGGCCTGCCGATCTGGGCCGTCTGTATCGGTCTGATGGTGGAGGAGAGAGCAGCGGCTGGGATCGTCTACCTGCCGGCCACGAGCGACTGCTTTGCCGCCGGTCTCGATGGCCCCGCCACCCTCAACGACGCCCCCATCCAGGTGTTGCCGCCCGGTCCCCTGCACATCGACAGCATGATCTTCGGCGCCGCCGACGCCCATCGCCGGTGGCAGATCGACTTTCCCGGCAAGGTGCGCGGCTTTGGTTCCTGCGCGGCCAACATCTGCTTTGTCGCCCGCGGCAGCGGCGTCGGCGCGGTCAACACCGGCACAGCCCTCTGGGACGTGGCCGCGGCCCTGCCCATCCTCGAACGGGCCGGCGGCCGGGCGGTTCTGCTCGACGGCTCGCCCCTCCCCCTGGCGCAGATGTTCGACGGCGCCAAACTGACCATCCCCCTCCTGGTCGCCTCACCCCACTATCTGGACGACCTGCGCAGCCGTCTGCGTTTCCACGGCTCGCCCGGTTCCTAACCAGATCATGATCCCTGTGCACCCGCAGCCCGTCTTGCTGTTTCTCACCCCCCAGCTTCCCTTTCCGCCCCACCAGGGCGCCAGTCAGCGCAATTTCAATCTGTTGGCCGGATTGGCCGCGCGCCACACCATCGATCTCTTCAGTCTCACCGCTGCCGGCGCAGAACCCGACCCCGGCCCGCTGCTCTCGCTCGTTCGCCATCTCCTGCTTGCGCCCCAACCTCGCCGGCTCCCCTCCCGCCGCCTGCGCGACACCCTCCTCAGCCCCCTGCCCGACATGGCCCTGCGGCTGTGGACCCCCGCCGCCTGCGCCCGCCTCCGCGCCCACATCCTCGCTCACCCCCCCGACCTGATCCAGATCGAGGGCATCGAGATGGCCCCCTATCTCTACGCCCTGCGCCAGGCTGGCGTCCCCCTCCCGCCCATCGTCTACGACGCCCACAACGCCGAAAGCCTGCTCCAGCGACGCGCCTTCCTGGCCGACCTGCAACAGCCCCGGCGCTGGCCCGCCGCGGCCTATTCCGCCATCCAGACCGCCAAACTCGGTCGTTACGAGCGCCGCCTGCTGCAAGCCGTGGCCGGCGTCGCCGCCGTGAGCGACGCCGACGCCGGCGAGCTAGCCCGGCTGGCTCCCGGCCTCCAGCCTGTGGTTGCGGCCAACGGCGTCGACCTGACCTACTACGACCCCGGCCATCCCGCCCCCACCCCTTTCCACCACCCCGGCCCCCATCTCGTTTTCACCGGCAAGATGGACTTTCGCCCCAACATCGACGCCGCCCTTTGGTTCGCCCAACGCATTCTGCCGGCCCTGGCCGACTGCCATCCGCACTTCTGGATCGTCGGGCGCGACCCCCATCCCCGCCTGGCTCCCCACCGCCTGCTCCCCGCCGTCACCAACACCGGCGCCGTGGATGACATCCGCCCCTACCTTGCTCATGCCGACCTGGTCGTTGCCCCCCTCCTCGCCGGCGGCGGCACGCGCCTGAAACTCCTCGAAGCCATGGCCATGGCCCGGCCGGTCGTCTCCACCCGCCTGGGCGCCGATGGCTACCCGGTGACGGATGGCATACAATTGGCGTTGGCCGATTTAGCCGCCGATTTTGCCGCCGCTTGCCGCCGGCTATTAGCCGATCCGTCCGCTGCTGCCGCCCTGGGCCGGCGCGGGCGGGCCTTCGTCGAGAAGAACTACGGCTGGGAACAGATCGTCCCCCGCCTGGAACAGCTCTATGGGATGGTGAGGCGTGAAGCGTAAAACAGTTGCAGCCCACGCCTCACGCCCAACCACGGCTGTCGCCCAGGCGCCTCCCATTTCGCCCCCTCTCACCAGGGCCAGCATGAACACCTTTCGCACCCGCTTGCCCCATCACCGCCGTCGCCGGGTGCCGCCCGGCTCGCCGCCCGGCACCCTGGTGCCCGACCCGAACGAAAGCCCGCCGCGCATCAGCGTCATCGCCTACGGGCCGGATGATCTGGTCGAAGCCGATGTGGAACGCATCGCCGATCTGCCCCCCTACCTCAGCTCCTGGCCCGTCACCTGGGTCAACGTCGATGGCCTGGGCGATGTGGGCGTCCTCCAGGAGTTGGGCGCCCTCTTTGGCCTGCATCGCCTGGCCCTGGAGGACGTGATCAACCTGCACCAGCGGGCCAAAGTCGATGATTACGGCGAGCGGCTCTTTCTCGTCACCCACATGGCGTCGCTGGCGGCCATGGATCTCCAGATCGAACAGATGAGCATGTTCGTCGGCCCCGCCTTCCTCCTCACCTTCCAGCACCTGCCCGGCGACTGCCTGGGCCCCGTGCGCTTGCGACTGCGCGGCGGCAACGGCAACCTCCGTCGCTCTGGCCCCGACTATCTGGCCTACGCCCTCATCGACGCCGCCCTCGATGGCTTCTTTCCCGTCCTCGAGGTCCTCGGCGAGCGCCTGGAAGAGCTGGAAGTAGGCATTCTCGACGACCCCACCCCCGCCACCCGACACCAAATCCACCAGATTCGGCACGGGCTGCTGAGCCTGCGGCGGACGATCTGGCCCCAGCGCGAGGCGCTCAACCAGCTGGTGCGCGACCCCATCCCCCTGGTCGCGCCCGAAACACGCGTCTATCTGCGCGACGCCTATGACCATGTCATCCAGCTCATCGACCTGGTGGAAGCCTACCGCGAATTCGCCTCTGACCTCACCGATCTCTATCTCTCCAGTGTCAGCACCCGCATGAACGAAGTCGTCAAGGTGCTGACCATCATCTCCACCATCTTCATCCCGCTCAGCTTCGTGGCCGGCGTCTATGGCATGAACTTCGACACCACCTGGCCGTGGAACATGCCGGAATTGGGCTGGCGCTTCGGCTATCTCCTTGCTTTGGGACTCATGGCGGCCGTGGCTGCGGTCTTGCTGGCCTACTTCCGCCGCCGCGACTGGCTGTGATCGGAGCGCGTTGGGGCAAAGCGACGTCGGCTCTGTCCATTTCGCCCTCTAGAACATTTGTGTTAACCTTGCACTCATCGCCTCGCCAAACTGACCTTGGTTTGGGAGCCGAATTGGCTTCGAGCGTTTTTGCCATGGATATTCGCCAGCCCGGTCTATTCGACGATCCCCAGCCTCTTGCGCCGGCGCCATCAGGTGATCTGACGGCGCTGCTTGCCGGCGATCTTGATTTTCACGGCGATGGCAGCTATGCCACACATCATTTTCATGCCTTTCCGGCCAAGTATCCGCCCCAGCTGTCCGCCAAGTTCATCGACGAACTGAGCGGGCCGGGCGATGCCGTCCTGGATCCGATGATGGGATCGGGAACGACTGTGGTCGAAGCCCACTTGACCGGCAGGTTCGCTCTGGGCTTCGATATCGATCCTTTGGCGGTGAGAGTCGCCAGGGCCAAGACGACGGCGCTTGACAAAAATCGACTGGCAAAGATTGGCGTCGAAATCATCAATCGCGCCCGCAACTCATTGCGGAATGAGTACCATACTCTTACGCAAGAACTTGAAGGCATGTGGGATGATGAAACACAATCGTTCGTTGACTACTGGTTTCATCCAGATACTCAGATTCAGCTAAGGTCGCTGCTTCGCCAGATAGAGAAGATGGAAGACCAGGAGATTCGAACTTTCTTCGAAGTCATTGTTTCCGCCATCATCATTACTAAGTCAGGGGGAATATCGCTTGCCCTTGACCTGGCGGATACGCGGCCACACAAAGCAAAGATCGTTATCGATGAGAATGGGCGGGTGATCGAAGACCGCAAGCATAGTAGCGTCAATCCAACAAGAGCCGATATGCTCACCAAGCGGCTTCGCTCATCAATCGACGAGTTCGAAAAACGACTACAAAAGAATCTTGCTAATCTCCCAGCGCCGGCCCAATCCCGACTGCAACCACGTCTTGAACTTGGGAACGCACAACAGTTGCCGCTTGAAGATAGCTCGGTCGACTTGATCGTCACCTCACCGCCCTACGCAGCCAACGCGATTGACTACATGCGTGCTCACAAGTTCTCACTTGTGTGGCTTGGCTATTCGATTGATGAACTGAGCGGAAAACGCAACC